>CAYMKI010000034.1:0-24343 GCA_964390695.1 uncultured bacterium
GGTAGAGGCTCTGTGCTGGATACTGGATTTGACTTTTATGCCTCTCCTACGCTAAGCCCGGATGAAACGAAAATAGCCTGGCTGGCATGGAATCATCCCAATATGCCTTGGGACGGCACCGAGTTGTGGGTAGCGGATATTTCGGAAGGACAGCTCAAAAATAAGCGGTGTGTAGCCGGGGGATGGACAGAATCCATTTTTCAACCTCAATGGTCGCCGAAAGGATGTCTATATTTTGTCTCAGACCGTACAGGCTGGTGGAATCTGCATAGGTTTTCAAAAGGGAATATAGAGAATGTTTGCGCTTTAAATGCCGAATTTGGAGTGCCGCAGTGGCGCTTTGGGATGTCCACATGGGGATTCACCGGAGAAGAAGAGCAGATATTGTGCGCTTTTCAGGAAAAGGGGTTTACGCAATTGGCTTTGCTTGATCCGGAGGCAAAAGCTATGAAGCCGATTTCTTTACCCTATACAGATTTTTCTCAATTGGGTGTTGGCCACGGTTTTGCGGCCATGTTGATGGGATCGAAGAGTGTGCCAAGAAGGGTGATGTATTTAAATTTAAAAACCTTGGAAGCCAGCGCATTAGATAAAGCGACGCAGCTGGAAGTCGATCCGGGTTATGGCAGCCCATCTGAAAGTGTGGAGTTTCCCACCTATGGCAACCGCACGGCATATGCTTATTTTTATCCTCCGATAAATAAAAATTATACAGGACGTGGACAGGAGTTGCCTCCGCTGCTTGTTTTTAGCCATGGAGGCCCTACCGGTTGCGCCGATCCCTCCTTTAACTTTAGAATTCAATACTGGACCTCCCGAGGCTTTGCTGTGATGGATGTGAACTATGGGGGCAGTGTAGGTTTTGGCAGAGAATATAGGGAAAGGTTGAAAGGGCAGTGGGGAATTGTGGATGTGAAGGATTGCGAGATGGCCGCTCTTTATGCCGCCAAAATGGAATGGGTCAATGCTGCTAAGTTATTCATACGAGGGGCTAGCGCTGGAGGGTATACCACTCTAGCGGCTTTGGCATTTACTTCGGCGTTTTCTGGAGGTGCGAGCTACTACGGCATAGGCGATCTGATGGCTATGGCCCAAGATACCCATAAGTTTGAGGCTAGATATCTAGATGGTCTTTTAGGCACCTTGCCTGAGGCTGAGCAAATTTATTTTGATCGCTCCCCTTTATTCCATGCGGACAAATTTTCATGCCCCGTCATATTTTTTCAGGGCGATCTGGACAAGGTCGTTCCTAAAAATCAAGCGGAGATGATGTACCGGGCCCTCAAAGAAAAGGGTTTGAAAACTAAGCTGGTCATCTATGAGAATGAAGAGCATGGTTTTCGTCAAGCCGAGCATGTAGAAGATGCGATGCGGCAAGAACTGGAGTTTTATTTGACGCTGATGCATATGGATTAAACCGGAGGATACAAAAATGAGTTCAATTTTGCCATTGCCTGGGGATGTGCATGGGGTGATGTCCCGCTATTTAGCCATACAAGATATTGGCAGGTGTATGTGCGTGGCCAAGCCATGGAACGCTTTCTATAAAATAGATATAATCTGGCAGCATATAGCCGAAAAACAAGAGGTATCGAAACAAGATTATGGATTACGAGGTGCAATTTTAGGTTGGTTATATGACAAGGATTATAGGTCACAGGTCTTTCGGAAAATCCATTATGAAGAAAACTTGTTGAGAAGTTTTTGGCCTGATGACTTTTTACAAGGCTTTGTGCATCTATTTGGCAACATCAGCAGATTACGGGACTTTCCTTGCATGGAATTGTCCCCTGAACAAAGGAGAATTGTTAGAAATACATATTCTCACCATTACCTTCCCGAGAGAGCATATTTCTTGTCTAAGCTAAGCTCTCCGATTACTTTAGCAAAAGTGCGTTGCAAATATATCAAAAGTTATTATTATATCTTTTTCCGATTTAAAAATGCTGCGACACAAAAAAACTATAAAGTCACGATGGAATTTATCTCTACTTCACAAGGTTTTTTGGAGAGAGAGCAGATAGCCCTGTCTTTGAGGAATAATTCGAAAGAAATTACCGATGATCTAATGAAATTCGGTATACAAACTGGAGATCCCGCTAGCTTAGGTAAGCTCAAAGAGGTCATTAAAGGTAATTCTGAATTGAAATTATACTAGATCTCATGCATAACCAACCTGACCAAAATTAATTAGAAGTCCAAGCTTTAGACCCGTTAGCCGAAGATATGTTAAAAGTTGTGCTTGATGAATAGCATGCTCCTTTTCGGTTGCTTTAACCTCTTCTTTGCGCCTTTGCGTCTTTCGCTTCTTTGCGTTTTTTATAATTATGTAACAAATTCGTATTTGTGCAAACCATATCCAAATTGAATATAAGCGATCTTGTCTATCTTGTTATTTATAATAGGTCTCTTGCATAACCAATTGAAACGCAAAGAAGCAAAGACGCGAAGGCGCAAAGGGCGGTACAGGCTATTAACGACCCTATGAAGTCCTCTTTGCGATTTTTAAACTTATGTAGCGACTTCTGTAATATGTTACTGATGAATAGATTTTTTTTATTCCAATACTTATCGCAGTTCCATTACAAAGACAATCCTGATGCAAACACAATCCTGAGAAAAGTATATTGTTCGAATTGATCTTTCTGCTAGCTGCTGCTTAAAAATTCTTCAGCGTCTTGCTTCAAGATGTCTAAAATATTTTGCCAGAAGGATTTGTCGCTTAGGTCCGCGTTTAAGTGCTTCCTGGCAATCTCTTCCGAAGTCATCCTGCCTGTATCCATCAAAAGATTGATATAGGTTTGTTCAAAGTCCGATGATAATTCGGCCTGCCTATATATTGCTATGCTGAACAAATACCCAAAAGTATAGGGGAAATTGTAGAAAGGCGTGCCGGTGAAGTTAAAATGCATTTTGGAGGCCCAGAAATAGGGATGGTATTCGTCTAAAGAGTCGCAGTAGGCTTCTTTTTGCGCCTCTTCCATCATACTGCATAGTCTCTGGGTAGACAATGTCCCCTTTTTGCGTTCCTCATAAAAGCGGGTTTCAAATAAAAAACGCGCGTGGATGTTGAACAAAAAGACCAGGCTTCGCTGCAGCTTAGCATTCAGAAGCTGAAATTTCCGCTTCGGATCATTATCTAGCCTATAAGCCGCCTCGCTGATGATCCACTCAGCAAAGGTGGAAGCAGTTTCAGCTAAATTCATGGGAAAATGGCGGGCCATCGCGGGAAGTTTATAGATGATGTGGTTATGGAAAGCATGACCGAGTTCATGAGCTAAAGTGAATAAGCTTTCGTAGGTTCCGGAATAAGTCATAAAAATGCGAGATTTCTTTTGCAGAGGCAGTCCTGTGCAAAAGCCACCAGGGCGTTTTCCTGGGCGATCTTCGGCTTCTACCCATCTTTGGGTGAGAGCTTCTTGCGCAAAGTTTGCCATAGCAGGGGAAAACTTTTTAAATTGCTCTACAATAAATTGTGCGCCTTGTTCGTAAGGTAGATTTAATGAAGCTGCATCTAAGCCTAGAGGAGCTTCAAGGTCATACCAACTTAACTTGTCAAGGCCGAGTAGTTTAGATTTGTGCGAGAGGCATTCAGCAAAGATGGATTTGTTTGCAGAGATGACTTCCCACATCGTGTTTAAGGAGCTTTCACTGAGCCTGTTGATGTTTAGAGGCTCTTTTAGAAAACCCCATTGGCGGTGCTCATAGACTTTGAGGCGAAAGCCTGCGATATGGTTAAGGATGGCGGTATAAGCGGTCTTATGTGCTTCCCACGTGCGGTTTGACTGTTGGAAAACTTCTTGTCGGATTTGGCGGTCAGGGTCCGATAAACGATTATAGGCCTGCCCCCAAGATAGCGTCTCGATTTTATTATGGATATTGACAGAGATAGCCTCTTCACCGAGATAAGAACCATAAAATTGAGACCAGCTATGGTATCCATCGACAGACAAGTCGGTGATAATCCCTTCTAATGGCAAGCTCAATTTTTCTTTTTGACGCTCCCTTCTTTCCTGCAGCGGGAAGGCTATAGGGGCTAGCTCTGGATCTTTAAGCAAATCTGCGAAGGCCTCATTGGGCAGTTGAGCAAATTGTCCATCCAGGGTGTTGGATAGATGGCTAAGAGTGGCCTGCAGTTCTGAGATCTGGCTTTGCAGAAGTTCGGCTTTTTTATCCTGTACATCTTGGGCTAAGAGACAGCCGATGTAGGAGTCGGCTTCCTCGAGTTTTTCAGATAGATTTTGCAGAGTTAAAATATTTTCTTTAAGATTTTGTGTATATTGCAATTTTTGTTGTAGGGCAGACATGTCTATCTTCAATGTCTTTAGAAATTGAGCTAATTCGAGGGATTGACTGCCTCCTTTAAAAATACTGTCTAGATTCCAGGTTTGGGTAAATGCCGCCATAGAAAATTACTCTTTTGGTTTGAAATTTAATAAAAAGTTATGTTATTCTGTTTGCTTAGAAATGTAAGTCGTTGCTTAATTTTAAATAGTTATAAGGAATAAATATATGAGTCATATTTCCAAACCCGCTTCGTCACTGTCTAGTCCCGTGTCGTCCATTTCTCATCCACACAATCTTATAGCAGCCCATGGGAAAAAAATCCAAGACAAAATCCACACAGTGCTGAATCGATGGGCTTTTGGAAATCAGCTAGAACAATTAGAAGCGATGAGCAAAACCCATCCAGACTTGGCAATTGCTAAATTGAGATCGCTTAATACCTATATGGCCGATGTATCCGCTTGTGAAAAAGTACATTTAGCTTTCGCTTTGCGGTTGGAAAAAATCAACAAACTTCGCACTCTGCTGATAAGAAAATTGATTCATCCGGCTACAGAACTCTTTACCTTTGATAAAGTATCACTTAGGTACCCCAACACTATATATGATATCAATGGGGGATTTTTTCGCGTATACACTAAAGACCATCAGCAGCTGGATGGCATGGTCATTTATGGCGATAAGTTCCACCACAATGAAAAACCCGTGTTAGTTATGTCTTTGGGTAATGCGATGATGTATGAACAGGTTGTAGATTATGCTCGAACTATTGCCGAAAAACATAAAGTCAATGTGGTCTTGTATAATCCTAGGGGAGTCGGTTTGAGCTTAGGCCAAGAATTTACCCTGGACGAAGCCGTCGAAGATTTTAAAGCGGTTGTCAAATATGCTCACAAAGTGCTATGTGATGGTAATTCTGAAAGATTGGCTGTTTTAGGGCATTCTCTAGGCGGCGGAATATCTGCAGAGGCTTTGAAGCAGTTGCAAGATGAAAAGCTCATAACAAAAATTGGTCTGTATATCAATCAAAACTCCTTTGCTTCCCTCCACGATTTTGCTGAGGGCACTCTGAAAATCAATCGCATCTTGGGACGTATTTTATTGGCTATTTTTGGACTGCAACCGCTGAACAGCGGAAATAGCTTGGCGACACGGAGGCTGGCACGTCATACTGCAGTTATTACAGCAGAAAATGATCAGGTGATGAAAGGCTCGAGTCGTTTAAGCCAATATCTCCAGAAAGTCTTAGCAGAACCGCAAAAGCAGAGAAAAATGGAAAAAGTACTGCCCCTTAAAGCTGATGAACTAGAGGAAGAAGTTGTTTTAGAAGGCGTAGATTCCAAAAAGGCAAACATAAAGATTGCTTTCCACCAAACACCCAAGGCTGGACATAACGAATGGAATTTTAACTCAATCGGTGAGGAAATTCAAAAGGCTTTCATTAACGAAGATGAAGTCGCTCAGCTTCAGTTTTAAACCAAAAATGCTCTAGCGGCTACTCCGGACATCCTATCGGCGCAACGGTCTATCGTTTCTTTGAGAACCTGCGGTGTTGAGAGGATGTCTAACTGACGTTTGGCTCTAGTGACGCCAGTATAGAAGGCTTTGCGTCCAAAAATTTCCGCTCCTTTGGGCATAATTAAGAGAACCTGCTCAAATTCGCTCCCCTGGCTTTTATGAATAGAGAGACAATAAGCCAGTTCAAAGCGCGGCAACAAGGCAGCGGGAACGGTTTTATGCGAGATTCCTTGACTGTCCATAAAAAGCGCATAATCGCCGGCTTGAAAGCTGAAAGGGCTGACGTTTTTGTTTTTCACCACCAGAATTCCCGTTTCACCATTAAATAAGTTCAACCCGCTATGATTGCTGACAATCATGATGGGAATCAAGTAATGCTGGGTTTTGGCAGCAGTTCCCGCTAAATCTGCATTTACCCAGGGGCGCGTTGCCCCTTCGGGGCCGCCTTCCCCTGGGCTACCGTCTTTCGCCCCATTCTGGGGCTCGTGATTTTTTTTAGCAGGAACTGCTGGGGTTTTGGCGGAATGTTGTTGGAGTCTTTGATAAATCATACGATTCAAGGAATCTACACCGAAAAGCCCCTTTCTGAGGGGAGTTAAGATTTTAAAGCGGTTAAAGATCGCTAACATGCCTTCAGGTGTTGCTTCGGATATTTTTTCGAGGCTATAATGTTCGCATGCTGCTTCTACAATGTATTGAAGACTCTTCTTATTTTCAGCGCCATCTAGGTCGATCAATTGAATGCCAGGCAAAGCTTTAGTGGGGTCTGTGAGCTCTAAGACCGCTGAGGAATTGCCCATTTTTATCCATTCGGCCAAGCTAATTATGCCTTTCAATTCTGCTCGCAAGCAGGTGTGCAGAAAAATAGGAGCGTAGTCAAGCTGCGGACGGTTGTTTAGTGAAGCTAGCATATCGCTGAAAACTCCTCCAGACTCTACCGGAGGTAGTTGGAAGGGATCTCCTAGTAAAATTAAGCGCGCTCCAGGCTTGACGGATGATAATAGCTTGATCATTAACTTGATGTCGATCATGGAGCATTCATCTACGATGATGAGGTCTGCGGAAAGGTTGATGCAGGTAGAAGTGTGCTGATGGCGTTTGATTTCCAGGATGGAGTGCAAAGTTTTTGCCGTCAAAGGCTGCATATCGTCGAGCTTGTCTAAAACTTTGGTTAAGCTTTTTTGCAGCTGCGAGGCGGCTTTTCCGGTAGGTGCCGTTAAAAGGATTTCAAAGTTCTCTTTTGATTCAGGGGGTAATGCTTGCCATAAGGTTTGGATAATATAAGCTGTGGTATAAGTTTTGCCTGTGCCGGGTCCACCACAGACAATGGTCAGACAATTTTTGCAAGCTTGGAGGATGGCCTTGGATTGTTCAGGTAGCAATTTTTTTTCTTGAACAAATCTTTCAGCTTGTTGCTGTATAGCTGGGAGATCATATTGTATAGAGGGGGTTGTAGAGAGAAGGCGCTGAAAATGCGCTAAAAATTGAGATTCATTGATCCACGATTTTTGGAAATAATAATTATTATTGTGTTTGCAGATGGGTTTTCCGGGAGTTTTTAAGGAAGATGATTGTAGATCTGCACACAAAGCTTCGGGTAATAATAGCGCACCTTCGCAAATCAGCGTTTCCAATTTTTGAATGTTTTTTGGTTCCCAGGCTATATCTTCCGGAGACGGCCAGATTTCAATCGGTTCAGGTTGGATTTTGTTGTCTTGAATCGTTATACAAAGATGTCCTTGGCGTGAAGCTAAAGACAGATGGCAGATAAAACAGGCCACGCTTTCGAGGTTTGGGGAAATGCCTGTGAGAATTTGTTCAGCTAACGCTAGTTCCAGGTGGGGAAGAAATTGCTGTGAGCCTAGCTCTTCCAAAAAAGGCCAAGCCAGGCGGGAAGCATCTTCGGCTGCTTGGACGTTTTCTTGTTTTTGATTGTAGTTGGTAATTTGATTTAGCGGCATATGCTTCCATTTTAAAGCAACGGTCTTTTCATTAGTAGGCATTTTTGAGCGTATTTATTTGACGTAGTATCCCTGTTTACGTTAATATTTCCGCTCGTAACCCCCAAACAAGGATTATCTATGAAAAAAATAATTGCCGTTATGTTTTCCCTCTTTATGATACTGACCGGTATTTCGCATGCTGCTCTCTTTGATGATTACTACTTTCAGCAGGAAAGAATGAAGCTCATGCCCGATGCTATTTATATAGTTTCATCTTTTGATTCAGAAGATCACCTGACAGCATATAATTACTACGGCGCACGCCTATGGGACGATCTGTTTTTTGCTAAAATTTTGTCTTGGGAAGTCGTAGACGAAGCGGTCATAGTGTTTTCCAAAGACCCTAATGGGCATAGAACCTATCTTACCTGCATAGACCGCCGAAGCGGTCAAATGCTGTGGCAACGCCCCTAGAACATAGAATCATTCCAGGCTTTACTGCTCGTCCTGGGCTAACGTATAGCCTGGAATGCCATCGAAGGTGTATAGATTTTCCGTTTTCACATAGTCGATCTCTCCTTCGGAAAGCCTATGTAATAACTGGGTGACTAAGCTTAAAGACAGCTTCTCTTTGTTTTTGGCCACGAAGCGGCAACGCCATGTATCTCCACAGGATGTCTCCGGCATTCTTTCCGGCCAGACCCGCACACCGCGGTTGCTTATCATGGTTAATTTCAAGCCATGGTTTTCAAGAGCAGTGAGCTTATGCGATAAGACTTCGACATCTTCTTGATACTGGATAAATACATCCACACCTACGAGTTCTTTAGTAGGAGGAAGGGTAGGTTTAGGATACGGGTGTGTAAATTTAGGGGCAGCATAATGCACGGCCTTTAAAGTCTTAGGCAATTGACCTAAATTGGAAATCACCGCTTCGGCAAACTCGCGAGTTCCCACTTTTTGTTTGCTGACACCTTCTTTGAAAATGTCATACGTGTGAACTCCCTCTTCCAAAGTCCGCAACCAGGCATTGTGTATGATAGCTGCCGTATCGTTTAACCCTACATGCGCCAACATCTGGATGGCCGCTAGGATCAAGCCCGATGGATTAGCTAAATTTTGTCCCGCTCTGCGAGGGGCTGAACCGTGGATAGCTTCAAACATGGCTCCGTGCTCGCCGATATTGGCTGAACCAGCCAATCCTACGGAGCCGGCTATTTGTGCGGCCACATCAGAGAGAATGTCACCATACAAATTCGGTAGCACGATGACATCAAAAGCTTCAGGGGTGTCGGCTAATTTGGCGGCGCCGATATCGACAATCCAATGCTCGTTCTGGATATCAGGATATTCTTTAGCGATCTCATCAAAGACCTTGTGAAAGAGTCCGTCGGACAACTTTAAGATGTTGTCTTTAGTAAAACAGGTCACTTTTTTTCTTTCGTGGGCTTTGGCATATTCAAAAGCGTAGCGGATGATTTTTTCACAGCCGGGTCTAGTAATGATTTTTAGGGCATGATAGGTATTGGGAGTTTGGCGGTATTCGATGCCGGTATAAAGATCTTCCTCATTTTCACGCACGATGACCACATCCATCTGAGGGTGTTTGGACTGGACGAATGGATGATAGGAAACGCAGGGTCTTATATTGGCATATAGGCCTAGTGTGGTGCGTATGGTTACGTTTAGGCTTTTAAATCCGCCGCCTTGAGGCGTGGTAATGGGAGCTTTTAAAAAGGCTTTTGTGCGCCTGATGGTATCCCACGTTTGCGGCTCTATGCCGGTTTTTTGACCTTTTAAATAGACCTTTTCCCCGATTTCTACATGATGAATTTCCAGAGGCGCTTGGGCGGCTTCTAGAATTTTGAGAGTAGCATCCATGATTTCAGGTCCGATGCCGTCTCCTTTGGCAACGCTAATAGGAATTTTTTTATTAACCATGAATTTCCTCTTGATTGAAAATTACAAATTGGAGGTTAATCGATCGATGATTTAAAATCTATATGTCAAGCAACTTTTTTATTAAAAAAAATATTTCATCAACCCATCTACTGGACTTTTGACAACAGGTTCTTTCTGACCCTCAACCTAGACATCGTTCCATGTGCGAAGCACAATGATTTGTCAAAAGTCCAGACATGAAGATTTATATTTTGTAATTTGTTTATATCTAATTTTTGATTAATTAAAATTTATAATTATTGTTTGTTATACTGTTAGTTTTACGGTGTTTTTGTAAATAATGTATTTTAGTATATAATTAAAATATCTATTTTATTTCTGTTTGATTATAAAAATAGGTGTTTTTATGAATATATTAAATACGAGTTTGAATGATATAAAAAAAGAGGTTAATGAGCTTAAAGGAAATAAAGAAAATATTGTTCCTGAAGAGGTTGATAGATTAAATAAAAAAATAGAAGATATTATAAAAATTGTAAAAAACGAACAGTTTTTAAATTATAAAGGTATTAGGAAAAGTCTGGATTCTGTTCTAGTAGATATAAGTAATACCTTGGATAATATTGAAAATAAACAGCCAATCGATAAAATCCGCAAAGCTATATGCACTTTGCAATCATTAACATCTTCTAAACACATGCAGAAAAAACCCGGAGAAGTGGAGAAATTGCCTATAAAAATTAAAATGGGTTTCATATGCGATTTAGATGCTCCGGACCATAATGGAGCTATGGCTTCTCGACTTATTAATTTCTTAAAAAGCAATGTTCCTTTTATTACCACAAGATCCATTTTAAATGCCCAGGGATTGTCAAAAGATGAACGCATTGATAAATTGGATATGAGATGCGTGCTTTTAAGTATGCTCTTGGACAATCAGAAAAAGTGGGATATATATACATCCTCACAAAATGAGGAGTGGCTGGTGTTTTTACCAACCTCACTGTTGCCAGATATCCAGGATGTGGAAAAATTGGAAGCATTAGATCTCAAAAATGATGGCAACTTAAAAAAAATTTCAGTGGAAGAGGCTTTACAATATTCACAGGAAAAACCCTCTTTAGATTCTTTTTTTCATTTATTTGTAGATCATCCCAAGGGAGATAAATTATTTTATATTGCAGGTCATGGAGAAAGCAATGCTGTCGGAGGATTGGACGCCGAAAATTATGATAAATTCTTGAGTTTTCTTGATCAGCAGCAATGTCGAGGGTTGACAGTGAATTCGTGTTATTCAGGAGGGGAGAGTTCTTTATTAAACTTACCTGCGTACCGCCAAGAAGATCGAGATGCAGTCGCAAAATTTAATGAAAAGCAAGATCAACGTAGATTTCTTACAATTGTGCGTTCTATTGGAGATTTCCCTACAAAAGCATCTAAAGCAGAAGAAAATATTGGGCTGTATTTTGACGAATTAGCTATTTTTTTAGAGGGTACAGTAGAATCAACCTCCCCGCAATTTCGAAAAATGCTAGAAAAAGTTGAAGCTAACCTGCCCAAAAACCTTACTAATCGCGTTCAGGTGCATTTCGCACAACGTGGAGATGCTCCGGGCGGATTTCGTTCCATTGGGGAGCAAGGGCTGGGGTATCCACTCACTTATGCAAAGCTTAAAGCTCAGAAGCTGGAAGGGGAATTATTCAAAAATAAATCGGAAAAGAAAGTCATTCCCCTAGAAATTAATAATCCCTTTATAGATATACATCCACTGATTGTTGATATTCCCCTTAAATTTCACAAACAGGATCCGATTCTCTTATCCATGGTCCCTGGAGATAGTCAGCATTTTATACAATCAATAGAGCTGGATGCATTAGATCCTTTGAAATTTATAGATAAAACCCTAGATTTTCATAGGGAAGCGGAAGTAAATGTACATAAATCATTTTTTATCAGTGCTTTAATGTCAAAAGAGACACTATTTGAAGAGGTCGTTATGCACATCACGCCGCAAGGATCTCAATGTGTCTACCGCCATGAAGGCCAATATTATATAAGTGACGGGGAGATAAGTCAGCCTATCACTCCACTGCAGCATGCTTTATTTATAAAAGAAACTGTAGTGTCCACATTTCCAAGCGACGCAGCTGTACGCGCCTCTTCCGGAGGACAAGAAAGTCAAGAGATGTTTTTAGAAACTGTTAATAGCCCGAAATTTTGGATTTCTAAAGACCCCTTAGTGCAGAAATTCGAGGGATTGCAAAGAGAAGGCAATATCGAAAAACTTTTGAGTTTTGCCAGCAGCCAAGAGCTTACATTTAAAGACAAGCAGATGTTATGTTTCTATTTAATTTCAAGAGGTCAAGAAGATGTCGCCTTAGAGGTGTTTAAGAGAAATCAGCTAGATCCCAATGCGATAAATGATAGACAATCTCCTATTTTATACGAGGTGTTGCTACACAAGCATTTCAAATTTGCCGAGTATTTGCTGGAGAATGGAGCAAATGTGAATACGCAAAACAAAAAGGGTGTTTCTCCGCTGCATCAGGCTATCGCATCAGGCAATGAAAAAGTAGCCAAGCTACTCATTTCACATCCCTTTATTGAGCTTGAAGTTGAGGATAAAAGCGGTCTAACCCCCCTGTATTATGCAATTCCGGATCACCCAGAGTTGTTTCACTTGTTACAATCGAAAGGGTGTTCTGTAGATCATGTTAATAGGAAAGGTAAAACCCTGTTGAGTATGTGTATTCACTATAATTTAGATAAAAAAGTCGAATTTCTATTGAATGAACCGACAGACCCTAACCTTGGCAATCCTTCAGCGTTGACAGAAGCTATAAATCAGAATGATGTAGCACTAGTGGAAAAATTGTTAAAAAAAGGGGGAAGGCCTTTTGAACAAGATCTCGGTGGCTCCATCCCTTTTTTAGAAGCGATATATCAAGGTAATTATAAGATAGTACAATTATGTTTGGATAGAGAAGATTTTAATGGAAATGTCTCCGACGGTAAAGGGATCCATCCCCTTGTCGCCGCCTTATTCTCAGGTCAGCGGCAAATTATTCAAGCTCTTGTGAACAAAAATGTTCAGCTGCCCGAAGCCATCACTAAACCCAATTTAATCCTCTTGAATAGCTATGTGGAAAAATGTTCCCGCTTAGGCCTGATAGAACCTCTTCAAGAATTGTTAAAAATGAAATTGCCCTCCAGTAGAATAATTGAAAAGCTCATAGTCATGAATGTCATGAAAAATAACATCGACATGATGACCGATTTAATTAGGGATGATTATCTCAGTCCCCAAATGTTGGATCGAAAATTAATACAAGGTGCAATCAATTCATCCAAAGAAACAACTAAGATGAGTGAATTGATTCGCGTATGCATGGAGAAAGGAATGAATTTCCTGTTAGCTCTTGATTTAGGCTTGGATTATACCACAGTAATAAGATCTAGGATGGAAATTACGTCCTCATTTTCCGATGAAGAGTTGGAATCGGTTATTTCGCATATGGTCAAGCATCGTGACGTAACTCTATTCAAGGAATTTATACTAAAAGCTCAACCGGATTTAAATAGTAATTTGAAGGATTCAGGGATCTCAATTTTCCAAAAGATTATTGAAATGCAAGATAAAGATCTCATAGTGCAGAGCCTTGAACAAGGGGCGGATGCTAATATCCGCAATCAAGAGGGTTTTCAGATCTTCGGTGGAATAATTGCGATGGGAGATCTAGATTTAATTGATTTATTCTTCCAACATGGAGCAAGCTTAGAAGCTCCCGAAGATCAGGCGGTGGCCTTGTTTGCTGCTGTTCAATCAGGTCGTGCAGACGTTTTGAATTTTCTGCTAACTAAAGGTTGCAAGATATCTGAAGAAGTGTTCCACAATAGCCATCTAATGCTGCAAGCTTTAGATCAGGGCGGAGTACCCATGTTGGCCAAAATTCTCCAAATGGCCCATGACTTTAATATAAATCTAAATAACATGGAAGCCTATGCGAAAGAAGAGCTATTTAAAGTTTTGATGAAGCGAAAGGAAAACGAAAGTTTTCAAGCTGCTGAATTGATTTTAAAAAGCGGATTGTCACCCATAATAGATGGTAAAAATGTGCTCTTAAAATATGCTAAGAAAAAACATGGTGAAGAGTTTGCATCGAAAATCGAAAATTTAAAATAGAACAGTTTCTTTGAATGGTCTTGAATTTCCCTTGCTTTGAGAAATACAAGCTTGAGGGTAATCGATCGATGATTTAAAATCTATAATGAGATAATTGTATAACTCGAAAAATTAAGGTTGAGCACATGCAAGAGGTATTAGAGCGCTTGTGGGCAAATCAGCGCAACTATTTGAATTATTTTTTTGATTCCATCGAATTTCCGCAGCTAGAAAAAATGTTGAAGATCTTGCTGGATTGCCCTGGATTGATTCTACTCACAGGCATTGGCAAAAGCAGCTTGATCGCGGAAAAAATGGCCGTGACTCTTACCTCTACAGGAACCAGGGCCCTATTTATATCGCCTATCAATGCTTTACATGGAGATATCGGCATCGTATCCAAAAACGACGTCTTCCTTATGATCAGCAAAAGCGGAGAAAGCGATGAGCTCATTCAGCTTATTCCTTACATCAGGAATAAAGAAGCCAAAATTCTATCGATAGTTTCCAATCCCAACAGCCGTTTAGCTAAGGCTAGCGATTTTTTTCTCCATATACCGGTGGATAAAGAAATATGCCCCTATAATTTGGCTCCAACGACTTCGACCGTGGTGCAAATGATAGTTACGGATATCTTGGCAATTTCTTTGATGGAAATCAAGCAGTTCAGCAAAGAAGATTTTGCTATGAACCATCCTTCAGGGCGAATTGGCCGGAGGTTGATCACCAAAGTCAAAGATCTGATGCAAAAAGATGAATCGATCCCTATTTGCCGGCCTAACGATACCTTAGCCGACGTTTTAGTAGAGTTATCCAATAAGCGCTGCGGATGCGTCTTGGTGGTAACTGCCGAGCAAAAGCTTGCGGGTATTTTCACGGATGGCGATTTGCGAAGGACATTGCAAAGGCTGGGTATGAAGGCTTTGGAGGCTGTCATGCAAGATGTGATGACAAAAAATCCAAGAAAAATAGCTTCTCAAGAGCTTGCCTGGACGGCTTTGCAGCAGATGGAACAAGATTCAAGAAAACTTATCACCGTCCTTCCCGTCGTAGATGAGTTGGATAAGGTGGTGGGTGTGATCAGGATGCACGATATTTTGCAGTCCGGTATTTGATATTCATTTTATTTGTCGGCAGAGCTTTCCTCTTCATCGGAAGAAGCGGAAGTTGAATCTGCGGATTGATTTTCTACACTAGCCTCTTCTTCGGAGGCATCTTCTTCAGGTGTTTCAATGGATTCAGAGGATTCTTCTACGGGTTCGTATTTCGATAAGTTGATTTTCACTCTTATAGGCAGATAGCCTTTATTTATATCTATGCTGTTTTGAACTTCTTGTTCGGTCAAATAAGCAATGTGATTGGTTTGCCCGCCCTCTTCACAACCCCACATATCGGTTTTATCCACTACAGGATTGTCTGACTCGAATTTTAACTTTTTGACATTTATCAGCGTAGTCATCTGCAGATTCTCTGTGTAAGCACAAACTCCAAACACAAATTTTATGGGATTCTCCATCTTGCCGAAAAAGAGGTCGAATTTAATATTTTTTATGCGGAATTTAGTGCTGCAGGTAGCGTCTTGATGTGGATCTTTTGCTTCCGATAGTTTAGCAATGGGGATGTTCCACCATATTTTTGTAGTACATTCATCGATATTATAAACATGAAAGTCCGGTGAATTTGTGTCGATAAATTCTTGCAAATAAAATCGCAGCCATTTCTGTTCTTCAGAGGACTTTAGGATATTTTTAGGTAAAATCTTGGATATATATGTTTGTGGAGAGACAGTCTTTAAATTCAAGTATGTGATGAGCTGTTGCTTGTTGATATGTTGATAGAAGATGTTGCTAAGGGTGGTGTTATTTTTTTTGCTTTGAGCTTCGGCCCAAGTGATGAGCAGTTCGTACGATGTGGGGCCTTTGAGTTTTGGCGCAATCGCCATAAAATAGGCAGGTTGGATTTTTCCTAATCTAGCATCTTTGGTCAGTTTCAAACGATTCTCTATCACGAAATCACAACAATGTTGAATCAAAGAGTCATGGACTTCATACTTTGCATGAGCGAGTAGAAAAAACCTGCCTTCTTCGTTGAGATGCAATTTAAATTGCGCTAAACACGCTTTGCTAAAAGCTTCATCATTAAGGTAGTCGGCTAACTCATACAGCTCAGATAAAGCATGGAATTCAACTACATCAGCCAAGGATGTGTTATCATTCAGCCATTGCAATAACCTGAATAGCGTTTGAGTTTTAAACTGAGGAAATTCATATTTATATTTATATTCTTTGGCTTCATGTTCTGCAAGAGAGCTTTTTTTCATAACCCGGATATGCGATTGACTGATATTGAAAAAACAGATTTTAGCCAATGATGCCATATGACCTGAAATTTGATCATCTTTACATACCAATAGGGTGTCTTGGATTTTGTGTATTTCCTGTGTTAAATAATTGAGTTGCTTTGCTTTTGCCTCGATATTTCGTTCCGCTTCTTCTTCTTTCTGTTTACATGCCAATTCCGCTTTTTGTTGCAGGTGTTGAGATTCTAGAATGGCATTTTGAATAATCTGATTGTACTTTTCTTCCGCAGCTAACATAGCTTGCATCTTTAAAATGGTTTCTTGTAATGATCGGAATCGGGTTTTGAGAGATTCATGTACTTTGCAAAGGGATTTGAATTTTCGCATAAGCTCATGCGGGGCAGGTTGCTTGGCGAGATGTGGGATATTTTTTTCGAAAAATTCAACCAGGCATGTATAGGTTTTTAGATTGTCTGAAAAATGAAAAAAGCCTTTTTTAGAACAGGTCTGGGGATGGAAGTGATTGTCGGTTATTACCATTTCGATATCTTCATGCCCCTTATTTCCATGCAAAGATAGATTGTTATAAATGGAAGAGAATTGATCTAAGTTGCAGCTCAAAGGCAGAGATGTGGAATGCATAGATTTTACCTATCAATTAAGAATAATTAAAATAAACCGATAAATTTTTAAACAATTTCTCACTCATGTAGGGAATACATACAGTATGAGGTGCGATGAACTTATAGGGAGAAGTAAAAAATAGTGAATGTATCAAATGCTTCTGTAGAATATGTGGGAAGCTTGACTCTTTGACTTGAATCACAAGGCATCTATCGGAAGCCGATTTCATAAAGTCTATTTTCTGAATGTCGGCCATGGGTATGGAAAACTGAAGCTTGTTGGCTGAATAAAAGCTAAATCTGCCTTCTGCGATGTGGATTTCATTCGGATATAACTCAAGGCGCGATAGCTGGCGATAAGGTCTAAGGCCGAGCCAGATCAAGCTTCCGCCCAGAAGGAACAAGGGCAATCCTAGATAGGCCAGCCAAAATTGAGGTATAAACACCCCGCTAAGGAGTAGGATGGTAGCGCCCATCATACCTATAAGGCTGCCCCGAAACAGAATGTGCCTTTTGAGGTTGGCATCTAATGGCGCTTTAAGGATAATAGGCTGCTTATACATGGAAATATCTCTTTCCTAAAATCATGACTTCAGATATCACCATTTATATTTCAAATACTATTTTTTTTGTGAGGGAAATGAGATGCAGGCGATGATTTATTCTAATGCTTTTTGGATGGTCTTGGTATTTATTTTAGGGTACATCCTGATTACTTTTGAGCATTACACTAAAATCAATAAGACTACAATAGCCCTTCTGATGGCTGTCATATGCTGGATCTTGCAATTTGCTCATCCTGGGATTTCGAAAGAAGAAAATATGGGGTTTTTGAGTCATCACCTCGCCAACATCTCCCAAGTAGTATTTTTCCTCATGGGGGCTTTGACCATTGTAGAGATCATCAATGTGCATGGAGGATTTCAATTGGTGGCCAATCTCGTACAGGTAGATTCTAAGGTAAAGCTGCTGTGGATCATAGGCATCATTTCCTTCTTCTTATCGGCTATCCTCGACAACTTGACCACCACGGTGGTGATGCTCACGCTGTTAAATAAGCTCGTTCAAGATGATGAAAGCAAGCTTTTGATTGGAGGCGGTGTGGTGATCGCCGCTAACGCAGGAGGGGCTTGGACTCCTATCGGGGATGTGACGACTACCATGCTGTGGATTGGAAATGAACTGTCTACTTTGAGTATTATCAAAAATCTTTTTGTTCCTAGTCTGGTTTGCTTTGGCGCCGGGTTTGCCTGTTTGTCTTATGGACTGAAAAAAAGCGCTGGAGTCATCAAAGAAAATGCACCTGAAGCTGTGGATCCTGTAGGAAAGAAAGTCTTTTTTTTAGGCATAGGATGTTTGATTTTCGTACCCATCCTCAAGATCTTGACCGGTTTGCCTCCATTTATGGGGATGCTGTTTGGTTTAGGCGTGATGTGGCTAGTTACAGACATCATGCATATCAAATACTCCCCTAACGAAGATTTGCGCGTACCCACGGTGATGTCTAAAATTGATTATTCCAGCGCCCTCTTTTTCTTGGGTATACTCTTGTGCATTGACTCTCTAGAAAGTGCCAATATCCTTACACAAGTAGCCGAATCGCTAAACTCTACGGTGGGAAATATCCATATTATCGCCACGTTGATCGGTTTAGCATCGGCGGTCGTCGATAACGTGCCTCTAGTAGCGGCGACTATGGGTATGTATGATTTGACGCAATATCCTCAAGACCACACCCTTTGGAATATGATCGCGTACTGCGCCGGAACGGGAGGCAGCATTTTATTGATAGGTTCAGCGGCCGGCGTGGTTTTTATGGGTATGGAGAAAGTCGATTTCTTCTGGTACCTACGCAGAATATCCCTTCCAGCCTTTCTCGGTTACTTTGCGGGAATTTTCGCCTATTTGCTACAAAGTTTATAAAACCATATCTCCTTTGTAATAGCTTGTTTGCATAGCGGAGCTCACCACTAGGGCAAAGGAAAGATTCCAGAATAGATAAAGGCCTAAGATATAATACGATTCTTGATAGTTATCCTGTGTAAGAGGCCGTATTTCTTGCGGTTTAAGATACTCCAGCCGCTTTAAATGAAAGGCAAAATCTCCCTGTTCTTTTTGTCGATCAAATACTTCAGAATCACTAGAGGGAGTTTCCTTCGCCCATTCATGGATCAAGTATAGCTCCCAAGCGCGTCTCAGTTGAGTCTCCTGCTCTTTCAAGCCGGAGCTCAAAGGGCCTGATAAATAATGGGTTACTAAATACTCTTCAGTAGGAAAATGTCGTGTATCCCTCGACGGCGATGCCGGCTCTGCATACCAGCGGTTATGAATAATAAAAACCAGCGTCACCAACGGAAGCAGCCAAATAGCAGTAGCTGCGCCATCGACTTTTTTCAGAAGAAGGATCGGGATGATGATGGAAAATAACACCCAAAGAAATTTGAAGGGAGAAAAACCGAATAGCAATCTCTTACAGCCTTCGAATAACTTGGTGATGAAGGGGCGATGGTATTGAGCTTGAATAGCTTCATAATCCGTGAGGATCTCATTTTTTTTCTCCGCAGGTAGAGCCTCAAACCGCTCGCCATGGGAGGGATTATGGATGCCCATCACATGTTGATAGACACTCAGAGTGGACTTTATATCGAACAGTTCACCCAGGAATGGATAGCCGGCATGCCAAATCATCACTGTAAATACCAGGCATAACTGAAGAATAGCCATAACTCTAGCTGGCTTTGAGATAAATGTCTCTTCAGGGACTTCTTTGCGTATTCTTTTGCGAAACATGCCTCAACACTAACCCATATCACATATATTGTAAATGTAATATTTAATTACTTATGCCTTCGCTGCGATCCAACCCATAATGATGGATTTAAATTCATTATAATGTTCCCATTACTAATTGAAAAAATTTATGACAGGAAAAAAAATGCGTAAATTAAATATAATCGTTGTTCTGTTTTTTTTGTTTTGATATAGTTCGTGTTTAGCCATTTGTGAGTATATCAATAAATTGTATGTTTCGTGAATGTTGTTAAATAAAATATTATTTAATATAATATAAATATAGTTAGTTTAAATTGAGGATATATTTATGAATGGGGTTGATAAAGTTGGCGATAATAATTTAGTAAATCAGAATTATAGTAAAGTATCTGGAAAAGAAAACAGCAAGAAAGAACAAGTTGTTCTGAAAATAAAAAAAGAATCTTCGGAATTATTTGAGAATGAATTAATCAATAAAAATTCTAAGAGAATTTCATCTAAACATACTAAAAAGAATACTCATGTTAGAAGTGGATCAAACAACAAATCGGTTTCTAAAATATTTAATGAAGTATTAAAAAACAACTTATTGTCATTACAACAACAAGCCAAACATAAAGATTCAAAGTTAATAGAGCTTATTTTTTCTTCCAAAATGAAGGAAATGCATCAGAAGGGCACGGATGCCATTCTGATATCAAAACGAGATCATAGTAGTTTGCAGCAATCCTATTTTTTATTGAAATCAGGTGAGATAGTCTTAAAGCCTAAAAAATCAGAAGAAGATAGTAAACTCGCTTCAGGAGGAATGAAAGAGGTCTATAAATTGCATAATTCCGAAAATAAGTTGAGTCAGGTTTTAGGAGTCGTTAAACCCGAGGCAAAAAAGCATGTCAATGTCAATTTTCTGATACAGATGCAAAAACTTTTTAAAGATAATCACAATATCAGTGTTGGGTACCATATTCAATGGAAAAGTAAATCCGGTGAAATTCAGGATGGATTTGTATCATCCTATATGTCGGGGCCTGATGTGGGCGAACTAATCGACTCTGTCGATCTTCCAAATGATGTGAGGATAGATGCAATGCTACAGGCTGTTAGAGCGTTAAAAGTCATACATGCCAAGAAAGTCTGCCATTTTGATATCAAGCCCGAAAATTTTCTAGTCAATTACACGCCAAAGGATCCTGGAGATCCCAGCCAAGGTGCGATTTTAGAGGTTAAATTATCCGATTTTGATACGGCTAAAGAGTTTAAGAGTGATCGAGATATGAAATACTTTTCAGGTACACCTGGTTATATAGAACCCCAATTTGGGGAAGATAGACTGGTGTTGGGGCTGGCTAATGGAATTTCAGTTGATGTTTATTCTTTAGGGGAGACGTTTAAAGTCATATGGAATGCTAGACCCGAAAGCAAAAACGATTCCGTTTCTGAGGTCTCAGAAAAAGCGAAATCCGGTGAAGGCGAATGGAACCTGTGGTCGTATGAAGAAGAGGAATCATCGGATGATGAGGTAGAAGAACCTGCGAAATCCAAATCCGATGATTGGGGCGATTGGTCTGATGCTGAGGGAGAAGTTGAAGAGAAAGTAGGAGATAAATCAGATCAAGGACCTAATATTATAAAACCTTGGAATGAAAGGGTCTTGCCTTCCCCAGAGCCAGAGAAAAACACAGTAGAACATTTGTTTTGGAGCATGACACATCCACATCGTGATAAAAGATGTTCACTAGATGAAGTCGAAGCTCAACTTCTTACTATTCACTCCCAATTGAAACCCAACACACTCTAATGGCGCACTTATTGTAACGCGATTGGAGTAAGTTTGGTTTCAAGGTTGCGTAAAGGTGAAATACACTCTAGTCATTGCGGATTAACTCTTTCCACAATTTTTGATTATCGCTCGAAAGGTAAGGGGTAAGTTTTTTAAAATCTACCGGCCACTCTTCGAATGTTTCGGTATCGATGAAAGCAATGCGGCCATCGCTGCAAAAGGGAATATTATCGATGCTTGCGCAATCATGCAGTCCGAGTTCATTGATGAGCGTATACACCTGATACAAGGTGTCATAGGGTAGAACGCCTTCAGCCCACGCCTTTTTATTTTGTTCCCTATCAAGAATATCCATATTTTCGCATATCAAGATGTAGTTTTTTCGAAGGAGTTCCTTGGGAGGAGCTGGATGTTCCGGCAAACGATAGAGCCATTTTTGCGGAACTTTGAAAAGATGTTCCAACGAATTAGCTTGGATATAATCTCTTATGCGCTGCGCACCTTGTATTCTGCGGATCCAGTGTGTCAACTCTGTTTGCTTTTTATAGTATCTCTGAGCATCCAGGTACAACTTGAGAATATATCCCTTTAGCAGAGGATGCGATGTGACGACTAGACGCGTGAATTTTCGGGGATAAGGGCGATGAAACTGGGCTTTTTCCATCGATTTAATGTCTAGGGTCGCTCGATGTTGTGAAAATAGGTCATCAAGAGAAGATTTGATGGGGTGGTCTTCTGGCAAAAGAAGAGCTTCTATGTTAGCTTCATTCCATGCTGCTTGACCATAACTGTGGGCGCAAAATACGAAGAAGTACAATAAAAACATGCCGAAACGCATGTGGTTAAAAGCAAAGACCCAAGCCTCCATTGAAACCTCCTCCGGTACCTACATTGGCTCCCCATACATGATGAAAATATCCCACATCTACGTACCAATTGTCGGATAGATAACCCACAATGCCGATTTCCACTGCGGCTAGCCTGTAGTTGGGGTTAAACAGAATCTGATTGAAATGTTCTTGGCGGCGTCCATTGAATAATCCCCATTCTACATTACCGATACAATACACGAAAATGTCGGGAGTTAAGGCCGTAGCTGTGTTGATGATGGCTTTAATTTGATCCGAGGGAAAGCCGAAATAGCCGCGATATCCCACACCGATATAGTACCAAAAAGGGAGCGGGCCCAGATTTGTGGCATTTGAGTAAAAAAGGTCAAACTCCAGTCCCCAGCGTCCATAGCGCAAATCTTCTTTTTCATTGCCGGCAGGAATAATGGTAGTTAGATTGATCCACCAGGGAGAAGAGGAGTTGCCCCAAGCTTGCAATGTGCAGCTGGCTTCCACATCTCCAAATCCATAGGTATTCCCGTTTAAACGATCCTGAATAGAGGCGTAAGATCCTAAAGCGGATAAAATAGCGCCGCTGCATAAGCTTAGCTCGGTGTATAGCTGCAGCTCTGTCTCTTTGAAATGATTAAAGCTATGCTTTTTTTCACTGTGTTTATTCCAAAAATGCCGGGTGTTATAGGTCTGAATACTGCAGTCGGCTAAGAAATTCGCTGCAAAGGAAGGGGATGAAATGAATAAATCGATTAGGATGCAGACTAAGGAAAAGATTTTGATTCGACATTTGAAGAGCATAATCATCGACCTCGGGTTGGTGAGGCTCCAAATCCCCACCATATCAGCTGATGGGGATTGACGACAAATATTAATTTTAAATCTGGGAGGTTGTTTCGGGATACTGTTTATCAGGCCCACGATCCCAGTCTCTTGAGGGTCTGTAAAGAGCTACTGCGCGCACATCCTTGAGTAATGTGTCTGAGGCTTGATAGGGTATTTGTGGACTTTTGGCTTGTGAGTTAAGGTGTTTTTTAATTGTTTTGTTGATGAGACTCAGCCGAAATATATCCTGTATTTCTAGAGCTCTAGACTGAGGTTCAATCACATTTACCCAATATATAGCTTTGATGATGGGGGTTTTAAAAATATCGATTACAGCATTCATGTCAGCTCCTGCCCCCAACAAAAATTCGACTATATCTACAGGAATCGATTTATTTAAGCAAGCTACAAAAAGAGGAGATACATTCCCAAAAAGGCGCATCTGCCCCTCGCGGCTCTCAAGGCATTGCGGCGATAATCGGACGAGATCTTTGATATCTTTTTCAATCTGTGGACTGTACTCTTGAATCGAGTGGTATCCCCATGCACCTGTCCACCCGGTAAACAGTGCATCGATCAGATGGGGGCTCGTTCCTCCTTGCTTAGCATTTTTTTCGTATTCAGTATTGTAAGCGCTGTACTTAGCAACCAGCTCGAATAGCCGCTTTAAATCGGCGAGCTTACTAACTAGAAGGCTATGTATACGAGTACTTGTTGAAGATAGAAATCCGACCTCACGTGCACATCTTTTGATTTCACTAGATGTAATCAAATCCGGTTGTTGAAAGCGTTGCACGTATATTGTTAGAGCGTCAATCATGGCATGTTCTCCTTTTAAATTTGTGTAACGAATTAAGAGTAAAAAATACTCAATTATTACCAAAGAGGGTTTTCCACTAAAGATAGTATCAGCAAATTCGATTAATTCATAAATGAAGTTTATGACTTATACAAGGGTCCAAAATTCCGAGGAATTTGCTGTGAATATAATTTCGAATGGATGTTTGCTGAATTTCACAAAAACACCAAAAAAAACGAGATTTGAGAGGGAGCAATCCCGGATTTTGCGGGGGTCATGCAGAATTGACATCTAAAAAGAGCAAAAAAATGAGCTAAAAATGAGGAAATCTATCGCGAAAAAAAACGCGATGCGAAAAAAATGAAAAAAAATTAGCCCTCATGGTAATCCTTGGAGGCAAATAAGAAAATAGAGAAAAAAACGCTTGCGAAATTAATTCGAAAGATAGTATATTTTGAGCTTCGAACGCAAGATGAAAAGCGAGCAAAGCAAACAAGCAGAGCGCGCAAGACAAAAGCGAGACGAATAAATCGCCAGAGAGCGATTAAGTTGTTTGACAGTAGTAAAAAGACGATGTGCAAGCGATAATAA
>CAYMKI010000035.1:0-3630 GCA_964390695.1 uncultured bacterium
GTTAAAAGGTTATCTTATAATAAATTTTCTAATAAAATGGGTAATGACAAGGGCGTTGCCCTGGGCTATTACGTTCCAGCCCCTTGGGCTGGTGAGAGAGCCGTCAAAAAAGAACAAACTTTAGCGCCACTACCGCGGCTTAAACGCATGTGATTTTTTTGGCTATTTTCATATGATCGGCATTGTATTTTTGATAGTATACTTAATATTATAATACTTAGAGTATTGATCTGACGAAGTTGTGAAAATAGCCATTTTTTTTTCACCTGACAAAAGTACAAAATCATCACCCTAGCCTTAGGCTATTACGTTGCAGACTTCCAACCTGATATTTATTGGATTTAGGAAGGATATCTAATTGTCACAAATTTCACAATATAGGCTTGTAATGCCTTAATGTTACAGGCCGAGGCCGATTTGCTTGGATACAATGGCTAATTGATAAAGGCCATAAATACATAATACTTTGGCCCAAGCTAATGTGATGCGTACTTGCAGGATCACGCTATTGAAATAACTGCGGCCTATTTGAAATTTAGGCTGTAGAAATTCCTGCGATTTTTTATGCACATAGGATACGGCTAACTTAACCTCTGAGGAAAGAACTTTTACCTTCCCCTCTAATCTAGGTATGGCCCGTTGGATCCTTTCCTGAAATCCGTATTTTGGCTTTCCTACAGGAACGTCTACTGTCTTCTTAGAATAGCGTTGGAATATATCACCTATACGAACTCGATGGGCTAGACGTGTATAAACCAAGTTGAATTTGAATGTGACTTTATCGACTGTCTTTCTAAAAGAAGACTGTATATATACAAATAAAGCTCTCACCTTTTTCAACAATACAGTTCTTAAAGACTCAAGGTATTTTTGAAATTGTACAAGATATCCTACAGGAAGGCCAGCTAGTAAGACTCCGATACTAGCTTGTAGATGCTTTATTTTCTCATTGATTTTTTTCCCATGCAAATGCAGATAGTTGGCGATTTCCTGGTTTTTTTTATGAAAATACTTTCTATTATATTGTGAAAGGTTTAAAGCCAGGAGCCTAGTAGTAAGTTTTGAATACAAGGCATGGTTGGCTATAAATTTTCGCCAGTTTTGAGGTAAATCTCTTAAAACTTGTACCTGCTTTTTTAAGGCTGTAGTTAAGGCTGTGAGGGTGAAGATTTCATTGGTGATTTTTGAACGGGCAATACGGCTGAAGTGACCAGCAGATACTTTGATCTCCCTTAAATTATCTTGAAAAAAACTTTTGCTGTGTCCAACTAATTTCAGCCATCTTTTCTTGAGGGATATAAAGAATGTGTTGAAGCTTGTAATTCCAGCTTGGATGGCATGATTTAAATGCGTGGGAGACTGTTTTATCCAGTCTACACTTTGCAGATATTTTTTATAGTAACGTTGAAACCTCGTAACAAGCACCTTCCAGTACGTAGAGGGTATGGAGATGAAAGCGAGATAAGTTCTGGAGAGGCGGCTTCTGATTTTCTTTATGGTGTTTGCAATCTTAATAAAAGGCGCTTTAATGGTATTGAGGGTCGAATTTATAGCAACCATACACTTTATCTTATAGAAGCTTACACGCTTTGCCACTGCTTTGACCACAAAGGGAATCCATTTGAAGAAGACTACTTTGGGAATCTGATAGAATACTAAATAAAAAGGTAATGCAAAGGCTAAAAAAACATATTTCACTAGGATGGCCAAAAACCTGAATCTATTCCAGATGAGACGTGGAGAATTTTCTTCGAATTTTTTTTGGATTTCTTGTTCGATTTTTCTTTGTGTTGATCCTTTGGCTTGATGTGTAAGCGGTTCGGCAGGCGGGCGCTTAACCGCGTGCGGATTCCTTATCATTTCAAACACATCAAACTGTTGAGCACATTTTGAAGCGCCGTCGCGGTAGGGGTTATTCCTGCGGCGTTTAGGCGATTGACCTGGCTGTTGTTGGT
This sequence comes from uncultured bacterium, assembly GCA_964390695.1. Lineage (GTDB taxonomy): Bacteria > Chlamydiota > Chlamydiia > Chlamydiales > Parachlamydiaceae > CAWACC01. The sequence continues at coordinate 1,956 of CAYMKI010000035.1, forward strand.
TGACATGAATAGCCTGAGCCATAATAAAAAACACTCAACTTATTGAATTATGCAATTATTTTAACATAAAAATGTTAAGATTCAATAAAAATTATACCTATTCACAATTTTCATTCAGCTATTTATAATTTAAGATGATAGCAGGAGCTCGGAAAAAAAAGAAAAATAGAGTTTGCAAGATTATTCCCTGCCGGATATAATTAGTGACAAAAACTTTATCAGGAGTCATATTGCCATGGTGCGAATTAGTAAACAATGCGAAAGAAGGGCAAAATCCCCTCATCGTCCAAGAATAGGTTCGGAAAAAACAGGTGCTCGCAAAGACAACCTGGCTGCAGGTTACAAAGCTCACGCCAACGCCTTAGAAGGCGGACATGCTGCTTTAGCCTTCATCCCAAAAATTAAATAATACAAATTGAGGACTTATAAACTATGTCTAGACATCCCAGCTACGGCAAATCCAATTCGGGAGTAAAAAAACGCAATGTGCTGAAACGCTTCGAAAGGGTTGAAGTACTTAAAAAAATAGGAAGATGGAAAACTGAAGACGCTAAACGCGTAACAGGGTTGCCTAAAACACCTGTAATGCAATAGTGGCTTTTACCGTCGGAAAGGCTGGCATTCTGATCAGCCTTTTAACTCTGCATTGCAATATTTCGGAACTCTGCATCTTCCTCATAAAATGTTGCAAAGTCGAGTTTAACGGATCTCGTCCCCATAATTTGGTAATTAAATAAAAGCAAATCTAGTGAAAGTTTCTGTCTTTAACTCTCAGAAAGACCTATCCATAAGCAAAATTCAAGTCAAAAAACTCTGTCAGACAGTGGTTGCCTTTGAAGGAGGTCGCTACGACGAAGTTGCCATCTATTTCGTCGATAAGCCTGAAATCTGCCGTCTGCATGATGAATTTTTTCAAGATCCCTCCCCAACAGATTGTATTTCCTTTCCCATGAATACCTACGACGACTTCGAATACAGAATTCTAGGAGAAGTGTTTGTGTGCCCGCCTGTAGCTATCGAATATGCAGATCAGCATGGAGGTGATGCCTACGATGAAGTGAGCCTTTATGTTGTGCATGGCCTGCTTCACCTTCTAGGTTACGATGATATAGACCCTAAAGATCGCAAGCAAATGAGATTAGCTGAAAAAAGACATATCGAACATTTGCAAGAATTAGGTATTATGTTATCTAGAAGCAAGCAGCTTAGACGCCGCACGATCAACCAAAATTAATGGGAGGGTTTTTTGTTTCTTATTATCCTTTTTTTTAGCATGCTGTTTTTTTTAGTGGGAACATTTTGCCTTACATCTGTTAGCAGCGCTTTGAGAAGAAGGCATAAGACGGATTCGAGAAAGCAGCTAAAAGCATTAGGTTTTTTATTTTTGTATAGGCCCTTCCATCTGTTTTTTTTCCCCAAGCATGAGTTTGAAGGCTTGTTTTTTGCGACTATCTGTTCGCAAAGTATCTCTCGTTTTTTATTTGCAGGGCTATCGATCTTTTTTTTGGGGTCGACTTCTCTATATCCCTTGAGTGCACCTCTACAAGCTCCCGGCGACTTTTTATACTTTTGGTTAGTCCTCAGCGTACTGGTGCTGCTGCTGATATCATTTATATTCGGAGATTACTTACCCCGACTATTCGGCACGAAGTATCCTGAAACCGCTATCCGAGTA
>CAYMKI010000035.1:3640-24059 GCA_964390695.1 uncultured bacterium
ATGTTTATAGCCTTTCCGATTACCTTCATCTTCATGCAGGTAGCACAACTGCTTTCAAAAACAGTCTACTTTGATTATTTGCAGGAACCTGAAGCTCAGGCAAAACAAGAAATCATCGACATGATCCAGAAAGCACAATTAAGCCCAGAACTAGATATCAATGACAAAAAAATCATCGAAGCTGTGTTCAAATTTAGGGATGTGATTGCGAGGGAAGTGATGGTGCCGCGCGTCGATTTATTTAGCCTATCGGCCTCTACCTCCATCAAAGAAGCCGCAAAGCTGCTCGGCAATGAAGGTTATAGCCGTATTCCGGTGTACAGGGATACCGTCGATAATATTGTAGGTGTTCTAATGTACAAGGACATTTTGAACAAATACCGAGAGTACGAAGAAAAGGGCAATGACACTTCCATCTTGGCCTTGCCGATAGAATCCATCTTAAAAAATGTCTTTTACACCATCGAAACAAAGAAAATATCGCATCTTCTCCAGGAATTTAAAAAGAAGCAGGTCCATCTGGCTATCGTCGTGGACGAATACGGCGGCACAGAAGGGATTGTGACTATTGAAGATATCCTCGAAAAAATCGTCGGCGAGATTTCGGACGAGTATGACGAGCCGGAGATCCTCTTCGTCGCACAACCAGACGGAAGCTGGCTCGTAGACCCGCGCATGAGCATCATGGACGCCGAAGAACAATTAGGCTTGCACATACCAGAAGAAGGCGATTATGATTCTATTGCGGGATATATTTTTCATTGTGCAGGTTGTATACCTACAAAAGGTTTTGTGATCCATCGCGACGATTTTGAAATAGAGATCTTGGACTCCAACGATAGAATGGTAGAAAAAGTCAAAATTAAACCTTTGCAAAACTTAAAAGATCATGAATTCTGAGTATCTAGCCGAAGTTGTAATGCATCTCCTTTGCGGAGGTATTTTAGGGGCACTGGCCTATTGGGGCTTTCATCGCATGAAGCTGGGCTCATACCAAAAAATAGCCCAAGACATCATTTTTAAAGCTGAAATAGATGCCAAAGCTATCAAAAGCGCCGGAGAGATAACCCTTAAACAGTCCCTCATCGAACAACAAAAGGAATGCGAACAAATCCTGCAACAGGAAAAGAAAAAACTGCAGAAGGAAGAAGACCGCTTAAAAATTCGCGAAGATAAACTCGAAACGCGCATGAACCTGGTCGAAAAAAAGTTGGCTGATATTGAGAGGAAGGAATCTGTTCTGAGCGGCCGTAAACAGCAGATCGATGACGAACGTAAAATTGTGTCGGAGCTACATAGCAATTTAATCCAGCAGCTAGAGTCCATCAGCGGCTTAAGTTCTTCCGAAGCCAAAGACCTTCTTTTTGCAAAAATCACCAACGAAATCAAGAATGAAGCGGCGCATCTCTCCAGAAAAATCCGCAAAGAAGCCGAAGAACAAGCCGAACAGGAAGCCAAAAGAATCATAGTAACCTCTATTAACCGTTTAGCCGTCCCTTGTGTTTCTGAAGCTACGGTTAATACCGTCGCTATTCCCAACGACGAAATGAAAGGTCGTATCATCGGACGTGAAGGCCGAAATATTCGCGCCCTAGAACATGTCACAGGAATCAATTTCATCATCGATGACACCCCAGGAGCAATTGTATTATCTGGTTTTGACCCCATCCGCATGCAGATCGCCAAAATGGCCCTGTCGGAACTGGTCAAAGACGGCCGAATACATCCCACGCGCATCGAAGAAGTCGTGGAGAAAGCTAAGCAGAATTGCAATAAATTGATTAGGCAATACGGTGAAGATGCGGCGTTTAAAGCCGGAGCCATGAATATTAGCCCAGACCTCATCACTTTACTCGGAAAGCTTAAATTTAGATTCAGCTATGGTCAAAACGTTTTAGACCATTCTCTGGAAGTCTCCCATATTATGGGACTGATGGCCGCTGAATTGGGCGCCGATGTGCGCCTCGCCAAACGCATCGGCTTGCTGCATGATATCGGCAAAGCCGTATCGCATGAAGTGGAGGGTTCACATGATATCATCGGACATGACTTATGCCTGAAATACGGAGAAACCAAGGAAGTAGCCAATGGTGTAGGATGCCATCACTTTAAGATGGAACCTCTCACGCTGGAAGCCGCCTTTATCAACAGCGCCGATGGCATGTCAGCCGCACGTCAGGGCGCCAGAAGCGAGCCGGTGGAAGAATACATCAAACGCCTAAAAAAACTAGAAGATATCGCCTATGAATTCCCAGGTGTAGAAAAAGCCTATGCGATGGAAGCTGGAAGAGAAATTCGCGTCATCGTATCACCCGAAGTGCACGATGACGCCGCCACCTCGACATTGACCAAGGATTTAACCAAACGCATTGAAAACGAATTGACCTACCCAGGCAAAATCAAGGTGATGGTCATTAGGGAAAAAAGAGTGATCGAATATGCTCTATAAATTCGATGGCTAACTAAGCAATTCAACACTGCCGGCATCCAATTTTAACAAATTGAACAGCGGGCTGACTTTAGTCAAATTCAAGCCCTTGGCCGAGCTGTCGATCCAATCGCCGATTTTTGCCAAGATACTCTGAGGATCTGACTGCGAGGAAAGCAAGGAACGGATCTGGTCGACAAGTTCTTTTTTAGGGTCATCTTGTGCCAGCAAGATTTTTCCGTTTATCATATCCTGGAATTCCACCCCGGTAATTCCTCCTCCTTTGCCTTTAAAGCTGCTCTCCATGTAATACAGAAAGCTAAGAGCCGTCGACAACATGGACAATTTCAGTTTTCCTGTCAAATCTGCCACGTATTTATCGTCCATCTGTTCACCGGCACCGATTTGGTGCGTAATAATGGCCATGGCCCAGTTGTTAAAATCACTGCCGCTGACAATTTTCAAGATCTCTTGGGAGTATTTATTGGCAAACTCATAGTCTATTTTGGCATTAGTAGATCCTGGCGCTACCGGAAAAGTTTGCACGGCAGCCAAGTTCACCGCTCCATTGATAAATAGGGTAGCTAACGAGGAAAGGTCGACGCTATAGGCAGGTGTAATTTGCCCCATTATAGATGCGACCCCCTGACTGAGGGGATCCACCTGCATGGCATTCACGGCGACGCTCCCCGGAACTACGGATAAAACTGCTCCTGTGACAAAGGGGGTAATATCGTTTAGGCCTTCTCGGGATTTGTTGATGATATCATCCAGCCCCGCCACAAATCCCCCCTGTGGCAAAGCCACTCCTGTGAGTGTATTGGTCTCTATCGAATTCAGCCGCTGCAAGAAGGATAAGGTACTTAAATAAGCTTCATAACCTGCTTTAAGTCTCTCTTCCAAATCGCGTTTATGGTGTTCCGATTTTTCTTCGCGCCTATCGGCATCCACTTGTTCTTTAATGCTCTTTGACCATTCGGTTAGGACGTTGATGGTTATCTCATCTATCTTGCTGTTGATTTCAAAATTTAATGCGTTTATGGATTGAACCGTGGTTTCCTCTGTTTTATGGGTATAGGGCTGTACGATGATTTGATTGTTTGAAAACCAAAATATGTACATAGCTTGCTGCAGTTCAGGTGAATCGGCCAAAACCCCGCCGCTCGAATTTTTTGCGCCGCTACCGCTGGAAACTGAGTCTTTGGGTGTATAGGCACTATAATTTCCCCCTGAGATCGGAGCGATAAAATTTGGAGGGATTAGGGGGTTTATATTTGATAATCCATTATCATTCAAACTTTCCATAAACAAACCTCATCTTATCCTTTTATTATTATAGCAAATTTTTATTTAAAAATAAAAAAAAGCTTGGCGACTTGAGATTTTAGGTGTAAAATGCACTCACTAGACCTAAAGTTTCCGGCGCAGCACGCAAATGGTAACTATTCAGCACCTCATAAAGTGTGTAACTAATTGAACCACACAATATTCTACTGGAGGCACATCCCCTGCTATGGTTGAATCTAACCAACAACCTGCTCATTTTAAAGGCAAAGAAGCCATTGCCCATGTGGCGGAGGCTCAAGCTCAAGGCATCATCTCCTCCTCTGAGATTCATGGCACAGAACTACCTGGCCATCTCTCCGCTGCCACCGATGCCGCCCGTGAAGTCGCCTTTGTGATCGCTCTCATCTGGCTGCTCCTTTCGAAATTAGGAATATCGCAAGCGAACCTCATGGGAATTCTTTTGATAACCTCAGGTGGTTTGATCCTATGGAAAACAGGCAGAGGAGCTTGGCTCGCATGGTTCAGGCTAGAACGCTTGCATCGTATTGTCGCCCAGGAGAAGTGGGAAATCGAACATCATAGGCAACAAGAAAGAGAAGAGCTGAAAGCCCTCTATGCCGCCAAGGGTTTTGAAGGCAAACTGCTAGAAGAAGTGCTGGATGTCCTCATGGCAGACGGAGACCGTCTCCTTCGCGTGATGATCGAAGAGGAATTAGGTCTTTCTCTGGAATCGCATGAGCATCCCTTAAAGCAAAGCTTGGGTGCTCTGGCAGGCGCGATTTTGGGCTGTATTATTCCCTTGCTTGGGCTCCTAGTGTCGCCTTCCTTGGGCATTATCATAGGCGCTCTCCTGGCTATCGCATTAGGAGCTTCAATAGCCGCATTTCATGAGAAAAACCGCATTATACCTGCAATGATCTGGAACATCGGCATTGGAGCGGTAGCTTTTGGTTTTGTCTACTTTATTTTAGATTATATTATCCCCACACACCCATATACATGAAATCCAAAACAGATACCCCAGCGCCTCACCCCGTGGTCTTTGAGGAGTTTTTCCAGCTTGGGCTTGAAGAATCCATCAGCCCCTTTATTACCGCCAATACCCGCTCATGGGGGGCTCATCTGCACCTAAAAGGGGCCATCATAGCCGCCCTCATGCTTTTATTAAGCTTCGTCCTTTCTTATCATGCCGAATGGAGGCCGATATCTCATTTTTGTCTGCTATTGGTCTATTTTTTTGCCGGGATTCCCTCCCTAATCGATGCTATCGAAGACCTATCGCTAGGAGATGTGAATATCGACGTGTTAATGACCTTGGCAGCCTTTTCATCGGTATTGATTGGTAGCGGCATGGAAGGGGGGCTTCTCTTGGTGTTATTTTGCTTATCCGGCGCTATGGAAGAGACCGTAACGGCTAAAGCCAGAAGCAATTTAAATAACCTTTATAAACTCTCCCCTACCAAAGCCTGCGTGATAGAAGATAATGGGCTGCTGATAGAACGGGCCATCAGCGACATCGTCCCAGGCACTGTGATCCTGATAAAATCCGGTCAGGTTGTTCCGTTGGACGGAGTTGTCATCGAAGGCATCTCTTCCGTTAATCTTGTGCATTTAACCGGAGAAAACCTCCCTGTATTGAAACAGAAAGGAGATACTGTACCTGCAGGCGCAAGAAATCTAGAAGGTACCTTGACTATAGAGGTGACGCATAGCAGCGCAGACTCCACCCTATCGCACATTATAAAGCTGGTGACTGAAGCCCAGGAAGCCAAGCCATATCTGCAGCGCTGGTTTGACAACTTAAGCCAGGGGTATGCGGTGACCATAATACTGCTGTGCCTGTTTTTTGCAATGACTTTACCGCTCATTTTGCCTATTCCCCTATTCGGAGTGGAAGGATCTATCTATCGCGCCTTGGCTTTTTTAATTGCAGCTTCTCCCTGTGCGCTGATTATAGCCATTCCCATTGCATATCTCAGCGCAATTGGAGCGTGCGCGCGCAGAGGCATACTGCTAAAGGGCGGTATATTTCTCGATGCTCTTGCCTCGTGCAAGGCTATTGCTTTTGATAAAACCGGGACCATTACCACAGGAGAACTTACTTGCGAAGGGATGGAAGGACTGGAAGCGTACCCTATTCCAGATACAAACTTCGCTTTGTCCACCGCTGTAGCTATGGAACGCAATACCACGCACCCCTTAGCCAAATCCATTCTAGCCTACGCAAGTCAAAAACCACTACCTACAGTGCGTTTGTCAGAATTCAAAACCTTGCCCGGCTATGGCCTTCAAGCCAAAGTCCAAAGCGGGGACAATGCCTTATTGGAAACCTTTATAGGAAGCGCAGATTTTATCACCTCCAAGCTGCCATCCCATCTTGTACAAAGGTTATTAGCCAAGAAAAAAGCCTATGAGGAACAAGGAAAGTCCCTATCCGTTCTGATGATAGGCACACAAGCCTATCTTTTTCATTTCAAAGATACACCTCGTGTGAGCATAAAAGATACCATCAAGGCCCTGCAGCATCATTGGGACATCACTCCGATAATGTTAACCGGAGACCATGACAAAAGCGCTCGTGCCGTGGCGGAAGCTGTGGGAATAAAAGAATACTACGCTGATCTCAAACCGGAAGATAAACTTGAGCATGTCGCAAAATTATCCTCGGAAAAGGGACTAGCTATGATCGGAGATGGAATCAATGACGCCCCCGCTTTGGCTAGAGCCACCGTAGGCATCGGAATGGGGAAGGTCGGCAGTACAGCAGCCTTGGACGCCTCGGACATCATTCTTCTTCAAGATAACATAGAACAGCTGGACTGGTTATTTGCCAAAGCTATGGCCACGAAAAGAATCGTCCGCCAAAATTTGTGGCTGGCAGCCGCAGCTATTGTGGTCGCCTCCTTGCCGGCACTTTCAGGCTACATTCCCCTTTGGCTGGCAGTATTATTGCATGAAGGCGGCACGGTTCTTGTCGGTCTCAATGGACTTAGACTTCTGAAATTATGATGCTGAACGTTAGATTTGAAAATTTATACTATTCGGAGAGGTCCTCTAGAGGTATAGCAGATTCATCCTCTTCCTCCAAAATGATAGTATGCTCATTCGATGACTCGGCTTCCTCTCCTATTTCTCGTAAATTCGCTTTAGTTTCCAACATATCTTTTTGCTTTAACGGTACTTTGACCTTAGCCATCTCACGCTCTATATTCTTCTGAGTGCGATAATTGCAATATTTGATAGCGCCCACAGCGCCTGTAATACACAAAGCCACTCCGCCAACTCCTAGTCCAACCCCCAGCTTTTCTTCAAATGCAACGCTATCTTTCTCGCAGAAATGGATGATCGATTCGGAATATCCTTTAATAAGATTATCTTTGTGAACACTTGTATGATTAGCAAATTCAGCAACCACCTCCCAATTTCGGTTGATATAATCTAATGATTTGACGTCATACTTCAGATTCAATACGTACCAATAACTATATTCCTCATCTGAGTCCCAGCAATAACCGCAATGTGTTTTGCAAGGCTCAATGTACTGTTTAAAACATGCTTTCAGCCGGCCTGTGATGTCAGACACGTCTTTTGCACTGAAGTGAACATAATAAAATACTGGAGTTTCAGAGGTACAGTTGTCCGGAATATTCATGGGAATGCAAGCGATTTCATCTTGATGAGTATGGTCGCATCCCGGCACATCGCGAAAATATTTAAACTGTTCCTCGGAAAGCACATTTCTGGCTAATTGAGCTGTTTTGGCTGGCTCAGATCGACCTTGCCGCCAAATTGATTGCAGCACATAATCCAATGCTTGGCCTACCCAAGTGACGGAAGGCGTTTGCATGTCGTTATTCAAGAATTCTCTAGCTTGTCCGCTGGCAATCCAATCATACACCTTAACCGCAGGGTGAGGGCTAGGATCCATCATGTACGTCAACGGTTCCTGTGCACTAACCCCCAACGTCTCAGGCAAAACATTGGACTTTGGCCAGGCATAAGATTTCAAGGAATACGATGCTAGGGAAGAGAGAAAGCTCATATAATGCCTTTGTTGTAAGCTTTAGATAATAACGGATACCGCCGTCATTATCTAAATTTAAAGAATTTAGCACTACAGATTTTGCTTTGCCCTAAGCCAACAGCTTGATGAACATATCCACAGAATGTCGATACGCAATGCAATCTTCTTGATACAGCTTGTTTTGGATCTTGTCTAAAGAGCTATGTTTTGAACTTGACGGTTTAAAATAACATACCCTATCCATGAGCCTATCATGTGGAAAAGGAAGCTTTTTTAATAAACCGAGTTTTTTGACCAGAGCCATTCGTTTGGCAAATTCGCTGGCGGGTAATTTAGCTTTGGACTTACCAGATTTTTGAGAAGGCTCTTTTTCATGGATGACAGTTTTGTATTTAACATTGGCCTGGTAATTTTCTTTATGTGTATCCCTACCGACTTTGATGAAATGGAAGGGAATACTCCTCTTCAAACCTTTGTTTGCGCGCTTGAGGGCTTTATATAGTGAAACGTGATGGCGGACTATAGGATCTTTCCGAGTCAATATAATGCCCTTTTTTGTAGCATCTTGAAAAGGTTTTAGAGGTTTCATGTCCCAGTTTGAGAATTTCACCAACGAAGCTAAGAAATCGCCTTTACGAGCTTTGACAGCTGCCGAAAAGGAGCTGAAGCTCGCTTCGGAAACTAATGCTCCTTTATGATTAACATGAGCGTGCACCTCTGCGGCCACTCCTCCACCCAGAGAGTGTCCATAGAGCAGAATATTTTCCGGTATAGCCTTGTGCTGTTTCTGCAAATACTCTAAGATCATTTTGCCGTCTTGAATCAAATCATCCTTGGAACTTAAAGTCCCGCGGCTATTTCCCACACTGCGGTAGTCGAATGCAACCACATTGCTTCCGGTATCATCCGCAAGCTTTTTGAGCGCCTCTACGTGATTGTCATAACGGTCGTTGATCCCATTGAAAACGACAATATATTTATTGGATGAGTTGTTTGGAAGGATGATTGACCCATCTATGATGATTTTTCCTGCTTGCACGGAGATTTTAAACGGTTCTAGTTTTGTATGCGCCACTAATTGTTTTTTATATGTGATGCTGGGGAGGAAGCTGCGATTTTCGTTTTTCACAAAGAGAATTTTTTTAGCAATTAATCTTCCTACCATTTTAGGGAAATTTAACTTTTTGAAGATGCCGCTTATTGCAGATGGGCTACGCTTGTCTTTTATATCCTTCGATGATGTCGATTCATAATACCACGGTTTTTGACTAAATTTATTATATACACCTAAATCTAACATTATTTACACCTTGAATTATGCCTTTTTATAATTTTCATCAACTGCACATCAAGATTCATTGCTTTAGATTTTTTTATTTCTAAATCGGACTTTATTCTATCATTTTCATTATCCAATTCCGCTATTTTTCTATTCAATTTACTTATTTTTTGTCTGAATAGTGATAAAGCTATATCTTTCTTGTGCAAATTATGCTGGATTTTACCGAGATTACTATTCTCCTTGACTATCCGTTGTTGTAGATGTATTTGAGCTGCCTGATTAATTTCCAGCTTATTGTCTAAAGAATCTATACGGGAGTATGCTTGATTTAATTTCTTCACAGCATATGTTTCATTTTTAACGTAATGGAATTTTTGTTTTTGGTTCTTTTTGACTTGCTTGAGTTCGGCTTCTAAGTGATGCACTTGTATCTCAAGAATTCTGAATTTATTTTTAATCTTGGCATCTTCCGTAATAATCTGGGTCAAAAGTGTTTTATTCTTAGCTATCGATCTATTGATTTTCTTTGAGTTGTCCTGCAAGAGCTTCATGTCTTCTTCGAGTTGTTGCAACTTCTTATCCATTTCACTGCGTTTACCAAGCCATTTAATCCGTTTTTGATTCAGCTCTATGGAAAAGTGTTCCAATACAGATGTTTCTGTTTTCAAACGCTCTTTGCTCAATTTTGCTTCGTTAATGATTGCTCTAGAGATAATTTTATCTTGTAGATGTTTTATTAAAACATACTGATGGCATAGATGTGGATGTTTTGCAAACACATTTACATTCTCTTTTTTAAGAAATTCTAGTCTTCCACGCAAACGAGTAAATGCACTGTTTCCGTTAAGCTCTTCATTGGCCGCTTCTATTTTCGATTCATTTTCAATGCATAGTAATGCATTTTGAACTCTCTCAAGTCCGTAATTTGCTTTATGAGTAAAACGAAATTTAAAGAATTCACCGATCGAATTAAAGAATTTAGAAACAAGTTTATTAATCCTATTATCAATCGTTTCACTGGCAACAACTTTGCCTGCAATTATTTTGGCAATAGCTGTTATATTCAAACCTTGGATCTTAGCAAAATCGCTCATTAATAAGTCTCTATTTTATTTTTATTAATTATAAATAATTAAAACTATACCACAAATCAAATATATTTATCAATATTTACAATTCTAAAAATCAAACATAATTTTAATTTCAACACTTAATAACGCTAATACATCAGATAAATGGTTCATCACGCAAATGAGTACAAGACGATAAACAGTGTCGAATGACAACAGCAGAAATATTAACTGTAGCTATAGTTTCGGCTCTTTTTTTTAGTGGTAATCTTGCTCGAACAAGACTTGTCTTAAAACATGACAAATACATTCCAAATTATTTTAAACCCAACAATTTGTTTAAAAAAAAGTGCAGTCTCGATTAAGATACTGGCTTGAAAAGCCCTAATGTTACAGTCCAGACCATGCAGGTCTACACCTGAGGGGCAATAAATACAACGCTGCGTCCTGGAAGGACGACATAATTATCTTGTAAGAAACGAAATCAAGTTCGTCATTTGAACTCAACAGACAATTAAACTTATTGGATTATTCCATGAACTTTTCTATGAATTTATCAACTATTTCTTGCTCCATACTGGTTGCGAGTTGTGCTACTCTTGGCTTCGCAGAGGCTGCCTGGGATGACAGCTCCCTTCAAAGCAGTTTTAAAAGCTTATCGGAAGAACCTGGGTCTGTATCTTTTCTTCCTCCTGAAGGATGGCATTTAGCAGACCCCAAGTCCCTGCCATCGCATGTCAAAATCATGGTCGTTGGGAAAGGCTCTTCGACTTTCCCCCCTTCCATCAATTTAGCCACAGACGAATTCAAGGGATCACTGAAAGAGTACCTCAAGGTTGTTCATGCTATTAACAAAAAGCTCGGGGCTGATGCAAAAGACCTGGGTCAAATAGCCACCTTGGCTGGAGAAGCGAGGCTGTTGCAGATAGACACCCCCACGGCATGGGGCACAGAACGGCAAATGCAAGTGATTCTCGTCAAAAATGGAATGGCGTATATCTTGACGGCATCGGCTCTTGAAAAAGAGTTTTCCAGGTTTTACCCTCAATTTTTTCAGTCTTTGAAGTCGCTTAAAATTAACATTGCAAGAAATTGATGAATATGGGATAAACCTGATTTATGTTACTTTAAAAATTCGTTTATAGGAGTTCTTGCATGACCATAAAGAAATTCAAATCTATGTGCGTATTATTGACATTAACTGCGCTTATCGGAGTTTCAGCGAGAAACATAACAGCACAAGAATATCAAACCGATGCAGGTGGATATGGATACGAACAAAGCCGCCGCATTCCGAGCCTTGCTCCTGCTATAGCTCTGGGCACTGTTGCCATCGTGGCTATTGTAGCTGTGGCCTGCCAGAATAACGGCCACTCATCACATGCCCACGGTCATAATTAAACATTTCAAACGTTGGCAGAAGTTAATACACAGGGCCTTATGGGCCCTGATAATCTTTAATTGTTCCTGCCAGAACATTTCGCAACCTTGGCAAACAGAAACCTTTAATTCTTCACGTAGGTGTAAAGCCATCAAAAGAGTGTATTATTCTCCAGAAGATCTCTTTTGCTCTCTGCAAATGGAAATACTTGAAAGCAAGGCCCAACGACAAATATTCATCAACATATTCTCTACAGGCCTCACTGCAGATAATCCTCAGTCAAGTACCATAGAGATACGAATAACCGCTGCGGAAGACACGCGCCTCTACCAAGCCTACCTTTACAAAGGCGGCCAAAGACTGCTTTTACCTGCTGAGAGCTATGACTGGATCATCGATAACCTTGTAAGCAGCACCGCACTTAAGCTGGAAGTGGGCAGATATTCCGCGCAACTGGAATCCGCCAATTTTTTCAAGGCTCTTCAAAAATGACAACTGCAGCTGCGTTAATTTTGGGCGTTTGAAACTCCAGTTAATTACCTGTAGAGTGATAATGCTTTACACCCACATTCCACAACTTGGCAGCCGCATATAAAAATATCATCCCGCACAACGGAAGGCAAGCTCCTAGCGGCAAAGGAATATCTTCAATACGCAAGGCACTTGCCATAGGATAGTAAGCGACACAACCTAGCGGAATGACAAAGGTAAAAAACAAACGAAATCCTTTGCGGTAAATACTCATGGGATATTGGCCCGATTCGACTCCGCCATAGGTCGTTATATTCATCAGCTCTAAGGTTTCCGTAGTCCAAAAGCTTAGGGCTGCTTGGATGACAAATAAGCCATAAAATAGGCACGACGTGCCCACAAAAGCCAATATCACGATCCCGGTATCTAATGACAGGAAGGATATATGCAAGCGTTGAAAGCTCCAGACTAACACCACAAATCCCTGAAAAAATCTACCTAGGCGCATAAACTGCAGCTCGCGGGAAGCTATTTGAAAAAAAGTTCCCAGAGGTCTAAGGAGGATACGATCAAAATCCCCCTGTTTCAGAAGACGGTCGAAAGTATCAAACCCTCTGGCAGCTCCTTCAGCCACGGCAAAACCCATATGAATAATGCCATACATCATAGCCAACTGTTCAAGAGACCACCCCTCCAAAGACTTAAAGCGGTCGAAGAGCACCCAAATAGCGGCAATCTCGGCAAAAGTAGCCAAAAAGTGGGCTGTAGTCAGCATGAGAAATGAAGCCCTATGCTGCATCTGCGAGCGAATGGATATTCCCGCCAGCTTAAAAAACAGAGAAACTTTGTTCAGCATCTCTTACCCTCCCTGTATAACCAGCTGTTTTAAGGCTTTGCGCACGAGAACTCTCCCTAAATAGATCAAGAGAATCGTCCATACTGCTTGAAACATCAAGTAATATCCAGCATCCGCCACAGGTATCACCCCCAAATATAGACGTATTGGAATATCCACAATACCTCTAAAAGGCTGTAGAGAAACGACAGGCTGCAGCCAGCTCGGAAACAAAGGCAAAGGGACTATCAAGCCCGAAAGCAACATAGCAAAATGCGGCAGCAGCCTCAACACTCCTTCCCCGGATAGCGTCCAAAACAAAGTCGTCATAGCCATAGTGGTAATGGCAGCAGCTAAACACAGCGACAAAACCAACGAAATACCTACAGCAACCCCTGCAGCTAAAGAATCAGGAGGCGAAAAATCAAAAAGACATAGGGCCACGATCAAAAGAGGAACACTTCGCATAACTGTGGGGATCAAACGCAAGCCCAAAGACTTAAAATACCACATGCCATAAAGATCTATCGGCTTGACTAATTCGTAGGCAACATTTCCACTTCGCACCTGCGCTTCTATATCTTTATCAAAACTAAAGGGTATCAAGCCCAATAATGCTTGTCCTAACCAGATGAACATGACAGCCTGATGCAACGATATAGGCTGCTCGCCACTGGCATGTGTATAAAAAGCTTGGATGATCATCATCTTGACCACCGCCCAAAATGTCTGCGTGGCTATTCCAGCCAAAGCAGCGGCACGATATTGAAGCAAAGCCTTGATGCGGATGACCAACATGGCCAGATAAGGCTTCATAGGTTGACATCCCGGTAAAACTTAGCGATGATCTCTTCTATGGGCGGATTTTCCACAAACAGATCTCGAATGAGATATTTTGAGGCTATCTCTTTGATCAGCTCAGGCGCTGAAGTTTGATACGGGTTAAAGCTGATCCAAACCCTATGTCCCTCCTTCTTCAACAAAGTACCCTGGGATATTTCCACTGATACATGCTCGTCGACCAAATCTATGATCAACCTGCGATCGGGCGCCAGTTTTTGCCTAAGCCTATCCAGAGGCCCATCTTCAAATACCCTGCCTTCGTTTAATACAATCACTCGGTCGCATAGCGATTCAATGTCGTCCATATCATGCGTGGTCAACATGATGGTCGTTTTCTTTTCTTTGTTTAGGAGTTTGATGAAATCGCGCGTAGCCAACTTGCTGACAGCATCGAGACCTATCGTCGGCTCATCCAGGAAAATAATTTTGGGCGAGTGCAGCAAAGAAGCGGCAATATCGCAGCGCATCCGCTGCCCCAGGCTCAGCTGCCGCACAGGCACCTCCAGCAGCTTAGAAAGCTCTAGGGTTTGTGTGAGAAAATCCAGATTGCTGCGATACATCTGAGCCGGGATATCATAGATGCTCTTCAAGAGTTCATAGGAATCGATGACCGGTAAATCCCACCACAGCTGCGTTCTTTGACCAAAGACCACCCCCACCTGTTTGACTATCTCCACACGGTGCTTCCAAGGAATATTATCCATCACCTGGACAGTGCCGGAAGTAGGCTGCAGAATTCCCGATAGAATTTTTACCGTAGTACTTTTCCCCGCTCCATTAGGGCCAATGTAACCGACAAGCTCTCCTTCGCGAATGTCAAAAGAAACGCATTGAAGTGCTTGCTTGAGAATACTTTCTCTCTTGAAAAGAGACCGCACATTCCCCCAAAATCCAACAGACCGTTTGGAGAGTAAAAAATCCTTTCTTAGATCTTTGACGGAAATTATGCTCATAGGAGGCACACTTTCTTAAAAAACATATTTACAACCAAATTAGAAGATGATTAGATGTAATTATACAGAAACCCTAAGAAGATCAAAGTTATGAATTCAATAGAAAACATCGCTGAAGTTGCACAGAAGACCAGCCCTGAAGAATTTAATCTTTTAGTAAAAAAATTATCATCCGATCAGATCATCTTAGCAGTCCAAGCTCTTAAAGATCAAGACTCAAGTACAGCTTTTCCAAAATTGCTGGCTTGCCTTGACAGATTAGAGGACCCCAAGCATCTAGAAGCGTTAGGTCAACAACTTTCTCTATCTCATATGCTGCTTATCTTGGACTCCATGAAAGCGCATATCCCGCACTGGAAGCTAACACCCATCCTCGTCGGCACTCCCTCATCCTTGTTCAGTCAGTTGATTTACACAGCATCATCTGGTCAACTAAATATCTTAAAACAAGAAGTATTTACTGAAGCTCTTCAGCACCATCTCACCCTGATGACACACGAAATCGTTCACCAGATCCCTGATTTAAGCGTACAGTTAGACTCTCTCGAACTGGAAATAGCCGGCTTGAACCTGGAAGATGTCACCTCTTCACAGATCGCTACCCTGACACATCGCATCGAGCAAACCGCTAAAAGTTATCAGTCTACCTTGGAAAAAATCAACAAACTGCAAATTCTGATCTGGAATACTAACCGCAGCGACTTGATAGAGAAGCTCAGCTCATCCAAAGAGATATTACAAAAGATCATCTTTGCCAAAGTGGGATTTCCCAAAACCCAAGCGGTTGCTTCCACAGGACTCTTTGCTTATCTCGAAGCTAAGCTCAGCAAAGTTTTCGAAGGATTCAAGTCCGAACAAGATATTGAAGCCTTGCAGGATGATGAACCTGCCATCGAAGCCCTGGTCAAATTTTCCCTGTGGTACCTCAGCGATTATTGGGAAATTGGCCTTTTGCCTCGGATCAAACAACCCGAAGACCTGGACCAACATGCCGCAGAATTCACTCGAGATCACCCCAACTCCAGAGAAAATCTATATCATGAGGTCAATGCAAACCTTGAAAAAATACAGCTAAAAACCGTTGCGGATCTTAAACAGCATAAAATCTTCTCTAAATCCACTTTAGTGGACTACATCAAACAACACAAAGCACTGTTGAGATAGCTTAACGAATCTGCTGCGTTTTCCCAATCTTATAGGCTCCGCTCTGCAAACCCTCCAGCGCATCCACATATTCGAACGGCACGGGCTTGTCTTTGGCCTCTACCTCGTAAGCATAAGGTTTAGCTTCTTCGTTTTCAAAATCAGAGGAACTGACCACTAAGGGAACCCCAAGGAGTTCCGCTTTTTTCAAAGCGATCTTTCTAAGTAATGACGGATATTCCGGGCTGGTGTCGGCGACATAATTCCTTTCTTGGAAAAGCACCGGATTGCCTTTGGCGTCTATCAAAAGCCTCAATACCGAACGGGCCAGAATTTTACCGGAAGGACCGCAGACTAAAGCTAGGCGGTGTTTACCATCCAATGCATAACCGAGAACCCCTACATTCAAGCTGGCGCTGCCGTTGACGTTTTGACAGCTGTTCATCACCTCCGTACCCATCAACAGGAAATGATTAGGATCATCGCTATCCATCATCTTCAATTCTTCTGGTGAAGATTTTTGAGAAGAATGCAGCAATTGCACAGCATCCTCCAGGTCTTTATAGAAAGGAGCTAAAACCTCTTCTAAACCTTTGACCTTGGCTCCCTTTAATACATTCAGCTTTTTCTCAAGATCACTAGGGTCCAATATAAGCTCTAGGATGTATTTTTGCAGCTGCAACCGTTTATTTTGCGACAGTTCTTCAGGAGTCAGACGGCGGTTGGCAAGAGGTTCCAACTGCTGTTCTATCAACTTTAATGACGTGTCCAGGGAGTTCCAATTACCTATACAAGCAGATAAAATGGGAAAAAGAGCCTCTTGGAGCTCAAGGCCCAGGTGGTGGTTGGCTACAGCCTGTTTTAAGTTTTCGACCACCATTGTTTCCACGGGAATTTCTTTCACGGTATCCTTGGACGTCACCTCCGCTGCTGTCAAATTCACAGGCTTCTGCCACGCTTCGAAGACCTTAAGATGGCTTTTCTTGATTTGCTCGAGGTGGGGATTGTTTTCCACAGCATAACGGATTTGTGTAAAATTACCCTGAAGCACAGAGGTAAGAAATTGTTGAAAGTAGGGAAGAGCTTTCGGATTTCCTACGTGCTTACCGGCATAGGTAATCAAAGCTTCCTTACCCCTCCACTCACCCACGGTATTTTGATACAAGTCTCCAAAACCATCCAGGTGGACTTTGCATTTATCGACAAACAATCTTTCTAACGTGGCCTTCAAGCTGGCAAGATCAATGGTCTCGCCAAGATAAGACTCGCCCCCGAAGTTCAAGATATCGGTGATCAACTTAAGCCCCTGGACTCGGTCTTTTGCAGCCACATGGGTAAATATGTCGACCAGCAGCTTTATTCTTATATCGTCCTGCAGAGAAGAGTTTTTGATGGCTACCAAGGCAGCTAGAAGCGGCTGTTGATATTTAGCATCTCTTAAGCTTCTGTCTTTCGTTATAACGTTCAAAACTTTTAGATAGACCTCCAAACCCTGCATCGGAAAATCTGCCAGGATAAAGCACGCCAGCTGAGCATGGATGATATCGGAAGCATTCTCTCGCAGGTGATTTACCCTGTTGGCTTGACCATTGTGACATCCTCGCAGAAAAATCTCTGCCACCGTCATACGCAAATCGCGCGGCAAGACCTTTATTTTATCTATCACAGAGGGTTTCTTTGAAAGTTCGGCTTTCAATGTTTTCACAAATAAACTGTTTGGATCTATAGAGGCAACTATCATTTCGTGCATAATCCGAATCCTTAAGGCAGGGGACAACTGAAATAACCTTTCAAAGAGGGGTCCATTTTGCTTGAACATCTGCTTAAGATCTCCTCGACTTGCACAAAGTGAACATAGACACATCCACTGCTCTAAAAATTCTGTTTGTTCAGCTTTAACCTTTTTATCCGTTTCAGCTTTATCCTCACCCAGATTATCCTTTTCTACTTTGTCTTTTATGGAAGACATCCTATCTTGTACCCATTGCAACTGATCAGAGCTCATTTCAAATACCGCAGCGGCTAAATCAAGACATTTGTTCAACGCCCCCGACAGATCTTCTGCTTGGAGTTGTTGATGTGGAGCATCTAACTGATGCAGGTCAATATGGTACGACTCAACGCCATTTCCATTACACCCTGCGCAGTAGTCGTAAAAAGTCATATTGAAATCACTGTACTTGAATGAATGGAACTGCTTGACGACACAAGTAAACACTAATTGGGTCAATTCCAAATAGCGTTTCTTCCCTTCCTCAGACTGTGTATCTAGTGGATAATTCTGGAGATTCGGCAGTGCTTCTGACACATTCTGTAGAAGAGCCATTTTGGCTATCTCGAACAGGGCTTTCTGACCCTCTGGCGTCGAGGCGTTTATCCGATAATTGCTTATAAAATAGGATATTCCTGCGCCATCTTGCTGAGCTGCCAGCTTGGCGATCTCGATCAGCGCCTGCTGGCCTTCAGGTGTAGAGGCGTCGATACCATAGTTCTGTATGTATAGGGATGTTCCCCAACCATGTTTCTGAGCAGCTAACTTGGCGATCTCTATCAACGCCTGTTTTCCCTTATGCGTGGAGGCGTCTACGCGATACAGTTTTATGAATTCGGAGATACCCTTGCCATCTTGCTGAGCTGCCAGTTTAGCGATCTCGATCAGCGCGTTCTGTCCTTCGGGCTTTGAGGCATCAATACCATAGTTCTGTATGTTTTTGGAGGTTTCGTCACCATTTCGCTGAGCCGCCAGTTTGGCGATCTCGACCAACGCCTGCTGTCCCTCTGGCGTAGAGGCATCGATACCATAGTTCTTTATGTATATGGAAACTCCCAAGCAACTATTCTGTGCCGCCAACTTGGCAATCTCGATCAGTGCTTGCTTTCCTTTAGTAGTCGAGGCATCAATGCCATAATTCTGGATGTATTGGGAAGTTCCAAAACCATCTTGCTGAGCTGCCAGCTTGGCGATCTCGATCAGCGCTTGCTTTCCTTCAGTAGTCGAGGCATCAATGCCATAATCCTGGATGTATTGGGAGACTCCCACACCACATTGCTGAGCTGCCAGTTTAGCGATCTCGATCAGCGCCAGTTGTCCTTCCGGGTTTGAAAAGTCGATACCAAAGTTATGTATGTTCATGGAAAGGTCTCCGCCATCTTGCTGAGCACCCAGCTTGGCGATCTCGATCAGCGCGTGTTGTATTTCACTACTTTCTCCAGGCAAACCACATTTTAGCAGACATTCTGCCGCATGGAGAGAATAGAGCTTACCTTGTTTGACCTGCTGAACAATAACATTTATAGCAAAATTTTTGTCTACAGACTCCCGAACAAATTTATCTAAGGATATTTTTTTTTGATACGTTATACCAGCAACTTTTTGGCATAATTCAGCTTGGATTTGAGCATCATTGGATTCTTGCTGAATCCCTTGTTGCAAGATGTTGACTAAATGCACAATTTGATCTGGACTAAAAGTCTCAAGGGCATTCAATTGCCGTGATACCCGCTCTTGCACTTTAATGCTCTTGTCTGCATTTTTGATGTCGGATAGGGCCTTTTTGATCCAATCCATTTCTTCGGGTTGAATGTTTTCTTTGTAAGGCGCGGTTAGTGTTTCGATAGTATTATTTACTTCTTGACAACCTGGATTTATATTCATAAAACCCTCTCTTTACAAGTAAAAAAACACTAATGCTATTAGTAGTATAACTTTTCAAATTATTATTAATCAATTTTCCATTACATAATTTTATATAACATTACAGCAATTCCTGATACATAAACAAAATAGGATAGACAGGATAATAAAAATAAAATTCACACGTTTCTCATGTGAAAACAAATATATCCGTTTATCCTGCCTATTCTGCTCATCCTGTTTTTCATGTTTAAGCGTTTTTCTAAAGCATGTTATTTTTCTGATGTGAACTCCTGATAATATTACTGTTTTGTAAATGTAATTTTACCGTAAAACACAACTTCCAATAAATTTTATTAGAGATTAATCTTTATAATCACACAAATAAAAGAAACATGATATAATGAACAGTAACATAAAAATAATTTTATACTATAGGTGTTTAATGGCATGGGCACCCATGTCTTTAGAAAATATAATTAAGTTCTCTTTAGACATTAAATATTCTAACAAAAACAACGCAGAAGATATAAATAAATTAAAGCAAAATATTGACTCACTAAAGCTACGCATAGATTCAAATGATATTACCCCTAGGGAATTAAAAGCATGTCAAAAATTGATAGATAAAAATATCGAACTGATCAGTGATAAGTCCGATACTATCAATCTATCGTTCAAACAAATTCAAGCTCGCATAGCTGACCTTTTTACTTTGATCACTCAATCTGCGGAATCAAAAATCCCTGTAGAAACATCCGCCCTCCCCTCTTCAACAGTGACGACAAAACCACAACCCGTCTTAAATTGCGTTTTTCTTTGCAATCTCGATTCAGAAGATCACAATAGTGCGATCATGTCGCGCATCCCAGTAGCCTTATCTGAAAATGTACCCTTCATAACTACCCAGTCGTTGCTGTGCGGAACCGACTTAGAACTAAACAAGATGAGTAAAGGAAATTCCATCAAAAACGACATTCTCAGATCGTCTCAGAATTGCCGCATCTACATTCAAGGCGAGTTTGTCGTGTTTATTCCCAAAAATTCTCCCTTTACTGCTGATGAATT
>CAYMKI010000036.1:0-23623 GCA_964390695.1 uncultured bacterium
TAGTATAGCCATGCTGAAAACGCGGGAACTGACCCAATAAAACCAGGCCAAATATTAGCGCCCGGTAACGCTTTTTTGGGATTTGAAGGAAGAACTCGACCAAAAAAGGCAACGAAAACAAAAGCACCAAAATTAAAATTCTACCGATCGCACGCAGCGATCCTAGTCCGGGCACGACAAGGTTCCCCAGTTGAAGAAGGTAAGCCTGGGGGCCCAACGCAAGCCACAGAATCAGGAAGCAGGCCACCCCGTAACTTCGAAGCCGAGGCGCCTTCCAAAAAGAAATTAAAAAAATGGCGACATAAAGCCAACCCACATAGGCACTCGCTTCAAAATGAAAAGGAAGGGATTTCGTTAACACAATTATTGTTTAGAGCCTGTTCAATTACCCCTAAAAATCTGCACTCGCAATACCTGAACATCATCTTGGAGAAACTGCAAGGGATAGAAAGCAGGGCTGCTTTAGGCATACATAATAAGGATGAGTTGTGGATAAAATTCAAGTTAGATCACTTCACACACATGTTGGCTGCTCAAGATACGGCATCGGCCCTATCCTTTGTGAATAAATTAAAAAATGTCAATATACACAATGGGTTGAAGGTCACTCCGCTGCACTTAGCATGCCGTTATGGAAATCTCAAGGTAGTGAAAAGGTTGCTGAGAAGAGGGGCTAATCCCTTGCATAAATGTGTTAATTCCAGGTCGGCTCTTCACGAACTCTTTATACATACTGAAGATACTAAGCGCTACCATGCTGATAGTGTGCGTCATCAGGCTTTGGTGAAGTTGATGGTAAAGGAGACTCAATTGGATAAATTAGCTAAGACGGGTAGTTTTCCTTTGCATACCGCGATCTGTTTTGGTGATGAAATTGGTGTGCACGAAATAATGAAAAAGGGCTTTGATCTTTGCCTCTCCAATAAATATGGAGAAAATGCCTTTCATTATGCTGCGATGTCAAAATCAGCCTTATTGACGGAATGGCTTTTAAAGCAATGTCCAGATATTAACATGAAGACTCAAGAAGGAAATTCCCTATTGTTTTATGCTGTTCGGGACAATAATGTGCCTGCGGTAAAGTTGTTGTTAACACGGGACGTCCATCCTAACGTGCAAGCCCAAACCTTTGGCGTTAACATTCTTGAAAACATTGAACATAACGATCAGCGTGAAATTTGCGAGCTGTTAATACAAAAGGGGGCGGACGTCAATGCACCAACATATCTTCCAGGCATATCATTGTTGATGAAGCATTGCATGATTGGCAATAAAGCCTTAGTGGAAGTGTTCTTACGATCGCCTAATTTAGATCTGAAGAAAGAAGAGACTGTGAAAGGCCAAACGTCGTTGACGCAAGCCATTATTCAGGGGTGGAAGGATGTGGTCAACATGTTGCTGGACAAAGGCATGAATCCTAATTACGCCGATATTTTGGGTGTCACCCCTCTGCATACTGCCGTATTCCATCAAGATGTGGAGATCTGCAAACTGCTTATAGCTAGGGGGGCAAAAATACAAACGAAAGATCTTAGAAATCAAACGCCTTATGACTGGAATAAACAATTCGCAAATGAAGAGTTAGCTGCTTTGCTGGCTGTGCCAGAAGTAAAACATATCGCTATTTCCACCGAGCCTTCGAGTGTTTCCAGCGATTTGCCTGTCAGTATTGAGGATGCAGAATAACGCGATGATCGCGCTGGGTTCCCTGAGGACCTGATGATGTGGGACCTATCAATACTGCCTTCTCATAAGCCCAAGGGGTTTATGAGTGGTCAGTATTGATAGATAGACTAATAAGATTAGTTTTTGGCTAGCAGTTTTTCAAAATCCGTTTTTAATTTATCCAACTCGGTCTTGTGGGTTTGGATGAAGTTTTTTGCATTGGGATTTTTTTGCAGTTCTTGGATGCGCGTGAGGAAGTGTTTAAGGAGGTGCAAGGTGCTGTCGAAATCTGAAATGAATTGAAATTCCTGCCCATCGATGCGTTTTATGCGGTGAGCAAACACGGGTTGTTGAGGGGAAGGGATCAAGTCGGAGGTGATCAGGTTGATGAAGTCGCCTTTTTCGAAGACATCTTTAGACGCCCAGATAGGAATGGAAAATTCATCGATCAGGTTTTTTAATTTATCTTTGGGGAAGGGTTTGGCTTTTTCGTGGTTAGCGTTGGCATTCAAAAGCACTTCCATCAAACTATTGGCATGCTCTAAGTTGCCATCCAAGATGCTAAAAAAAGCATTGTGGATTTCGCGGTACGTAGAGCGGTTGATGGGCAGGCAAAAAATGCGGGTAAGCGCTTTTCTTATATTGTTTATTTTTTCATCATCAATCATAATTATCTCCAGGTTAAAGTAAACTTGTAAAACGTCGACACGGTGAATTATAGGGAATGAATTTAAGGTTGTTCAAATATGTACTACACGCGGTTTAATTTCATTGCCACACTCTTTTTAAATCTTTGTACCATTTTTGCAGCAAATTTACAAGCTTTTGAAAGCCTTGAACCCAACGAGAATTTGAAGCGGGCGGAAGAGCTATTTCACGCCACGATTTTTGATGAGGCTATCATGCAATATCAGTTGATTTTGCAAGATCCCCAGTTTCCTTATTCCAATGATTTTCTGGAAGATTACGTCAAATTGTGCTTATCTCAAGCCTTGTATGCCGAAAAAAAATATGCCGAAGCAATCCTTTATTTGGAATCGCATAGTCCCCATGCTGTGGGAAAATCTGAGCAAACACGCCTATACCTACTGTCTTTATGCTATCGAAACCTTGGAAAATATGAACAGGCTATAGGTATTTTACAACAATATCTGGAAAATAATGGGAGGGAGTCCATGCCTTTCGACCGTTCGGTGAAGGTCGAATTAGGCAGGCTGCTCTTTAGGACCCACCGTTTGGATGCTGCCAGGCAGTGCTTTGAAAATGTTCTTTCAGAAGATCGCATGGACGATCTCAACTACTTAGCGCAATTGAATTTGGGCAAAATTGAATTTGAAGACAAGCAATGGGAAGAGGCAGATAGCCGTTTGAAAAACTTAGCAGCCATACTACCGCACCCTCCTCTTCTAGTATTTGAAGTGGCCTATTGGCGCGGTTAAGTCCACTATGTATTGGGCAATTATTTGGAGGCTATGGCATTTTTTGAGCAAGCGCTTCCGGCTAACCATCCAGAAAAAGGCGAAGAGTATGAAGAGGTGCTGTATTATATGGGTAGCAGCTGCTTGGCTTTGGCGAGCATTGCACCGTCTCCTCAGGAGAAACACATCTATTATGATAAAGCCGAGCGGATCTTTGCTGAATGGGTGCAAAAGGAACCCAAAGAAAATGCCTATCTGGCCCAGGCGAATGCGTATATTTCTAGGTATAAAGAGTTTAAAGACGAAGTAGCCCGAAATCGGGCAGAAGCTATTTTATCTCAAGACGAGCTGTTTATCAGTCTCGAAGCTAAAGCCCGGGCGCTTTTATTAAAAGCCCACTTAGAAAATTCGTATGAACAGCGCGAACGCTATTACAAAATGCTCTCCGATGATCTTTTTGTTGCGACCGCTAGTTATTCGCAAGGTTACTATGACAGGGGCAAGCATCACTTTCAGGAGGCCGAAAGGCTGGTGCAGGATAACCGTTTCAGCGAAGCCGTCCCTGTATTTGCAGCGGCAGCTTATGCATTCGGCCGGGCAGGGAGTTTGAAGTATGAAACAGATGCAGCATCCGCCTTTGAGGCTGTGAAGTGGCAGGCTAAAGCTTATATGAGCCAGCACACTAAGGATGGTTATATGAATGCACATAAGGTTTTAGAAGGTTGCCTATCGGAACGGGAAAAAGTGAAGATGGTCAAGGGTATTCAAGACCCTGGTGAAGCCTATTATTTATGGGGGCTATCCGCGGCTTTATTGTCGGATTTAGACAAGGTATACACAGATCGCGCCAAAAAATCGTTAGCGATATGTTTTAGGGAATTTCCCCAAAGTGCTTACGCTAAGGACTCTCTATTTTTATTAGGATCCCTGCAATATAAGGATAAAGAATTTGCGCAAGCCGAAGCGTCTTTTTATACCTTGGTACAAGATCTTTCCGATGGGCAGCATCTCCCCGCGGCATATTTTTGGCTGGCTAAAAGCTTGACAAAGCAACAAAAAGAGGAAGCCGCCGCCGCAGCTTACCGGCGTAAAGTATTTGAGGAGTTTCCTGCCCATCCATTGGCAGCCGAAGCTTATTTTACCCTATATAGCTATAAGAGCTATTTGCAAGGCGAGCGCCAAGCCATCAAGCATCTGCAGAGCTTTCAAGAGAAATTCCCTGATTCCCATCTCATCGTCAATGCTTATTATCTCATGGGCATGGATGCCAAAAGAGACAGGAAAACTCCTGAAGGTAAATCGATTAGTAAAAAGAACTTAAAAGCCTCGATAGAGTATTTCAATTTGGCAGAAGCGGCTTTTGATCAATTTTTTGGATCTGGCAAGATCTCTCCCGAGGACTTAAATTATTATATTTCCCTGCGCTACCAATGTACCTTAGAAAGAGCATTGGCAAATCTTAGCATTGCCGATGAATCGCAAGGTGCCAAAAAGCGGATATTTCTAGAATATGCACAAGAGGTATTGCAGCAGCTGTGCTTGGATTTAAAAAATGGAGAGAACCCGTTAGCTAGGAAGCTGATGCGGAAAGAGCCTTTTCCGAAGCTACTGGAAGAGAGCTCTTATTGGCTAAGTCAGGCTCTGATTAAAAGTGAAAATTACCAAGAGGCGGAAAAAGAGCTGAGCCATATGCTGGATAACTACAAATCGGCTAAAATCACCAAGGGGTATTTTGTGTCGCGGGTTTACTATGATTTAGGGATGATGGCTTATCAGCAAAAAGATTACCGCAAGGCTTTAGGATGGTATGTACTCTCGGAGGATGCCGCCAAAGGTAAATCTATTAATTCCGACCAAAAAATCGACTTATGGATACAGCAGAGTCTATGCTATCGCGAATTAGACGAGATGGATAAGGCCATGCTCATCCTGTCCAAAGCTATCAATGATGAAGCTATTTCTAGCCTTAGAGTCAAGGCTATGTTTTTAAGAGGCGAGCTATATAGCTTGCAAGGGCGGCACGACCTGGCTCGAAAGCAGTGGGAGTCGACGTCAAAAAATAGTGGCGAATGGGCGCAGAAAGCGAAACAAAAATTAGAAGAGGCATATGGATATTAATCACTTAGGTTTGGCTTTAGCCAGTCTGTTCCAGTATAGTTCAAACTGGAATATAATACTGCTGATCATCGTATTTTGCTCTTTAACGAGCTTTACGATATTTATCGAGCGATTTTTATTTCTAAAAAAATCTGAAATCGACACAAATAATTTTATCATAAATTTACGTAAGATCATCAAAGACGGTGATATCGTCGAATCCATCCGCCATTGTGAAAAAACCGGGGGTACCAACACCCACATAGTCACAGGGGGTTTGCTTAAGCATGACCGCGCTAAAGAGCAGATAGAAAATACCATGGAAATAGCCGGTATGATAGAAATTGCCCAGCTAGAAAAAAACGCCAAGGTATTATCCATCATCGCGCATCTTTCACCGCTTATTGGTTTGCTGGGAACGGTATTAGGCTTTATACAAGCGTTTTCGGAGATGAGGGCGAGCGGCTTGGCAGATATTTCCGCGTCTCAAATAGGAGCGGCCATGGAGTATGCGCTTGTAACAACCGCTGCGGGTCTGGTAGTGGCGATTCCTTCGGTTCTGGGTTATAACTATATCGTAAGCCGCATTGAAGGATTCGTCTTGGAAATTCAGACTACTTCGCACGAAATTGTCGATATGTTAATGCAAAAGAATGAGGACTTGGGAGGTATGGGCAGGGAAACATCCAGAAAAAGTGCTTACCGTTAGAGCCGATTTATGAAATTCAAAACACGCTTAAAACCCTCAAACAACATGATAGATATGACACCTTTAGTGGATGTTATTTTCTTGATGTTGATATTTTTTATTGTGACCTCGGATATTCTGCCTTTGAAATCTCTGCATATAGAAAACCCCACGTTGGCTAGAGACTCCACGCCTTTGACGACGCAGCTATTGCTGGTCATGGATGCGCAAAATGTCATTTATGTGGGATCGAAAAAAGCGATTGTGGAATTGGGTTCCTTGAAAAAGCATTTGCAGGACGAAATCAACGCCTTAAAAAAGCAGCATCATGGGATCACACCAACGGTAGTTTTAAGCATAGATCGGCGCGTAGACTATGGTTCTTTTTTGAAAGTATTTTCTATTGCCCAAGAAACCTGCGAAAGGCTTCGATTAGTCTACCAAGTGGATGAGTCCCAATCTCGAGATTACTTATAATCGTATGCTCAAGCTAGAAAAAATCTCTAAGTCATTAGAAATAGACATTATCCTCAGACCGAGAAGTCCTGTATTTACCTCTAGTTTGAAGAGGGGATTTATCATAGCTTTGAGCTTGCATGTGGTGATAGGCTTGTTGTTTACCGTGCAGCTGATCAAAGTTTCGAACAGCATCAAAAATTATTCCCCTATCTACGTAGAATCCGATGGACAAGCATGGCTCAGCCCTCAGGCTCTTGCCGATCTCGAGAATGAAGAGGTTTTTGTTCGGTATTTAGGGGAGCCTCCTGAAGCTAGATTAGTCTTGAGCCCTTGCCACTTCAGTGCGCCCCGGCAAGACCCCTCAATTGCCAGCAAGGTTGAAAAAGCACCGGCTCAACTGTTTTGGAAAAAGGAAAATTGGATCTTGACGCCGGCGATTCCTTTGATCACTCCACGGCGTTACGTCGCTACGCCTATTCAAATCAAAGCCAGTGGGGGATTAGAAAAATATGCCCTTATAGCTAAGAAGTGGGATGACGAAATTTTAAAGCTTTTGACCAAAATAAAATCCGAGAGATATTCACAAACCTATCATGTGCGCCTGGACCTTGATGGCGGGGAAATTTTTTGGTATGAGCCCGTAGGTGTAAGCAGGTCCAGAAAAGCAGATCAGGTTGTGGAGAGGATTTTATCGGCTCTGCGCTTCGACATCAAAGATGATTCCGAAGCGATCGATTCGGGATATGTTGAAATCACTGTCTATAAACAGGAGGCAAGTTGTGATTGAAGTGTCGCCGGCTACGGCAGTGATGCTATATTTAGCCCTTACCTTAGTGGTTGTTTTGGGACTATGGGGATATAATCATTATCGTACTCGTCATCGCCGCCTCAAAATGGAAGCTCACAAATTGTTAGTTTGCGAATATTGCCATTATGCCTATTTAGAAGCGCATGAAGCCACAGTGACGCAGTGTCCGCAGTGCCATTCGTTTAATAAATTAAATTCTTACCACAAGAAAACATAGCGAGGATGCCAGTCCCCCTCCTGGTGCTTATCCTTTAACTGGTGAAAGGCCTTCTCGTGCTTGAGGATTACATGAAAATTGAGCTATGTGGATCTGATGGCTAAATTTGCTATCCAACCGTATCTGTTGACGAATGGAAAAATATTTTTTTAATTATAAAAAAAATTTACACGAATGCATTTTCTTTATTGATTCTTAATGCAAAATCAGTCTAAAATAAGCTCAAAAGGCAATCTTTAAAATGGTTTTATGATCCCATAAATCCAGAAATTGCAAAAAAAAAATCAATGCAAGAAAAAAAATATTGCACAATATGTCCAAAGTGAATATTGATATAAACGTCATGAAAATCTAAAGGAGGAGTCTATTTTATGGCATTAAAAGATACAACAAAGCATTTACGCGAACTTCTAAGCCAAATCACTGTGGATTTGGAAAAAGCTGATGGCGGCAACAAAGCTGCTTCGCAAAGAGTTCGTACTGGTACTGTAAAGCTTGAAAAAATAGCTAAAGTGTACCGTAAAGAGTCCATTAAAAATGAAAAGGCCACAAAAGGCCAAAAGAAGACAGCTAAAAAAGCTGCTGCGAAGCCAAAAGCTAAAGCAGCACCTGCTAAGCACACAAAAGTTAAAGCAAAAGCAAAAGCTGTTGCAAGACCACGTGCTTTGGCCATTAGAAAAGCTAGCGCTAAATTGCCACGTTTTGGCGCCAGATAATTTTTAGTTGTCTCGCTTAGGGAGGCGTTTTGCCTCCCATCTTACTTTTTCTCATTATCTTCAATTACAAGTTTGCTTTTTAGAATTTCGATTTGCCTATCATCTAATATGCGGCTAGGATCAGCTTCCTTTAAAAGCTTAAGCAGGGTTGCATGTTCGCTGACGGTCAATCCTAAAATTATCTTATTGCAAGTGTTAAAAATGAGGGGTTTTAACAGCGAGCGGCTCTGAGCATCGAGATTGACTCTCGGGTAGAGCAAGTTTTCAAACAGGTGGGTAAGGATCCAAGACAGATCGAGCAATTGAGGCCCATGATGAGCGCAAGCGATATCAGCCAGTTTTGTTAAACTGCCAAATAGAATGATAGTATTGCCCTTGGCAATAGGCGCCTTTAGGAGGGTATTTATAATGCCTAAGGATAAGGTCATGATGCGCGAATGGAATATATGTTTGTAGCTATCAAAGCTCCATTTTACAATCTCGCTAATGAATAGGTTGGCTGCCTTTTCTTCTTCTGGAGTGTGGGGAACGAAATATTCTGTAAAAGTCAGGATAAAAGCAGATAGATCGCACATAATGTGTATGTGGCCATCTACGCCATATTCTAGATAATACGTATCCATCCGATAGAGTTTAAGCAAACACACAAAACTTTCTACAATAGCTTGAGTCACAGGAAATTTTTCGTTGCGGATGCTATCCTCAAAAATCTGAAGCAGATACTTGAAACATAGAGGTTTATTGTTTTCAGGGAAGTGTTTGGCAATTTGCTGGATCGAATCGCAGAAGGACTTTTCATCCAATTTTGGAGGCAGGCTGCCAAGGTAGATGCTCCATTCATAGATATGCGGTTTGAGTATCGCAATTTTTTCCAGCGGCAAAACGGTGAGTACAAACTGCTTGTAATTAGGTAATTCAAGCTCAAATGCATCCAATTCAGGGCTTAAACTGTACACAAAATTTTGACAAAATCTAACAAAGGCTTTGATGATGTGTACGTTTAAGTTGGAGATGCTCTTGAGGTTATTCCAAAAAAACGAAAAGGTATCGTCTTTGACTAGGGAATTAAAGACCGTTTTGAGCATCTCGTAACGGCGAGGGGGCAATTCCAGTTCACCGATTTGCAAGCCTGAAAAAGTATTAGCGGTTTCCATTAAACTGTAAAAATGCCCTGAGTAGATGTTGTTTTGAAGGGCTTGGGATAATATTCTAAAAAATGCTCCACATAAATTCGCATCGCAAAAATAGCATGGGGTTGTAAAGAATTGCTCAAAGAATATCTGCAGTGAAGGGATAATTAAAGTTTTTGCCTCAGGATGCAGTTCGGGTATGAAATTTTGAAATAAAGTTATAAGATTTAGAACATAAGGTATATTGTCGTAAGGGTTGCTGAATTTTTCCTTTATGTTGTGGAGGAGGAGTTTTATGATTTCAATTTGAAGTTTTGAGATTTTGAGCGATTTGCAATTCCCATTTTTTTGCGGAGCTGATTTGGATAAAGATGACTTCTTGCTTGTGATTTTTTTTCCTTTCGGCTCATAGACAGCTTCTAAAGATATGGTAATTTGTTCGATTAGTTGAAAACAGAAGGGCACATCCAAGTGTTTTTTTTCAAGGCCTCTTGCAATGGCTTCGGCTATTTTGCTTAATAATGTATCGAAACTTTGGTCCTTGAAATTGCAATATTTCACAAGATTCGGAATAGTTGTGAGGCTCGATTTCACACTCTCTGGATCATCGGTTGATTCCCCCCGTTTGATCCAACTTAGGATAAAACGTTCTACGCATTGTCTAAAAGATACAGCGTGCCGACCATTTTCTACCCATTTAGGGAATTTAGGATGCTCAAGGAATAGAAATAAAACAAGGTAGTTAGCTTGGTCTGAGAGATCTTCTAGATAGCGCAGGGCTGTCTGTTGATATTGTTCTGAACCGTTTTGTAGAGCGTTCACTATGAAAAGATTTTGAAGTTCAGGTATGGATGTTTGATATAAGGCTTGAAGAATATCTAAAGAGGATAGACATTGCATTTTGACAACTAAATGTTGTTGGAAGAAACTCTTGCCCACAGTTTCCCATAAGTCGGCACTGGCCGACATGATCTGCGAAAAACGGCAAAGAAGGGCTTTTTGAGCCGATTTATCATTTTGGAAGTAGTTTTTTTTCGATAGGAGATTTAAAGCCTCTAAGGTCTTTTCTGTGGAAGAGTCTGTTAAACCCAGGTACGCAGCAAAGGGAGATTGAATTTTGTAGGTTTCAATCAAAGTATAGAGAAGGGCCCTTTCTTTCACTCCGAAAGAGGAATTTTCAAAATCTTTGGGAAGGAGTTCAAGATAAAACTCCACGAATTCTTTTTGCTTAGGCGCAGGCAGTTTTGATACCAAACTGTCTAGTTTATCGAGGGTACCCATCAAGGCGGTAGAAGACTTTTTGTGCACGCTTTTTAACAATGCTTTAAGTTCATTTAAGAAAGAATCAGAGAATGGTTGGGTAAGATGAGCTTGTTCCAATAGCTTGTTGAGCAAATGATTGCTTTCATAAAATGGAAACTCGCTTCGTTTCAATTTCATGACATAACCAAGGAGGAATTCATCCTGTAAGGGCATGGGAAATGCATCCAGCAGACAGGCAGCTTGCTCTAGGGTTGCGGATGGGGTGAGGATGAAACGGTGAAGCCTGTTCTCGTCGACATAATTTTTTGAGCGCGGATCGATGAACAGTTGAAATTTCTGGGAGTGATTGAGATGTTCAAGATTGGCCAATTGCAGCCAGTCCTCTTTGTCCCATGCATCCAAACTGAAAAACACCGTGAGTTTTAAAGGGGCTTCAGCTGGCAAGGCATGATATAACGCTTTAAGGTCTATTTGAGATGTCTCCCACAGGTAGGAGTTTTCTTTATAAAGCAAACCGGCTTTATTGGGATTAGATATAGCTAATTCTTTTAGATATCTTTCTGTGAGAGGCCGGACGATTTCTTCGGGTAGTTTGCATATGGCATCCAGGGTTTTAGCTAGGTAGTGAATTTTCTGCGGGGTGTCCTGAATGTCCATCAAAAAGTTCAGGGTTTCCGTTGGGACAGATACTTTAAGGTGCAAAGCTCTAAGGTTGGGCAAAATGAGCAGCAGGTTCGAGCTATCTTTGGCTTGAATAAGTTTGAGGACGAGCTGGGTTAATACCACTTTAAGATGTGGCGAGATCTTCGATCTAGCAATTTGCAAGCGCTGAAGGCAGTGGGCGATCAAGGCAAAAATCTCGGGATTTGTGTGAGCTTGTTCCTGGTTGATGCAAAGGGTTAATATAGGTTCTATAGAGGAGACGGATAAGTGGTCTTTACAGATAAAGGCCAGTTTCAAAAGAGATTCTCTCTGGTCGTCCATTAAGGATAGTAGAGCTGCTTGGGTAAAGAAATCCAAGCCCCATTTTTTAGAGGAATCTTCAAGAGAGTGACTGAGAACATACTGCAAAATATCCGCTAAGATATTTTTAAGCTTCTTTTGCTCTACCCCGGAAGTTACAGCTATTTCGGTTAGATAGCTCAATCTTTCAAATTCGCTTCTTTTTAGGGCTTCGCGATAACCTCTGAAAATAAGCTGATCGGCATATTCTACGGGGATTGTAAATTCACCCGTATGGAGCTTTAGCAAATTTTCTGCGGCTGTATATTCTTGATGAGCCAAGAGATCTTTCAGCTGCTCAAAAAAAGCGGTTGAATCCAAAGAATATTTAGAGAATTTTTCTTGCCAAAGCGTATTGCCGATGAGTTGTTTATGTATCTCTGGGTTTTTTGCAGCTATTTTTTGCAAGAACGAATTGAAATCTTTCAGTTTCTGTTTTTCTAAAAGCTTTTCTAAAATCAAGGTATATAAAGCTATTGAGTCTTTCATCAAAGATAACTCGGTTGCTTCTTGAATATAATCTGCTTGGACGAGTTTTTCTATCCAGTGTGTTTCTTCTAGATCTTCTGTAAAGATGAGGGGGAGATAAGGCTGGAGATCGGCACAAGACAGGCGCAAAATCTTGCCCAAAAACTGATGGATCAGGTCATTGGAAAGCAAAGGTTTGTGTTTTTTATAGGTTTCCAGCGAACCTTTTAGGTCATGGCGCATCTGACAATCGAATTTGATGGCGACATAGGCCGGGTGATCTTCTTTGAAATCCACATTATCCAATAGATCAAAAGCTTCTGATGAAGGTATAGAAAGTGCGTTGCCATTCTGAATATATTTAGCGATAGCTATAGGCAGTATATCTTTGGAAACAAACAGGGATTGTCTATCCTGTGCGTTAAGGGCCACTTTATTTTGGATAAAATCTATCCAGGCAGATTCCGGAATAGGCAGTTTAGGCTCTATTCCCATGAGATCGGCTAAACAGAAAATATCATAGGCTTTCAACCGATACCGTTCGCCTCCGTTATTTTTTAAAAATCCCAACAATCGCGCTTGAGGAGAATTTCCTGTAAGTTGATTATCTTGGATAAAATCCGAAAGCTTGGCATTTTTTTTGAAAAACAAGATTTTAAGGCAGATGAGAATCATCCGTTCATAAATTTGCTGGTTTTCTCCGATATGGCTGTCTCGTATAGCTTGAAACGTGTCTATAAATTTTTTGGAGTGGGTAATGTGAAAATCGGCAAAGCGTTGGCATAGGGTGTGCAAATGGTTAAAGTGGCTTATTTTATACCCTTTGGCCATGTAGTAGGCAGCTAGTGGAAAACCAAGATGATTGATCTTCTCAACATGGTCTATATCTAATTTCTTTTCTATCCGATTTTGAAGCGGCTGCCAAGGGTCTTTATTTGTTGAGGTCCACGCAGCTTCTGATTTATCGCCTTTTATGTATGGGATCAGGTTGTATTTCCAGTCGTCACGTACAAATAAATGTCTAGGGCCCCCTGTGGTAATGCTAAAGTCTATCCAGAATCCCTTAGGATCTCCGAGAGAAATGATGCACAAGCCTTGTTCACAGCTGACCATTCTTTTTAAAAATCCGGTATCGAATAGTGTAGATTTGTCTTGGACTATGCCTGAAGCCTGCATGGCTTTGATCATACAATTAATGATCTCATACAAGGTATGATTAGGGTGGCCTTTGAGATCTATAGAGATGTCCAAATCCTGTAATCGGTTGAATTCATCTAGATAGGGATCTTGAATGCCCGCTTTTTCGGCATATTTTTTAGCTAAAACTTGTCCTATGAGATAGGCAACAGCTCCTCCGGAGATATCGAAATGTGAAGGATTAATTTTAGCATCCAAGAGGCATTGGTGAAATTTTCGAAGCAAGGTGGGAAGTTTCAAAGTTCCTAGAGGTACCCCCTCTTTAGAGACTATATCTACGGAGCGTTCTAGGGTAGAAGACAGCCTGTTAGGAGAAATGACAGGCAAAAGTTCATTGCCAGAAACCGTTGGATGCGTGTCTTGGCCTCTAGTATGTTCGCCGTTGGTGACGGAAGAAGAGGTAGTGGCATGAGGATTTAAGGAAGTAGGGGACAGATTCATGAATTACCAAAAGAGGGTATATAAGTTTAGGTTTTATTTATTAATCATAGCTAGAAGCTTATCGCGTTGCTGAGAGCCAAGCGCGTGTTGGATCTGTCTACTTTGCAATAGGTTCTTGATTTTTTTATGGTTGGATGGATTTACAATCCCGAGGATTTTTTCACATATGTTGAATACCACCGGTTCCCAAAGAGAACGAGTTTGAGTATCGGGGATTTGGGCGGGATTTAGAATCAAATCCAGTATGGACATGCACAGCTCGTCTAATTCGGATTTTTCAGAAGACGTGGAATAGAAACTGCAGATGTGTTCAGTCATTTTTCTTAGGCTGCCTATGATGAGTAAGGAAGAGCCCTTCGAAAGCGAAGAGGCGCATAATTGTTTCATGGTTTTTAGGATCTGACGTGTCTTTGCGATATTCAAGGCATCTTGTGGCGAGGGAAGCAGCCATTTTAGGACAGTTTGCATAAAAATGACTTGTAAGTTTGAGGCCTGTGGTAGATGTTTTTCGCAATAAGGCATAAATTCATCCAAAAATTGAGAAACCTGTGAGACGTGAAATTCGGAAGCTTTTCCTATAGGCAGCATACCGAGCAATTGATCAAAGAAACCAAGTATTGGTTTTGAGATGTTTAATGCATTTATCGTGAGGGTTTTAAGATACCGTTGTAGCAGCCAAGAAAACGCAAGGTCAATATTTGCCAGGGGGTAATAGTCTAAGATATTTTGCATAACCCCATTGAAGTGTCTTTCATCGAGGTTGTTATGGGAATTTCCAAGATAAATGCTCCAGGCTAATATTTCCACAAAAGCTGGCAAGGGGTATTTCTTTCTTTGGATATCAGCCAATACATACATGAGATTTGCGCTGAAGCTGGGAAAATAGGGACTCGTGGGAGGAAGGGCACAGAAAATATTGTTGAGAAATGCGCCGTAATTTCTGACAAGTTGATTGTTTGTAACAAACTTATCTTGGCGAGTTTTCCAAAATTTATCAAAGGCTTTGTCGTCATATAAGACATTAAAAGCTTTGATACAGCAACCCATCCAAATGGGTGTCAAGGATTCATTCTGGAATGTTTTACCAGAAAATGTATTGACGGTTTCAAGCAGTTGTTCATATGCGCCTGTATAAAAGTAGTTGCTTAAAGCTTTCTCGAATACATCAAACACGGAGGTGCACATTTTGACGTTATTATACAATGTTGGGGCGTTGAAGAAATGATGGAGAAAGAGTTGCATGACGCAGTAAAATTCTTTGGAGGCTTCAGGGTGGAGCTTAGACATGATGTTATTCAACATGCGTACAATATGGTCTACTTGCTTTTCAGGATGCTTGCATGAAGATGTGAAGGCTTTGAAGTTCTCTAATAGAACATTAAGACATTCCATGTGGAATCTACAAACATGAGGATGGGATCTCCCTACTAATTCAGGAGAGATAGTACTCATGGTCAGGGCTTTTCTTTCTTCTACACCCAATTTTTTTGATCCGAATAAGTTAGAATAAGTCTCTCCAAAGCTATTCATCAAGTCATAGAAGCAACTTTTATCGGCGGCTAGCAAGAGGCACTGCCCTATATTGTGGGCAAACTTTTTCCTGATCCTATCGAAACTAACATCTTTGAAATGGCAATAGGCAATTTTTGGGATAATTTTCGAAAGCAATAGCTGTTGTTTCTTTTCGTTAAAGTTGTTATTTGATAGATCCAAGGACTTCAATAAATACGATTCGACGGCAGTCTTAAAGGCGTTAGCAAAATGGCCTGAATTCAAGTACTTTGAAAAATTGGGATGAGAAATAATGTTATCCACGCATTCCAAATGGCTGTTTTGCGTTAAATCGATGAGGTACTTTAGGGCTGATTTGTCATAATCGGATGAATTGCTTTTCAAGGCATGAGTCAAATATAGATGCTGGAGATGAGGGTGATCTGTATCGTTCAAGACATCGAGGATATCTCTGGGCGAGATATGGGTATTTTTATCTGAAAGATAACTTTCCACAAATTGACGCCCTACCGGCTCCCAAAAAGCCGGATTTTTCGACAGGATTTTTGACAGGTCAGAGAGCGCTGATTTGATAGCTGGGCGATGATCGCGGAACATGTTTGCTTTCAAAAGGGTCTGAATGCCTTTTTCATTTTTATCTACAGCTTCATCGGTGAGATCTAAATAAACAGAGAAGTTTGAGGGCGTCGAAATTTTTTCGAGGAGGGTGTTCAGGCAGGCGCGTTCTTCGTTTGAATAGTCGTTGTCTTCAAAATCTATAGGCAGACATTCGAGAAAATAAATTCCAAATGCTGTTTTCGAATCGGAAGGCAGTTTCGATATAAAAAGATCTACGTCGAAGATCGTATCGATTAAGCTTGAGGGGCATTTCTTGTGCAGGTGGCGTAAAATTTCCTTGAGTTTGGTCTCTACCTGATTGTCGGTGAACATAGGGGTGTCTATGCGAGAGACTCTTTTGATAAAGTCGAGGCAAGTGTTTATGGGGTAGCTTTGGGCTTTCAATTTCTCATAATAGGCCATAAGAAATTCGAAACTTAAAGGTAAGGGATAAGCTTGCAGTAAAATTAAGGAGTTTTCGAGTGAGGCGTTTTTGGTGAGGATAAAATATTCCATCCATTGGGCATCGATATATAGACTTGCTCTGGGATCTGTCAATATTTGGAGCAACTGCCCTTCTTTGATATTTTCCGTTTGTACGATCTGCTTCCAATCTTCAAAAGACCATTGTGGTAAAAGACAGAACACGGAAAATTTTAAGGCCGTATTTACAGGTAATTTATCAAATAAGGATTTGAGAGTTTCCTGTGATCTAATCCAATAATAGGGGTTATTTTCAAACAAGGCCACGGCTTGTTTGGGTTTTGTTGAGCAAAGATGCAGTAGCTGCAGCTCCAGCAGTTGTCGTTTAGCATCTTCGGGCAAAGAACAGGAGGTTTCTAAGGCTTTTATGAGTTGTAGATGGATTTCATCTGAGCTTTGCAAGGTTAAGACTTTGCTCAAAGCATTTTCGGAAATAGGCAACATCAGCTTGAGTGCACGCACTTCCTTGAGAACCATGAGGAGTGTGGGCATGTCATTGGAGTTGATCAGGGACTCGGCGGTTGTCGTTAAGTCTTTGCAAAGCTCGTCTTTATCGATGCCTTTTTGAAGCTGCAGCTGTTGCATGCAGTGGCAAAAGACTTTCGAGGAGTCAGGGGTGTTGGCAGCTTGCAAACTTTGCAAGCTTAATTTTAAAAGAGTTTCTGCAAGGGTTGAGGATACGAGGTTTAGATGGGATGAGGCCAGTTTCATCAGCTGTTTTGCAAAGGGCGAGGTGAGGTGGGCAAGTTCCGGTTGGGAAAAAAACTGAAAGATCCATGCTGTTTTTTTCGAATGGTCACCCTCAGTAGAAAGCTTATGAAAGAAGCTATCTATGTGTTTACAGAGAACTTGCGGATCTATTTTGGAGATCGTAGATTGTTGTATGAGAAGTTCTAAAAGGGTGAATTCTTCATGTTCGAATAAGTGCAGGCATCTTTCCGAAATTATTTTTTCTAGGATAGGCTGTGAGATCGTATATTTTCCGACATTGCGTGCTAGGAGGTTTTCCGCAGCAGGGTATTGCTGATGCTTCACATACTCCTCTAACCTTGCAGCAAAATCGGATTCGTCGGAAAGATATTTGGCGACTTTGTCCTGCCAGGCAGATTGTTGCATCAGCGCTTGATATAGCTTGGGTTCGCGCTGGGATAGTTGGCTGAGGGCGTAACGGAAATTTTGTATGCGGTCTTGGGTGATGAAGGCGTCGAGGAGGAAGGCGTAGTTTTCGAGAGAAGTGTTTTGCAAGGCAATGTGTATGGCCTCATCATGTAAATTATCTTGAAGTAGTTTTTGTAGCCAAAATTTAACATCTATGCTGTGGGAAAAAATTTCAGGCAAATAGGGGCGAAGCTGGCGGCAGTCTAATGCTGAAATTTTTTCTAGCAACTTATGGATGTTTTCTTCATGGAGCGTATTTTTATATTTTGAAAGGGTTCTTAGGGCTTTTAGGGGAGTGTGTTTACATTCCCATGCAAATTTAAGGTCGATAAATTCCTTTTTATCATCATGAAATTCGTAGCTATCGAACAACTCCAAAAGCGCCGATGGAGATATTGAGGGAATATTCAAGGTTTTTTGTTGCATTCTTTTGGTAAGCCAAAGAGGAAAAGATTCGTTAATAGAAAAAAGATGCAGACTGTCGCTTTTACTAAAGAGCACTTTTTTTTGCAAAAAGGCCGACCAAGCTTCATGGGGAATGGGTAGATGTGGTTCTACACCCATGAGTTCGGCTAGGCATAAGATGTCAGAAGCACTCAATAGGTATTTTTCCATGCCGTTGTTTTTTATGAAGTTATAAAGTCGGCATGCTGGAGTATCTCCCTTGAGTTCCGTGCTTTTGATCCAGGGCATCAACTGTGGAGGATTGGAAAATAGCAGCTCTCTTAAACATGCGCAGAGCATTTTTTCATAGATGTCTTGATGGCTGCCTATATGGTTTTTGCGAATATTTTCAAAAGTTTCCGCATATCCCTTAGCATTGGATGTATGGAAATCGATAAATTTTTGGACCAAGATTTTAAGATTACTGAAATTAGAAATCGTATACCCTTTGGCTGCATAGTAAAGAGCTAAAGGAAAGCCCAGATGGTTGATGCTCTCCACATCTTCCATATCCAATTTTTTTTCTAAGCGGTTGCGGATGGGAAGCATCCGATCTTTGGTTTTTGTAGACCATTTCAATGCCAGTTTTTGGTGGAGCAGGTAGGGAGTTAAATCGCACTGGAGGTTGTCTCTTTCAAACAGCTTGCCGCGACCTTGGATGACAAAGCTTAAATCTACCCAGAAGTGGTTTGAGTTGCCGATGGAAAGAATGCACAAAGTTTTGTCATCGGTGATTTTTTTTCTAAGAAAGACTTTGGCCATGAGTTCCGAATAGCTTTTATGAATGCCGGACTTTTGCAGGGCTTTGATGACGCAGTAGCACATGGAAAACAATACATCGGGAGAATGGTCTGAGAGATCTATGGAGATATCTAAGTCCTGCAAGCGGTCGAATTCAGATACATCGAATTTACTGAGACCCTCCTTTTGTGCATATTTGCTGGCATTGTCCGGTCCTATTAAATAGGCCACAGCTCCGCCTGTCGCTTCGAAACTTTTGGGCGGACAGTTTATTTCTTGAAGATATTGGTATAAATATTTCAAGAAAAAGGGAAGATAGACATTGCCAATGGATTCCCCATTCAGAGAGGCTACGTTAATTGTTCTTTCTAAGGTGGATTTGACACGGGATGGAGAGACAGAATCTAGAGCTTGTGACTTTTTGGAAGCTTCGGAAGAGCCGCTGACATGTTGTTGTTGCTGAATAAAAGACGGTGAATAAGATTGTACTTTTTTTTCTGTGGCTGGATGCATCATAAACCTTTTTATTTATTTAGACTGTGAATTATAATTGATTAAACATCTTAAGTGACCTCACCTAATAATTACAAGGTAAAATTAGAGAAGATGTGTTGAATGAATTAAGTGCAGAGATGTATTTTATAATATTTTAAAAACTGCAAAATATGCAAAATGTGCAGCAATTCCCGCTAAAAAATAGGATTTAGCGGGAATTGCTGCAAAATGTGTATCGCAAAAGAAGGTGTAATTGCTAAAATAGTCAGGTGAACGCAAATATTTTGGATATAATAAGAGATGCGAAAAATTAAAAAGAAACAATTTGTTGAAGCTGTCATTGATAGCTTGTCTCCCAAAGGCAATGGCATGGGTGTATTTAATAATGCAGAAGGCATAGCTTGCAAAATTGAAGTGCCTTTTACTATCCCTGGCGATAAGGTTAAAGCCCTTCTCTTGAGAAAGAAGTCGGGAATATACGCTAGCTTACAAGAAGAAATACAGGAGCCTTCTCCGCAAAGAATCGCTGCACGTTGTGTACACTTTGGAACCTGCGGAGGGTGCCGCTGGCAGCAACTTCCCTACGAGCAGCAACTGCAGCATAAAGAATCCTTTGTGCGGCATTGCTTGGCGCCTTATTTAACTCACCATGTCCAAGTCAAGCCTATCATCGCCTCTCCTCCTTGGGAATACCGCAATAAGATGGAATTTTCCTTCAGCTCCGATGCAGCTAAAAACCACTATTTGGGTTTGCATCTTGATTCTGGAAGAGGCAAGGTCTTTAATTTGACCGAATGCCATCTGGTAAGTCCTTGGATGGCTGAAGCTGTAAAAGCGGTAAGGGAATGGTGGGTAGAACAAAAGCTAGAGGCATACCATCCCTACAAAAATACAGGGTCGTTAAGGACCTTAACACTGCGCGAAGGCATGCGCACAGGGGATAGGATGATTATCCTGACCGTTTCTGGTAATCCGGATTATGCTCTCAAACAACAGCAGTTAAGCGCTTTGACAGCATTTTTGCGGGCTGCGGTGGAGCCTGATGATCCCTCCGCCCATTTCTGCATATTCTTGCGCATACAGCAAATTGCCAAGGGCAAACCCACGGAATTTTTTGAAATGCATCTCCATGGTCAAGATCACATACGGGAAATTTTGCATATTGCTGTGGATGAGAATTCCCCGCCGCAGACATTGCAATTCAAGATAAGCCCTGCGGCATTTTTTCAGCCCAATACAGCGCAAGCCGAGAAGTTGTATTCAGCCGCTCTGAAAGAATTGCAATTGAAACCAGAGGATTGCCTCTACGACCTGTATTGCGGGACAGGAACACTGGGTATATGTTCAGCACGATTTACTCGCCAAGTCATTGGTATAGAACTGATGCCCGAAGCCACCTTGGATGCTGCAGATAATGCCGAGAGAAATAATTTGAACAATATAACGTTTAAGACCGGATCGGTTCCCGACGTCTTAAAGCGAATGAAAGAAGAGAAAGACTGCCCCAGTCCATCCGTGGTAGTGGTAGATCCCCCGCGTGCTGGATTGGATCCCCATGCTATTAAACAACTCGTAGATCTTAAACCCGAAAAGATACTGTAT
This sequence comes from uncultured bacterium, assembly GCA_964390695.1. Classification (GTDB taxonomy): domain Bacteria; phylum Chlamydiota; class Chlamydiia; order Chlamydiales; family Parachlamydiaceae; genus CAWACC01. Next base: position 20,602 of record CAYMKI010000036.1, read on the forward strand.
GTTTCCTGCAATCCAGTTTCGCAGTCCCAAAACATCGCCGATTTGACCGTCGCAGGGTATGAGTGTGTGGTGGTACAGCCGGTAGATCAATTTCCGCATACGCCGCATATAGAAAATATCGTGATCCTTAAATACCAAGGAAGTAAGTAAATATGGGAACCATGAAATTCCACCTGATAAAAAAAGACGTCCACTCCAAAGCGCGCTTAGGACTTATTCACACGGCTCATAGCCAGATTGAAACGCCTGTATTTATGCCGGTGGGCACGCGGGGATCTGTGAAGACTCTGACTCAGCAGCAGTTGCTGGATATCGATGCCAGGATAATTTTAGGCAATACCTATCACTTGATGCTGCGCCCGGGGATGGAGATTATCCGCAAAGCCGGAGGGCTGCATAAGTTCATGCAATGGCCTCGGTCTATATTGACCGATTCCGGAGGTTTTCAGGTGTTTTCTTTGTCGGGGCTGAATAAGATTACCGATCAGGGGGTGCATTTTCAATCCCATATAGATGGTTCGAGGCATTTTTTGGGACCGGATGAAAGCATGCAGATCCAAAAAGTGCTAGGATCAGATATCGTCATGGCTTTTGACGAATGTTCCCCCTATCCATGCAAACGCGAGGAGGTTGAAAAGGCCTTGATTCGTACGCATCGATGGGCTGAAAAATGCCGCAGATATGATTTGCAGCCTCATCAGAATTTGTTCGGCATTGTGCAAGGAGGCGTGTATGATGATCTGAGAGAGCAGTCGGCTAAGGCTTTGAATGCTTTAGATTTCGAAGGATATGCCATAGGCGGATTGTCAGTAGGAGAGCCGGCACAGCTGATGTATAAAACCATTGAAGCCACCGAGCCTTTTTTGAAAGAAGACAAGCCGCGGTATTTGATGGGCGTGGGCACTCCACGGAATCTTATAGAAGCTGTGATGCGTGGTATAGATATGTTTGACTGTGTCATGCCTACCCGCAATGCGCGCAATGGTACAGCCTTTACCTGGCAGGGCAAGATCACCATCAAGGCCGGTAAATTTGCGGAGGATTTTTCTCCTTTGGATCCCGAGTTAGACTGCTATGCCTCCCAGTTTTCGAAGGCTTATGTCAGGCATTTGTTGAATGTGGAAGAAATCACGGGATTGACCTTGGTTTCGCTGCAAAATTTAGCGTTTTATCTTGATTTCATGAAAAAATTAAGGCAAGCTATTCAACAAGATAGCCTGATGGCGTTTTATCAAAAAATTTGTCAAATTTATCCCGAATAGGAAATTATTATGAAAAAAAGCTATGTTTTGTTAACTGTTTTAGCCTCAAGTTTATATTCTATAAAAGCTTTTGCCGATGACATGGATCTACCTCCTCCCAAAGATCCGGGACAGTGGATGTCTTTGATCATGATCGCATTGGCCTTTGTGTTTATCTATCTGATCATGTGGCGTCCTGAGCAGAAGCGGCGTAAAGCCCTCGATGAGCAAAGAAATGCTCTTAAAAAAGGGGACAAAGTGACTGCCGTAGGAATCATCGGTACAGTGGTGAGGGTGCAAGAGCATACCGTCATTCTCAAGATGTATGATGGCTCCAAAATAGAAGTCCTCAAAGCGGCTATTAACGATATCCTGCCAGGCTCCGAAGAAGATGCCAAGAAGGCCGAGAAAGAAGATCGCAATTTGTCAGGCAGTGAAATAAACTCACATTAATCATTAAGCAACAGGTTAGGAATATGAATCTTTCAGCTGTGTCGGTGACTCTTAAGGATGGGCAGGTCAGAAGTCAGCAGATGGTAGATTTTGCCTCAATCCAAGAAAAAGAATTTAACATTCATAACATAGCCATCTCTCTCATCAAAAAAGATGCCGAGCATTTTACTATTCGCGTGAACAAGAAAGAGGTCTGTTTGTATGGAGGGTGTGAAGTCATGCCCCCTACAGAGGTCACTGTACACATGGCAACGCAAGTGCAGTTTAAAGCCAAAGAGGGATTTTTGAAAATCACCTTGAAGGACGGGAATTCTCAGGACACCAAAACGCAGTGGTGGCTCGATCCCAAATGGACTGATCCTGAATGTCCTAATGATGTATATGTCTGGAATTTTAAACCTAAGCTGTTGCCATTAGATGACATTAAAGCCAAATGCAGGCAGTTTAAAATCGACTTTCCTGACTTCAATACGGTCGTAGCCTTTTATAACAGGCACGGCATAGTCGCTTGGGGCTATAATAAAGGTGTGGATGAATATGCAATTTTTTATGCTTCTCCCCTGGATGAAAAGATGCGCAAATTATCCGATAAGCCTTTAGGTGAAAAATCAGATTTGGAAGACTGTGGAGAATTGGCTGAAGTCAGTTATAATCGGTCAGAGTTGTTTGCCGTCTCTAAAAATAGGTATTTTTCCCTATTGAAAAATGCGAAACATGACTGCTTGCTCAACTATGAGCCTGCCGAAATTTTGCTACTGAAGGATATCTAGCTATACACATCGTGAATGAAGAATAGACCTCTTGCATAATTCATTTCCTTGCCCTTTCCCGTGCCCGTGCCCGAGTAGGGTGATTTCGTTACCGAAATCAGCCCCTATAGTTTGTACGTTTTTTAGAAGGTAAATTATTTATTTAGAAATAAGGGTATGCTGGTTAATATATAGGCTTGAAAAGCCCATTTTAAATATCTCGTGATTATTCACCACCCCTCATAAAATAATAAATTAAAACCACAGAGCCCACAGAGCTCACAGAGGGATACAACAAAAAGGCAGCAGATGAGTGTCTCACAAAACGAGACAGTTGCTTTCAGCGCCCTCTATCGTGAAATAACTTGGATCTTCGTTTTATATTTCAAACACAGAATCGCTGATGCTCAGAGGGTTCAGTCAAACCCGACGGGTTTGACTGACAGCGCTAAAATTGTGCGCTTCGCGCGCAATTTTAAGTTTTTGCTTCTTGTCAAAGCCTTATTTTTAACTCCGCGTTTTTGAAACCCAACATACTCTAATTGCGCGCTTATTGTAACGCGATTGGAGTAGTCAAAA
>CAYMKI010000037.1:0-23573 GCA_964390695.1 uncultured bacterium
GAGCATCACGTTGCCAACGTGAGGGTCGTGAGTTCGAACCTCATCGCCCGCTAATCTATATGTATATTTGTTTCGCATTGCGGGCGTAGCTCAGCGGTAGAGCATCACGTTGCCAACGTGAGGGTCGTGAGTTCGAACCTCATCGCCCGCTAATTATCAATAAAAATTTAGATGAGGTCATTTTGTCTAATCCAGCCCTTACTTCAGAAAAAACTATCCAAACCGAGGATTGCAAATTTGCAATGACTCGTAAGCCTAGCTGCAAGATACATCTTGAAATCTCCGTATCTCCAAAAGCTGTGGAAAAATCCTATAATGAAGCCATTAAACTTATTAACAAAGAAGTTTCCATCCCTGGATTTCGGTCAGGTAAAGCTCCTCAGGCCCTTATCAAACAACGCTTTGAAAAACAAATCCGTCAAGAATGGCACAGTAATGTCCTGAACTATGCCTTTGGCGAATTCGTCCAAGCCACACATTTATATCCCTTTCAACAAAACCAAAGCGTAAGCAAAGCGGAAGTGAAGACTATTTCATTAGAAAATGGCGCCGAGCTTGTGGTGGAATATGAAGCCAGACCGGAAACGCCGGAAATCAGCATTGCTGACATACATGTGACACCAGCACCCCTTCAACAAGTGAACGAAGAATTAATCGACGAAACCATCCACCAAATTCAGCTGCACCACAGCAAATGGGAAGCGGTTACCGATAAATCTATAGCTGAAGGCGATTTTGTCGACCTAGACATCGAGGCCGTAGATAATCCACCCAGAAATATCTGCAAAGATATGCGCTTCGAAGTAGCCCCCAAAAAAATGGGCGCATGGATGCGCCAGCTCATCCTGGGCAAAAACGTTAACGATACTGTAGAAGGTATCAGCGAAAGAGATGAGTCATCTCTTGAAACTGACCAAGAATTCATCCCGACGCGATGCAAAATTACCATCAAATCTCTTTGGAAAGCAGAACTTCCTCCTCTTGATAATGATCTCGCTGCCAAGGTTGGATTAAAAGCAATTGAAGAACTCAGAGATGCCGTCAAAAAAGATCTAGAAAAACGAAATGAGCGTGAACATCGCGATGCTTTAAGGGCTCAGGTAGAAAAACAAATTCTTGAAAAATATCCTTTTGACCTGCCCGCTTCTCTCATTGACAAGCAAAGCAAACAGACTATAGCTGCACGCAAACATCAAATCAAGAAATCGGAGTACTCACCGGAAAAATTGCAAGAAATATACCAGGAGATTGAAGAAAGCGTTCTCAAAGAACTAACCGACGCCTATAGACTTTTCTTCATCACCCAGCATATTGCTAAGCAGGCGAACATTACTGTATATGAGTCTGAAATCTTTAAAGAAGCATTTTCTATTGCACAGCAAGAAAATAATTATGAGCTGCTGTCAAATCTTGAAAATGAAGAAGTTAAATCTAAGATATACGTGAATGTCCTCACAAAAAAAGTGTTGGATCACATCCTAGACAAAATTACAGCCAACTAAGCAATCACGAGAAAGCTTCCCCGAGGAGGCTTTCTCTTATATAAATTTGAATACTTAAGCTTGACGGTTCTTTGTAATCTGAGTTATAGAATAGCAAGAACTCCTAAACAAAAAGGAACTCCACTATGACCCATAAACACCCAGATCGAGCCTCCCTATCTCTCACCCCTTATATCATAGAAGACACGGGGCGAGGCGAGCGTTCTATGGATATCTTCTCCAGATTACTCAAAGACCGCATCATCTTCATTGGCCAAGATATCACCGATCACTTAGCCAACGTTGTCGTTGCCCAGCTGCTGTTTCTCCGTACTGAAGATCCAAAGAAAGACATCCATCTTTATATTAACTCTTTGGGTGGTTATATCACCGCCGGCTTAGCCATCTACGATGTTTTAAAGTGGCTGCCGTGTGACGTGAATACCTATTGTATCGGCCAAGCTTCTTCCATGGGAGCGTTACTGCTTACCGCCGGCACCAAAGGCAAACGTTTTGCGTTGCCGAATAGCCGAATCATGATCCATCAACCCATCGGCGGCGTGGGTGGCACTTCAGCAGATGTAGCTCTCCAAGCTAAAGAAATCCTTGAGCTCAAGCGCAAGCTGACTACCATTATGGCTGAAAACACAGGGCAAACCGAAGAAAAAATAGCCCTAGATTCCGAACGCGATTTTTACATGAGCGCTGCAGAAGCCAAGAGCTATGGATTGATCGATGAAATTATTATCTCAAAGAAAAAGTAGCAAGTTTTCCCATGACAAAAAAATCGAACAACAACAACCTTTCCATCACCTGCTCCTTCTGCGGACGCGGTGAGGATTCTGTCGAAAAATTAATCTCGGGCCCTAATGTCTATATCTGCGATAAATGCATTAAGTTGTGCTCTGGGATTATTGAAAAAAAGAAACCTTCTACCACAGCCCCCTTTGAGTTTAAGATCCTCAAACCCAAAGAGATCAAAGCCAAACTCGACGAATATATCGTGGGACAAGAGAATGCCAAACGCACCATCAGCGTCGCTGTATACAACCACTATAAGCGCATTCTTAGCCTCAATACCAAGTCAGAAGTCGAATTTAACAAGTCCAATGTACTGCTCTTTGGACCCACAGGCTCTGGCAAAACACTGATCGCTAAAACCCTAGCTTCCTTATTAGATGTGCCCTTCACTATTGCAGATGCCACCACTTTAACCGAAGCAGGCTACGTAGGTGAAGATGTGGAAAACATCATTTTGCGCTTGCTACAAGCCGCTGACTACGATATCGCTAAAGCCGAAATGGGAATCATCTATGTAGATGAAATCGACAAGATCGGCAGAACTACCTCCAACGTTTCGATTACACGCGACGTGTCAGGCGAAGGTGTGCAGCAAGCCCTACTCAAAATCGTCGAAGGCACCATCGCCAACGTACCTCCCAAAGGAGGAAGAAAACACCCCAACCAAGAATATATTAAAGTCAATACCGAGAATATCCTCTTTATCGTCGGAGGCGCTTTCGTCAACCTGGATCGTATTGTTGCCAAGCGCTTAGGCAAAAGCACAATAGGTTTCTCAACGGCCGAAAAAGAAATTGTAGACCCAGCTCAGAAAAGCATGTTATTGTCTAAAGCCGAACCAGAAGACTTCATTCACTTTGGGATGATTCCCGAATTTATCGGACGATTTAATAGCATCGCCAACTGTAACGAATTAACCTTAGAGGATTTGACCGCAATTCTTACAGAACCAAAAAATTCTGTGGTCAAACAATTCATGGCAATGTTCGATATTGAAGGTGTCAAGCTTCACTTTACTGATGATGCTCTTAAAGCTATCGCCCAAAAAGCACTCGAAGCCGGAACAGGCGCAAGGGCTCTTAGGCTTATTTTGGAAAATCTCATGCGGGAGCTTATGTTCGAGGTCCCCTCAGACGATACCATTTCCGAAATCACCATAGAGAAGAACTGCATTACAGATAAAGCACCGCCTACCATTAAGCGATCGACCGAAAAGATAGCCTCTTCATACTAAGGGAGTTTTAGCCTCTCTAGCTCACATTGAATCAGACAACTGATCTAACGCATCTAATGCCTTGTCAAGGGAATAACCCTTGACTTCGGACATTAGCTGCGCTATCTCAATTGCCTGATTCAATGTGAGCTAGGATTTAGGGGACAAGTTGGGTTGGGTTTTAATGAAATTTAAATTTAATTCCTGTTTCGAAAGAGGTTCTCTAATGAAAAATTTCAAGGGTAAGGAGTCTTGCAGAGGGCAAGACCATCCTATTCTCTATTGGCTCACAACCTCACACCACCGGCCACTTCTATGTTTTGGCCGGTGATATAAGCATTTTTATCCTTGAGCAAAAAGGCAATCACCTCCGCCACTTCAGCACCGGTTCCGGTACGCCCCATGGGCAGCTTGACCGGGCTAGACGGATGATCCACTGAAATATCTAAATATCCAGGAGAGACCATATTTACCCTCACGCCAAAGGGAGCCAGTTCCAAAGCCAAAGACTTGGTTAAAACCCACAAAGCAGTCTTTGCGCAGCTGTAGCAGGTGCTATAAGTATCCGCTCTTAAGTTTGACAGACCCGCTACACCTATATTGATAATACATCCCCTATTGCGCTTTATTCCACTCATTAACGCATGAATCAGGGCAAAAGGCGCATTCAGATTGCTTTGCATGAGTGCCAACCATTCTTCAGGCGACGTCGCTGTTGGTGACTTAATGAGATAATTTCCGACGTTATTGATCAAATAGCTAGTTTCGGAAAATCTTTGCATATATCTTTGAGCAAAATCCAAAGTTGTTTCCAAGCTCTCAAAATCGCCTTGCAGTATCTCCGCTTGCACGCCTTTACGCCTGCACTGGTCTGCCACCTGCATAGCTTGTGATTCACTATGATTGTAGTGGACAACCACATCATAGCCTTCTTCGGCTAGCTTAAGGCAGATCTCGGCTCCTAGCCTCTGACCTCCGCCGGTGACAAGGGCCCAGTTCATCGCCTAACCCCTTTTTCCAATTCCACAAATGCCCACTGTGCTCCCGGAATAGCCTTAGGTTTCTTGATCCTGATCCAGGCCCAGTGCACAGAAAATTCATGAAAGATTTGATCCAATACCTTTTGAGCATACACTTCCAGCAGTCCATGCTGGTTTTGCGCCTCGATTAAGCTAATTTGAGCCAGCTTAACATAGTCCACAGTGTCTTCAACAGCCTGGGTTTGAAAGCAGCGCGTCAAATCCTGCTGGACTTTTAGATCGATATAGATATCTTGAGGAGCAACTCTCTCCTCAGGATTTATGCCTATGATGCAGTTAATTTTTAGGTTTTCAAACCCCATGATCCCATTCATGCAAACCTTTCTATAGCTTCAGCTAATCCTTTTATAATGCCTTGCTTAGCGGCAGATGGAGCTATCACATCGGCCATTTCAAGAAGATGGGCAGGCGCCGTCTCCATGACTATCCTGATATCCGCAACCGCAAACATGGAGGCATCGTTATTATCATCGCCAGCGGCTATGATCACTGGAGGCTCTCCTGTCAACTTGCTAAATTCACGTATAGCTTGCCCTTTATCAGCATGCGGATGTGTGGCCTGGATGACATAATATTGCGTATTCAGGGGATCGCGGATCAAAGGAGCATGCAAATTCAACTCGGATTCAAACTTGAAAGACAGCTTTTGCGCTAAATCCACATCTCCAAAACTCTTCACTGAAGCCCACTCATGGATGGGCAGCTGCTTAAAGTTTTCCACAGATATCCATGTTTCACCAAGTGTCTGTTTGCGTTCCTCCAGATATGATAATAGTTTCGGGTCAAAATGGGAAGGGCGAAAATAGCAAACATCTTCGTGCTCGCAGCCGGAATAGATAATATAGTCCGAGGCTTCGCCCAGGCAAATCCGGTCCAATCCCTCCAAAAGGTTCGCCTGCAAATATCGCTTGGCTTTCATGATTTTTTGAGGCATCTCCAGAATAGCCGCACCGTTCTGAACGGCTAAATGGAATGGACAGTCTAAAGACTTAAGAATGGGATATCCCCAAGTGAAAGGCCTTCCCGTGATGAATATCAACCGCCAGCCTTCCTGAGTTAACCGTTCAAGGTAATGCTTAACATCTACAGGCAAATCATGCAGCTTATCGGTAACCGTACCGTCAATGTCAAGGGCAATAATTCCTTTCATATTAATGCATTGCCCGTCCAAGAGCTTGCAGGACAGCATCGCTGATGGCTTCTGCCAAGGTAGGATGGGCATGCGAAGCTGCGGCCATCTCTTCCAAAGTCATTCCCGTTTGCATCGCATACACCCCCGCTTGGATCATCTCGGAGGCGTGCCCTCCCAGAATATGCATGCCCAGCAACCTTCCGGTGCGGACCTCCCCTAAAACTTTGACGAAACCCTCGGTATTTCCCGAACAGCGGGCACGGGCATTTCCCTTGAAATAACTGATTCCCACAACATAATCTAGATGTGTCTCTTTGACTTCCTGCTCTGTCAGTCCTACTGAAGCCGCTTCAGGCTGGGTATAGATGATATTAGGAATAGCCATGTAAGTGAGTTCGGGATGTTTTCCAGCGATAATTTCCGCAGCGGCGCGACCTTCTTCCGAAGCTTTATGTGCTAACATAGGCCCTTCGATGACATCACCGATGGCATATATATGCGATAAGGAAGATCTAAAATTTGCATCGACCTCAATGAACCCCTTGCCATTAACTTTCACACCTATGTCTTGCAGGCCAAGTGCAGCAGTAGATGGACGCCGCCCAATAGCGACGAGTACTTTTTCGGCGGACAATCGGCTTTTCTGATTGTTTTGCAGTACCTCTAATTCTATAGAATCTGCTCCTACACTGGCGCTAAGGACTTGCGAGCTTAAAAAAAACTCTATACCCTGTTTTTTCAATGACTGCAGCAATCCTTTGCTAATGGCTTGATCCATGGCAGGCGCTGCGCGGTCCAGCATTTCCACTACGACTACTTTGCACCCTAATCGGTTGTACACCGAAGCCATTTCCAGTCCAATAGCGCCGGCTCCAATCACCAACAATGATCCAGGTACAGCCTGCAGTGCTAAAGCACCGGTTGAGGAAAGGACACGCTGCTCGTCTATGGGTAAAAAAGGCAAAGCCGCCACTTCAGATCCAGTAGCTACAATAAAATTTTTGGACGCGACCTTGCGTTTCTCTTTATCGTCACAAATTTCCAAGGTATGAGCATCCAGAAAGCGCGCCGTTCCTTTGATGAGCGTTACATAATGGCGTTTCAGCAAATGCGCTACACTATCTACCAAGCTTTTGACGACCTCTTCCTTGCGCCGCATCATTTTGGAAAAATCATAGCTTAAGTGATCAAAAGCCACCCCGTGTTCTGCCAAATGGCGGTGCAACAAATCATAGTACTCGGTCGACTGAAGCAAAGCTTTAGAGGGAATACAGCCCACATTTAGGCAGGTACCGCCGACAGTGGTATTTTTCTCAATACAACCGGTAGACAATCCTAGCTGCGCAGCTCTAGCTGCCGCTATATAACCCCCGGGACCCGAACCTATGACGACAACATCATAATTTGTAACTGACATATAGCCTTATTTTTAGATATCCAGCAGAGATCGTGCCGGATCTTCCAACAGATTTTTTATATGCACTAAAAACGACACAGCCTGCTTGCCATCCACAATGCGGTGGTCGTAGCTCAGCGCAAGATACATCATGGGCCTGATGACTATTTGATCGTCAATAACTACGGCTCGCTTGCTAATTTTGTGCATGCCTAATATGCCGCACTGGGAGGGATTGAGAATAGGCGTGGATAACATGGAACCATAGACTCCCCCATTGGTAATGGTGAAACCTCCTCCTTGCAAATCATCCACGGCTATCGAGCCCTCTCTGGCTTTGGCTGCATAGGCTTCAAGACTGGACTCTATTTCAGCAAAGCTCTTTTTGTCGCAATCCCTGATCACCGGGACAAACAAACCTTTGTCCGTGCCCACAGCGATGCCTATGTCAAAATATTCCCTGCGCACAAGATCGTCGCCTTCAATATAAGAATTAAATTCAGGATAAGCTTGAAGGGCAGACACTGAGGCCTTCACAAAAAAAGACATGAGGCCAAGGCGTACATTGTATTCCTTGGCAAATTGTTCTTTATATTTTTCTCTTAACGACATGACGACACTCATATCCACCTCATTAAATGTCGTCAACATAGCTGTGGCATGCTGCACTTCCACTAGCCTCTCTGCAATCACTCGGCGCACGCGCGAAAGCTTTTGCCTCGAGGTCCGCTTCGCATCCTGGTGCTTATCCTCTACAGGGACTTCCCGGGCTTTTGCCGGAATAAACGGCGGCGGCTCCGAAGCTTCTCTAGAAAACTCCTGCAAAAACTCCTCCTTGGCTACCCGAGCTCCACGCGATTTTCCTTCTTTGGCCAGAGGCGGCTGCAACAAAGGAGGCGGAGCTAAAGCTTCTTTTTGCCCAGGAGAGGAAGACGGCACTTTACTTGCGGCTCCCTGGATTGCAGAAGCGCTGGTCTCTACGATCGCACCGGCCTCTACAAAACCTATCACCTCACCAACTTTGACAGTTTGACCCGGTGTAACTGCCACTGTGACGACCCCGGCTTGAGGAGCATAAATGACCTGATTGACCTTATCGGTTTCTAATTCGAGAATCTCATCATCCACATTTACTTTGGAACCATTTGGTTTTAAGATGCTTCCAATCGTCGCTTCTGATATCGACTCCCCCATGGCTGGTACTTTGATTTCGATTTTCATGCATTAAATCCTTTTTGTTTCTATGGCTTCTGCGGGCATTTTGAAATCGTATTGCTTGAATACTGCCTCGATAATTTCATGGTGTTCTTGTTTATGCACGGCATGAGCCCCTACCGCTGTGGTCGCACTGCGCGCTCTTCCAATATATTGTAATGGTTTATCTTTGGGCAAAATTGCCGATAATTCGCCTCGCATATATTCCCATGCTCCCATATTGGCCGGCTCTTCCTGTACCCAATACACTTCAGAGAAGCCTTTGTATTTATCCACTATAGCCTTGAGGGTAGCTTTATCGAGAGGATACAACTGTTCAATACGCACAAAGACGACATCTTGGACATTTTTTTGCGCCCGCGCGGCCGAAAGATCATAATAGATACGGCCTGAACAAAAAATAAGGGTTTTGGCCTTTTTGGGCTTCTGCGGATCGTCCAAAATAGGGCTAAATCCCCCTTGGGTCAGCTCCGACAAGGCGCTCACACAGCCAGGATGACGCAGCAGTCCCTTGGGGGTAAACACGATCAGCGGTTTGCGGATAGGATCTAAAGCCTGGGATCTTAACAAGTGGAAATGCTGCGCCGGAGTGGAGGGATTGACTATGCGCATGTTATCTCTGCCCGCAAGCTGCAAAAATCTCTCCATCCTGCCCGAGGAATGGTCAGGACCTTGCCCTTCGTAGCCGTGGGGTAAAAATAAGGTTAAAGCGGTTTTCTGCATCCACTTCTCTTCGCCTGAGGCTATATATTGATCGATGATAGTCTGCGCCCCATTCGCAAAGTCCCCAAATTGCGCTTCCCAGATGACGAGAGCTTGTGGTTTAACTAGGCTAAAGCCCAACTCGAAACCCAAGGACGCAAATTCCGATAGAGGCGAATTGATCACCTCAAAACACCCTTGATCGGCTTTAAGCTGTTTTAAAGGATAGTAGGGCAGATCCTTTACCTGATCCATCAGCACTGCATGCCGATGGCTGAAGGTCCCCCTGCAACAATCCTGTCCTGTTAAACGCACATCCATGCCTTGCCACAACAGCGAGCCGTAAGCTAAGGTCTCGGCCATGCCCCAATCTAGGGGTTTAGCTTGCTCGCCTTCCATTACCATAGAAAAACGCTCTTTAAGCAGATGCAACAGCTTGGGGTGGATATTGAAGCTCGAAGGTATCCTGCTTAAGCCCGTAGCAATCTGTTGCAAATCAGATTTCGGCACAGCTGTGGAAAGAGTCGATCTGTTCAAAAACCCTGAGGAAATATCCTGGCTGTTGCCTCCATTTTTTCTCTGGGGGATTTTTACATCCGTCAAAGCTTTTTGCAGTGATTTTTTAAATTCCACTTCCATTTGCTCAGCCATGTATTTTTCCAGGAAGCTGTGATGGATGAGCTCTTCTCTGTATATCTCCCTGATGGGCCTTTTTTTTCTGATGGCTTGATATTCCACCGGCTGCGTATAGGCAGGCTCATCACTCTCATTGTGACCATATTTACGATAACAAATTAAATCGATAAATACGTCACAGTGAAATTTCTGACGCAACTCCACCGCTAGGTTGGTGACAAAGACGCAAGCTTCCGGATCCTCAGCATTGACATGGAAGACAGGGCAGCCAAAAGCCTTGGCGATGTCCGTGCAATAACGTGTCGAGCGGGCATCCTTGGGCAAAGTGGTAAAGCCTATCTGATTGTTAATCACAATATGCAGAGTTCCCCCTGTTGCATAACCTGAAAGTTTGGACAGCTGCAGGGTCTCATATACCACTCCTTGTCCAGCTACAGCCGCATCGCCATGGATCAGCACCGGCACCACCTTTTTGCGTTGATCGTCTCCATGCTTTCTTTGCAAGGCGTAAGCTTGTCCTTCCACGATAGGATCTACCGATTCCAAGTGGCTGGCATTGGGCAGAAGATATAGCCGCACCTTTTGGTTGTGGCGCGTATGAACTTCTGAAGTAAATCCCTTATGATACTTGACATCTCCGCTACCTTCAAATGATTCTGGAATGTAAGATTCATCAAACTCGCTGAAAATTTCCACATAGGATTTGTTGAAAATGTTGCTAAGGACGTTTAACCTGCCTCTATGGGCCATACCAATGACCAACTCTTCCATCCCCAAATGCGCCGAGGTATCTATCAGCGAGGAAAGCATCGGGATCAAGGTTTCCCCTCCCTCTAATGAAAAGCGCTTTTGCCCCACATACTTAGTATGCAGAAAAGATTCCAATAACTCAGACTTGTTGAGATCATGCAAGATCATCTGCTTTTGATCGATGCTCAAGTCTATGTTACAGCGGGTGGGTTCGATGCGCTGCTGCAGCCAAAGTTCTAGCTCGCGATTTCCCAACCCTTTATACTCCACACCGACGTTTTGACAGTATATCTCGCGCAAGGTCTGGATGATCTTTACCAGAGGTGCCTCTTTTTCTGCCAGTAAACTGTAAGTGGGAAATACCTTATCCAGGTCTTCAGGCTTAAATCCCGCCGCCTCCAAAGACAATTCTCTGGGTTCAGGAAGGGAATGCGTCTGGATAGGGTTGATTTTAGCGATCAGATGTCCATAGGTGCGATAAGCTTCGATCAGATTGTATACTCTGGCATCTGAGTCTGCCGCTGCCGCTTTCTGCGGGGATACGGCTGCTGGCCTAGACAGGCTTGTTGCGGCAGAGGAAGCCTTGACAACCTCAACAGCTTGAACACGAGAGGGTTGAAATTGATCAAAACCGCGAAAAAACTGCTGCCAGCTAGGATCGACACTATTGGGATTTACTCGGAATTTCTCATATACCTCTTCCACAAGGGCCAGATTAGCAAAGCCCGGATCAACAAGCATAAAAGCCCCCTTTTCACTTATCTATTTATCATCGAAACTAAATATGGATCAAGGGAGTTTTTACTGGAGTTTGGACAAAATAAAATAGAGCTCCATGACTTTATCAAGGGGGATACCTCTTCGCCTATACCTGGGCAAATTTTCGAGTTTATCCACTAATTCGAGAAACAGCTCCTCAGACACGTGGTGGTCTAAAGCGCAATTCAAGCAAGAAACAGAGACACATCTGATTTTACTAGTTATTTTTTTACAAAGCATAGGCGAATATTTTTTGTCCAAAGCATTTTCTAATCTTCTCTCATCAACAAATTTCACTCTTGACAAGATCAACTCAATACTTGAATCAGAAAAAGAACTTAAAATTAAGCGTTCGAGGATATCATCTGCACTGACATCACCTGCCAAAAAAGTTTTAGCCAATAAATCTGCAAATACAACTTCATAGCTCTTATTTCTATAACTCACAAAACGGGATAGAAAATCGCAGCTTACAGTATCAATCCTCTCAAAAAAATAAAGACCAAGTGTAAGGGAATAATTAAAATGTATAGCATATTCGAAACATGATCTATAGTCACTCTCCGATAATGTTACCTGCGTCAATAGGGCTAGAATCAGAGATTCGTTCAATTTCTTGGCCATCATTTTATGCAGGAGTTCAACTCGTAAAATGGTTGCCTTTTGTTCTATTAACTTATCGATCATAAGTTCGATCATGGACAAGGAACAATTAGGTTTGGCTAAATAATGCTCAAAAACATCTTCACTGAGTTTTCTGCCAGAGTCCTACTCCAGAACAAAACGAAATTCCTCCTCATCACAAACAACCCCCTGTCGAACGCATCTTACAAGCAGTGGACAGGAAAGTTCAAAAATACCTAGGCTAATAATATCAAGCACCGGTATTCGGTCTATTTCCTGCTTGGCCATAAAAATGGCTTGCGGAAAGGTCTCAAAAGTTTTACGCACCTCGGGATATTTATAGAAAAATGGCAATAAGCTTTTAAATAGGCTAAAGCTTTGGTTCGTGGATTTTTTACATTTAAACCCTTAAATTTTCGTTTAGCAAGAAAATCGACCCAATGAGGCTTTTCAAAATCAACCACGACTTTCTGAAAAAATTTGCAGGTGGCTAATAAATTCGCTCGCGACGAATCATCCAATCGATGTAGAAAATTAGGATAACAATCCCTTGGAATCTCTAAAATACACGCATCCATCCGTCTTTGCCTCCTAAGATCCACCCTTCTAGCTGGATTTTGCAAAATAAAAAAACTAAATTAACGCACAATAAAAGGCAGGATGGTATCTTGAAGGCAGCTTTGCTGTCAATAAATTTACTAGGTAAGGGGAATATCCCGATTCAAGTGCTTTCTTCACATGCCTTTCTCGAGTGTATCGAGTCTTCTCTAGCAAAGCTATAACAAGGGGTTCAGGATAGTTAAGTTCCATCAATCTGAACAACGGATCTCCATCAGAAGTGGCTGCGAGCTTATCCATCAGCCGGGTTACCAAATCGAGTGAATATTTTTTATTGACAGCCTCTAAAATAGAACAAGATTTAATTGTCGCAGCCTTGTCTAAAAAATAGGCGACTAACTCTTCCGAGTAGCGTTGTGAAATGGCATAGTCGCATAGCACCTCATAATGGACAATTTTGGCGTGCGGTAAGAGGCGCCATATATAAGCCTCCGGGCAAGCATGATATATCATTTGATTAATCGTATAAGCTTTTACTTCTATTCCTGAAGCTAATAGATCCTCTACGAGCCGTTCTATTTCTTCTTCTGAATGTACTTGTTTATATACAGCTTGAATGACAGCATAATTTTTTTGCCATCGCCCTCCATCTTGTTCTAGAAGATACTGTCGTGAGACTGCATCTTCTTTTAAATCTATCGATTCGACGGTTTTGTAACTGACAATATCATCGAGATTATCAATCCATTCTTTAGCTAAAAATGGATTTTGAGGAAAAGTGCGAAATTGAGCTTTCACCTGGGGAAAACGCATATAAAAGAAATGACAATAATTTCTAATATAAGCTACAGCTTCTTCTCTAGGAGAGGCTTTAAGTACCTTTATATGTCTTTCAGCTAAAAACTTGATCCATAGAGGTGTTTCATATTCTACAACACGTTTTTTAAAGAGAATAGAAACCGAAAAACAGACAGCCCTGGAACTAGCTCCAAGGCTACCTAAAATTGAATCCAATAGATCTTTTGGCAAGTAAAGCAGTCTGCTATCAGTAGGTGCGATTTCCCCTATTGACATAGACATCGGATTAAATATCGTCCCAGTAACGGAAATCCAACGTTATAGCCACACTCACCGAATTCCACTTGGCATATCTCAGCTTAGTGGATGAAATGGCCGGTAATTCCTCCAAGCTATCGCTATCCGATAAAAAATCAAAGGCATCCCCCGTATGGTGTTTGCCATCTCCTGCCCTAAACTTCTGAAACTGGCCCAATACGCCTATAAAGAAGCCACTGCATACCTTATAGTTGCCGCCAAGATTGATGACAAAACCAGATCCTTTGGACCTGTCTCTAAAATCGATCGCATAAAGGGGGTCTAAATTCCAAGTCCCCTTAGCGCGGTACTGTTTCGAAAAATGATATTCGAGATTTCCGTACAGTAAAAAACACGGAACCTCTACCGAAACCATCCAATCAAATCCGACAAAAGGCCCCCACCATCTGGGTTTATATACCGCATGATGACCATGCAAAGGGGTCAACCCCTCCAACGTCTGGTGGCCATGATTCATCTTCAGATGTTGGAAATTTAAACTCCACCCAATAACTGGCGTTCCCACAAAGCGCCTTCCATTGGAGGTAAACTGATAGCCTACGCATCCTTCCAGATCATAAACATATCCTTTATCGGCTTCTCCACTAATTCTGGATATTGGCATCATATCTTCGCTAGAGCCATTGCTGACATCCGAGTCAATGCCATATCCGGTATTGCGGCAGGCACCTTGATAAATTCTGGCCACATTGCCGCTAAAGCGCACGTAGTAGTTATTGCATGTGGTATAATTGGCGTTGACCGATACCTCATACATCTTGAGATTATTAAACTTCTGCTTCCACAATTCCTGAGGAGAATCATCCAGACCGGCTATGGCCCATGCAAAATTTCCTAGCCTATAACCTCCAGCAACTTCAAAATTCGACATCGGCTGGTTGAATTCACCATGCACATTAAAAACCGCAGCCATTCCCACAAAGAAAAGCGTCATTAATTTTCGCATATAAACCCCTACATTTTAACGGGAGACATTCAATCAAAAAGGGTGCGTCCCTTATCTCTTATGACAATATTGTAATAAAGAAACTTCTGTGATTGAATTCCACCCCTCATGAAATTGAGGTCCTTCATATCATAAAAAGCTGTCGTCCTTCAAGTATTTTGTTTGCTTACTCAGGTTTCTCGGACAACTTCTCGACAAATTCACAATATGCACAAAGAGATAGATGACCTACGATCACAATCCCTCTGGCATAAAACTAACTCTAACGCAGGCTTTTGATAAAATCGTCCCAATCAGACGGCGATATCTCACCTGATATCTGCTCAATAATAGGCGTTGATAATGCATTAATAGGCATTGATAATACATTAGAAACGGAGGGTATGATTTTCTCAGATTTTTCTTGAACCTCCCACTCTATATGAGTTTGCCATTTATTCTCTTAAATACTATCTCTAGAAAGACCTTTCCCTTCTGGAGATATTTGCGCTGGTATTTCATAAGGAGTTGCTTTGCCTTCATTAAACATGAAATCCTTTATTTCTCCATTTGTATAACACAACGTGGCAACCCCCTCCCGAACACCTTCACTATAATTAAATACCATCTTATAACTCGGACACTCAAACTCGGCATATCCTTCAGGTTCTCCCTCGACATACGAGAATTTGACGGTAAATTGATCCGAGTGTTTGAGGATCGCCGCCCCTTCTTTAAGACCATGATGGTAGTGATATTCCAGGCTTATTTTCTTGGCTGGACACGTCAGCCTGGCTTGGCCTTCTTTGAAATTGTCCACATAGCTAAATTGAATTGTAGTTCCATCGGCTTTATGTTCGATGGCTTTGCCTTGCATCTGCCCCTCTACATAATAAAAATGAATCACATCGCCGCGTGAATTTTTCAGAGCCGCCGGACCATGTCGGAAATCATTCAAAAAAATAAAATCGAGGACACTACCGTTCTTCAAATATCCTTTCGCAGATCCTTCTCGCTTGCCATTTATCTTGGAATAAACATATCTATCTCCATTAGGTAAAGTGATCTCTTCTTTAGGAAAAGGCGCAGGTTCAACATGATGATCATTTTGTGAGGCTGAAGGTTCCAGTTTAACTTTTTTAAAGGCGCCTCCACCCGATAATTCTAGAGGCTGGGAAACTGAGAGCTTTCGCTTTTTAGGGTTAAATTTCTGCTGGATGATATCATCTAAAAGCTTATCAGCTGATGCTAGAAATTCCGGATTATTTATATGAAAATTTAAATCTGCTTGAGCATTACAAGCCGAACTTGAAAACAAACTATTATTTTGCACAGACATTCTTTATTCTCCTTAAATTACGTAATTTGGATAATTTTATGCTTAATAAGTGATGATGAATACTCTCGAAATTTTAATATGAAATAGCCATAATTTGTTAATTTAATTCAGTACAATACAAACACACTATGACGCGCAATACTATAGATGATTTTCGCAACTTTTGCAATGATGTATTTTGAGTATACTCCACCTTATGACAATATATTATGCATCTCTTTTAACAACTCTCTCACCAGCCCAAAGGGCTTGTGAGAAGGCTGTCAAAAAAGTACAAACTCCATTATATCCCACATTCCGCGAGTGGGCTGTTTTTTCTTCGATTTCTCGAATTTTGATCTGAATTTGACAAATTAGGGTATTAGTTTCTCGCGCAATTTGCGAAAATACTCCAGCCGCTTGGACATTTCCCTTTCGAAACCGCGTTCGACGGGATGATAAAAGTCCTGGCGCCCTAAATCGGGAGGAAAATAGTTCTGGCCGGAAAAGCCTTGAGGAGTATCGTGATCGTAAACATAGCCTTTTCCGTACCCCAGCTCTTTCATAGTTTTGGTGGGGGCATTCAAAATGATAGCGGGCGGATCCATGTGCGTGGTCTGTGAGGCAGCTTCGCGGCATCGATTATAAGCAGTATACACGGCATTGCTTTTGGGAGCCAAAGCCAAATACACCACAATTTGAGCTAGGGCTAATTCGCCCTCGGGTGAGCCGAGCATCTCATAAGCATCCCTAGCGGCAATGGCTAAGGGCAGGGCTTGCGGATCTGCCAATCCGATATCTTCAGAGGCCATGCGTATGCACCTACGTGCAATAAACAGCGGTTCCTCTCCACCTTCCAGCATGCGGCACAGCCAATATAAGCCTGCATCCGGATCCGATCCCCTCACGGCTTTGTGCAAGGCCGAAATCAAATTGTAATGCTGATCGGCTCCCCTATCAAATAAGGCGGGTCTTTTCTGAACAGTTTCTTCCAATCTCTCTAATGTGATGGGCTCGTGGTTTTCTTGCAGAAGCGTTTCGACATTTTCTAGCAAATTAAAGAGATACCTTCCATCTCCTTGAGAAGCCTGAATTAAATACCCTCGAGCTTCCGGAGTAAGATTTAATGCATGTCTTTGACTCTCATACTTGCTGATGAGGCAATCCAATGCTTCGTCGCTGAGAGGATTGAGCTTCAATACCCGTAAACGCGACAATAGAGCTGCATTTAAATAGAAAGAGGGATTCTCTATAGTGGCACCTATCATGATGATCTTGCCGCTTTCGAGATAGGGTAAAAAAGCATCCTGCTGGGCTTTGTTAAATCGATGGATCTCATCAACGAAAAGCAGCAAGGTCCTTCCGAATAATGGATGAGATTCGGAATCTTTGATAATTTTTTTTAAATCGGCAATCCCATTGAATATCGGACTGATTGATTCATATTTCAATCCAAAAGCCTTGGCATATAGCTGGGCTATTGAGGTCTTGCCGCTGCCCGGAGGTCCCCACAGCAATATAGATAAGGGCTTTTTCTTTTGTATTAAGCCGGTGATAAATCCCTTTGGACCTACCAGGTGGTCCTGCCCAATGATCTCCGAAAGTTGTTTAGGTCTAAATTGCTCTGCCAGAGGCGTATATGACATATCCTTATCCGTTACAATGACACATAATAATGTAGATGATTTTCTTAACTTTCGCAATCATTTAATTGGATTTCAATGAACAGTCGCCAAAAAGAACTAGTTTCATTGGCTCATAACGTAAGGTTATTTTTAAAATTTAAACTTTTCTATTTTTTTTCTAATTTTTTCCTTTAATAAAAAGTGTATTTTTTATTAAAATTGGAAGTAATTGTTTTTCGAAAAGGAGTATTTTTTATGAAAGCACTAGTTAAAAGGCATCGAACGCCAGGCTTATGGATGGAAGACGTCCCCCTTCCAACACTGAAAGATCATGAAGTCCTGATTAAACCCCATAAAACCGCCATCTGCGGCACCGATGTGCATATATATAAATGGGACGATTGGGCCCAAAAAAGAGTCCCGACTCCTTTAATCATCGGCCACGAATTCATGGGCGAAATCGTAGAAGTGGGTAAAAATGTCAAGGGATTCAAAGTAGGCGACAGAGTCTGCGGCGAAGGCCACATCACTTGCGGCGTCTGCCCCCCCTGCCGAAGAGGACATAAGCACCTGTGCATGGATGTTCTAGGATTCGGCTACGACTGCAACGGCTGCTTCGCCGAATATTTTACCCTTCCTGGTGAAAATGTATTCGCACTGCCTTCGACTATCTCCGACGAAATCGGCTCTATCTTCGATCCTTATGGCAATGCCGTACATACCGCCTTATCCTTCGAGCTCACCGGCGAAGATGTGCTCATTACCGGTGCCGGTCCCATAGGTTTAATGGCCGTAGGTATAGCAAAAAAAGCTGGGGCGCGACATGTGGTCATCACCGATATGAATGAATACCGCTTAGACCTCGCCAAAAAAATGGGGGCGACTTATACCGTCAACCTCAAACACGAAACCTTAAATGCTGCGATGCAAAAATTAGGCATCCAGTATGGATTTACTGTCGCCCTAGAGATGTCCGGCAGTCCGCAAGCGCTTTCCACCATCCTTGAAACTACGCAAAATGGCGCTAAAGTAGCCTTATTGGGCATCCTTCCGCCGAATACTGTCATAGACTGGAACCTGGTCATATTTAAGATGCTGGTCCTTAAAGGTATATATGGACGTGAAATCTTCGGCACCTGGTATAAAATGGCGCATCTGCTAGAAAGCGGATTGGATTTAACACCCGTGATCACCCATCGCTATCATGTCGATGATTTTCAAAAGGGATTTGAAGCTATGATCTCTGGACAATCCGGAAAAGTCATCCTTAGCTGGTAAGTTATAGATACAGAGGGAATTGCAAAATCCAGCACTTTTCGAATTTTGCCAATTCCTCTACAATTACACATATTTAAACGGAGTCTACACATGCTGCCTATCCTAAAAAAGGATAATAAAAGCTCTGCACCCAAGAGCCCCAAGACAAAGCCGAAGAAGCCCGGATCCATAGAATTTGATCTAGACGGCAACAAAATCTATTTTATCAGCCTTGGCTGTCCTAGAAATCTTGTAGATAGCGAAGTCATGCTAGGTATTCTTTTAAGGGCCGGCTATGAAGTCGCCCAAACACTTGAAGAGGCGGATTACATCGTCATCAACACCTGCGGCTTTCTTGAAGCTTCGCGCAACGAATCGATGGGGGCTGTTCAGGACTCTCTGCAGCACAAGAAAAAGACCGCCAAGCTCATCGTCACGGGCTGTATGGTGCAAACCCATAGCTCGCAGATCAAAGACAAATTCCCCGATGTCAACTATTTACTAGGATCGGGAGATGTGGAAGGTATCTTAAAAGCCGTGGAATCAACCCAAGAAGGCGAAATGATAACCTCTGCCCGCAGCTATTTGGAAGCAGGAGAAGTTCCCCGGCAATTATCTACTCCCAAGCACTACGCCTACCTCAAAATCGCCGAAGGCTGTAGGAAGAAATGCGCCTATTGCATCATTCCTGACATCAAAGGGCCGTTAAAAAGCAAGGGTCAAGAGCAGGTCCTCAAAGAATTTCAGACACTACTGAACCAAGGGGTAAAAGAAATAATTCTTATCGCCCAAGACCTAGGTGATTATGGACGGGACAAAGGCTACAAGAAAGTCGACGGGCTCATAGATCTCCTTAAATCCATGCTTGATGTCAAAGGTGATTATTGGCTGCGTCTGATGTACCTATATCCTGATGAGATCACGGATGAACTGATCGCCTTGATGAAGAGCGACCCGCGCATCTGCCCTTATCTAGATATGCCTATTCAACATATCAATGACAAGATGTTAAAATCCATGCACCGCAGCACTTCGAAGGAAAAGATCGTGTCTACGATTACAAAGCTGAGGGCAGAAATACCTAATGTAGTCATCCGCACCAGCTTGATCGTAGGATTTCCTGGAGAAACCGAAGAACAATTTGAAGAGTTGGCGCAATTCATCAAAGAGCATCCCTTGGACAATATCGGTATCTTCAAGTTTTCCAGAGAACCCGGTTCGCACGCCTATGAGCTCCCCGATCAAATTTCCGATGAGATCAAAGAGGACCGTTACCATCGCCTAATGCAAGTGCAGCAAAAAATCTCCAAAAAACGGCATAAAGCCTTGGTTGGAAAAAAGCTGACTGTAGTTATCGACGGCTATCATCCCGAATCTCCCCTGCTGATGCAAGGCAGGCACACGGGACAATGTCCTGAAATCGACGGCACGGTCATCATCAATGAAGGCTGCGAAAAAGTCAGCGGATTTGGACAGCGCTATACGGTAAGAATTACCGATAGCTTAGACTACGATTTAATCGGAAGAGTTGAATAATTTATCCCAAGCGTGCACAATACCAATCAAAACTTAAGATGGAGTTGTGCATGCAGAAATGGATTCAAAACTTTAGAGAGGCCAGCGCACAAACGCAATTTTTTTACCTCAACTGGATCGTTTATGGATTGGTTATCATTATTACCACGGTCTATTGCTACGCGCGGCTGGATTTCGTCCGAAGCTACCCCACAGGTCACGAGCAGAAAACTCCTCAAGCACCTGTTAAATTAGACAAAAATACTTTAAAAACTAGATAAATATGATCAAAAAACCCGAATATCATCAACACGAAGAGTTCCAAAACAGACTAAGAAAACTTAATGAAATAAAAGGCTTGGGCGTGGAAGCATTCCCGCCAAAATTTCCTCACGAAGACAAAGCCGCTGATCTTCATGCCAAATACCCTCTAAACTCCTTAGGCCATAGCGAAGACGCCGCCGCCGGAAATACACCTTCCGCACGTCTTGCCGGAAGACTGATTCTCTTTCGCGCTATGGGAAAAAACGCCTTTGC
The DNA here is from genome assembly GCA_964390695.1 of uncultured bacterium. Lineage (GTDB taxonomy): Bacteria > Chlamydiota > Chlamydiia > Chlamydiales > Parachlamydiaceae > CAWACC01. Next base: position 20,601 of record CAYMKI010000037.1, read on the forward strand.
CCATATCCAAGACAGCAGCGGACGCATCCAAGTCATGTTCAACCGTGATCTTACCGAAGTCGAGGGGTACACGCCTTCGACAGAAAGCTCAGGAGAAGCTCTAAGCCCTATAAAATTCATCGAAAAGAAGATCGACCTGGGCGATATTATCGGCGTCGAAGGCCACCTGTTCTTCACCAATAAGGGCGAGCTGACCCTATTTGCCAAAAAAGTCACCCTGCTTTGCAAAACCCTGCTGCCATTGCCCGACAAACACGCCGGCTTGGCCGACAAAGAACTCCGCTACCGCAAACGCTGGCTGGACTTAATTTGCAATGAAGATGTCCGCGCCACCTTTAAAACGCGCAGCTATATCCTGCATGAAATACGCAAATATTTCGACCAGGCACAGTTCATAGAAGTGGAAACGCCTGTCTTGCAAAGCATCTACGGCGGAGCTGAAGCGAAGCCCTTTCTTACCAAATTAAATGCACTCGATCAAGATATGTTCATGCGCATCTCCTTAGAAATTCCCCTGAAGAAATTGATCGTCGGCGGCATGGACCGCGTATTCGAAATGGGCAAAGTCTTTCGCAACGAAGGCATCGACCGCAACCACAACCCAGAATTCACCCTTTTGGAGGCGTATGCTTCCTATTGGGACTACGAAGATATGATGGGCTTTGTAGAAAACCTGTTCGAGACTCTAGCTCTTAAGCTGTACAACACTACCAAGATAAAGACGAAATTGCCCGATAGCGAAGAGATTGTTGAAGTAGACCTCAAAGCGCCATGGAAACGCATGACGATGAAAGAGAGCATACTCCACTACGGCCACATCGACGTCGACAGCCTTTCAGACGACCAGATGCGCAAAAAACTCGAAGACAGCGGACACGTGGACTTAACAAAACTAAAATCCTTGTCCCGCGGCCTAATGATCGCCGCCCTTTTTGAAGTCTATGTAGAACCACACCTCATCCAACCTCACCATATCATCGACCACCCCATCGATACAACTCCGCTATGTAAGCTGCATCGCAATCCAAAAATGCGCCAAGAAGGCCTCGTAGAAAGATTCGAAAGCTTCATCGTCAGACAGGAGATCTGCAACTCGTATACAGAGCTCAACGATCCGGTACTGCAAAGAGAACTGCTCGAAAAGCAAGCGCAGCGTCGAGAAGCCGGAGATGAAGAAGCCAGTCCGTTGGATGAGGAATTCATCGAATCGATCTGTCAAGGTATGCCCCCAACAGGCGGCATCGGCATCGGCATCGACCGTTTGGTCATGCTGCTGACAAATTCGCATTCGATCCGCGACGTCCTTTATTTCCCATGGATGAAACCTCAAGGCAGCTAAGCAACGCATGATAGTTTCTGTAAAAGTGATTCCAAAGTCCAGCTGCAATAAAATTGTAGGGTGGGAAAACGGCGAACTTAAAATCAAGATCGCCGCCCCGCCCGAAAGAGGACAAGCCAACGATGCCCTGATTGCCTTTCTCGCCGACTGCTTAAGCATCAGCAAATCCTCCATCACCCTCCTCAGAGGAGATGCCGCCAGGCATAAACGTCTGCAAATCGACGGCCTTAGCCCAGAACAATTCCAGCAACATATTCAGAGGCTTCATGGCTAAACCCGCTGCCATCGGCATCACGTTCAATCGCGATAAAACCAAGGTGCTTCTGATTAAAAGGCGGGATGTTCCCGTCTGGGTTTTTCCGGGAGGAGGCATCGAAATGAATGAAACTCCAGAGCAGGCAGTCTGCCGGGAAGTGTGGGAAGAAACAGGCGTACGCGTCAGCATCATCAGAAAAATAGCCTTCTACACCCCAATTAACCGCCTAGCCGCTCCTGCCCATGTGTTCGAATGCAGCGAAGTGGATGGCATGCTGCGCACAGGATGCGAAACTCAAAGTTTAGGTTATTTCGACCTCAGCCACCTGCCCCAAAACTTTTTTATAGTACATGCCGACTGGCTGCAAGACGCCTTGGAAAACCACCCCGAAGTCTTACATAGACCCCTTACCAGAGTCACTTACACAGAGCTATTGAAATATTTTTGCCGCCACCCTCTGCATGTGCTTAAATTTTTAATATCCAAAAAATAGGAACCTTATTATGTTGCACGATGCACCCCTTGGAAAAAAAACTTCCTACATCCAAAAATATGCCCCGGAGCTGCTTTTTCCGGTATCCCGCTCCTTGGGAAGAGATAAAATAGGCCTGACAGAATCCGACCTGCCCTTTGATGGCACGGATATCTGGAACGGCTTCGAACTGTCCTGGCTAAATGCCAAAGGCAAGCCCATCATCGCCCTGGGCGAATTCATATTTCCTTGTACCTCACGGTATATCGTAGAATCCAAGTCCTTTAAGCTGTACCTCAACTCATTCAACCAATCTGCCTTCGACTCTCCTGAAATGGTACAAACCACCCTTGTCTCAGACCTCAGCAAAGTCATCCAAGCTCCTGTGCAAGTGAACCTGCATCTCTTTCCGGTACATATGCGCATACACTCGGAATTTGAAGGATTATGCCTGGATGATCAAGATATCGAGGTAACCACCTACAGCTTAGACCCGGGACTCTTAAAAACCTCATCTCATCATGTAGAAGAAACCCTCTATAGCCATCTGTTAAAGTCGGACTGCCTAGCCACCGGCCAGCCCGATTGGGGATCGCTCTTCATCCGCTATGCAGGCCCGCAGATCGACCATGCCGGTTTGCTGAGGTACATCATCTCCTACCGCAACCATGCGGGATTTGCTGAACACTGCGTAGAACAGATGTATATGGATATCCTCAACCGCTGCAAGCCGCAGAAGCTCTCGGTATATGCCCGCTACACAAAACGCGGAGGACTCGACATCAACCCCTTCCGCTCCAACTTTGAGGCGCCCTATGCCAACTTCCGCCTAGTCCGCCAATAGGTCAAACCTCATTGGAAAAGGTAACCGACTATCTAAAAACGCTTAAACTGAATTAACACGCA
>CAYMKI010000038.1:0-22409 GCA_964390695.1 uncultured bacterium
GCGCACAGATAGCCCTCAATACCGATGACCCTGTCTTAAAAGTCGTCTCCTTGTATGAAAAAGGCGTTATCTCTAGGTGGTGGACGGAGCAAAAGCAAGAGCCGTCTGTCACCTGGCTGGGCAATCTGGTCGACAAATGGATGGGGTGGGGAAATTACGCCCCCGCTACAGAAAAAACCGCAGCTTTAACAAGAGCCTTGTTTGAAAATGATGATGAAGAACGAGGGAATGATTGCCAAGAATTCTTTAGATTAATCTCTGATGCCAATATATCCACCAGTTTTGAGGGTCAGAAATTCCCGAATCAAAGCTGTCAACTTCTGAACGCCGTGGATTATCGAGTCGCCATTCACAGGCGCACCGATCCCACTCCAACACATATGGCGGATAAAATCTGCCAGCTTGATGCCTGCGTAAAAGATAGATTTACTGCTTGCCAACCCCATTGCCTGTCTTGCCTAAATGCCACGGAGGCAGAACGATTGGATTTTTACAACACATCAATCGTTGTTACTACAGCATCTTCAAAACATATTCCTCACTATAGATGGCTTATATCCTGCCATTCTCTGGATTCCGATGCCAATATCTGGCAGTCCCACCGCATTATCAATTTGTCGCTAGACATCCTTAAACAATGTGACGAAGAGGTTTTTCCTAATCGGCCTCCTCTAAATCCCGCTTGGTATGTAGTCCCTTTAGTTTTTGCCGGAGGAACTCTTACCTTATATTGCATTTGCCTTATTAGAAAACCTAAAAAAGATTACGATCCTTTGCCAAATGAATATGGGGAATTATAGAGGATCAAGTCATCAATTGATTGAATTTAGCATTTCTATTCATGAGGATTCCTTACGAAATAAACAGATTTTGTGATATCCTTATAGGAATAAATCGCTCAAAATTTCCTAAAAGGATTTCTATGCACATAGCTTATCAACACGTACCCAGAAAATATTTCATCGGCTTAGAGCTGAGAACTAACAACGAAGAATGTTCTCAAGCTATGCCTGCACACAAAGAACGATTCTTTAGAGAAAACATCTTGGCCAAGATTCCCCACAAGCTAAACCATGATCTCCTCGCCTTGTATACAGATTACGCCGGAGACCATACCCAACCTTATTCCTGGATTTTAGGATGCGAAGTTGCACATCTGCATGATATACCTGAAGGCCTCGTAGGGAAAGAAATCCCCGCTTCCCATTATGCCGTATACACTACCCAAGGAGAATTTCCTCAAGGCTTGATTTCGGCATGGCAATCGATTTGGACCTCTCCTCACGTTCGCAAATATACCTGCGATTTCGAAGTGTACGGGCCTGATTTTCATCCGCAAATCCATCCCGAAGTAAAAATATATATCGCAGTAGAAAGCCAAGAGTAAGACATGCATATAACCGTTGAAAAAATGACCCCGTCAAATCAAGCAGATGCGCTTGCCTATCTAACCTCGCATGAAGATACCGCTGTGTTCCTTTTAGGCAATTTGCATGAACATGGCTTTGCTCTAGGCACTCATGTCAATTCGGGCAATTTCAAATTGTTGCGCTCAGGTAAGGACATTTTGGGAGTCTTTTGTTTGACTCGCCGAGGCAATTTACTCGTGCAGTCTGATAGCTATGAACCAGTTTTCTCCCTTATTCTAGAACATTGTAAACGTGAAACTATACCTCTGCGCGGCATCATTGGAGATTGGAAATTTGCCAACGCATTTTGGGGCTATCTTCTGGATCAAAAGATTATTGCAAAAGAAGTATATCACTCCAAAGAAATCAACTATTCCCTGGTGTTAGATCCAAGAATATGCCATGGAGATCCAAAAGCTAGGTTATTGAGACCAGAAGACTATGCCCTGTGGTTGCCTCTTAGAAAACAATATCTCATAGAGCAACAATTACCTCAAGATATATCCGAAGAGGAAATGCGGGCTGAATATCTAGGAAGATGCCAACAATCTATGATATGGGGCTTGTTTGTAGAGGATGCCTTGATTTCTATCGCTAACCTGAATGCCAAAACACCCCGTCTAGCCACGGTAGGAGGCGTATTTACCTTGCCCGCATGGCGCCGCCGCGGACTTGGAAAAGCCCTGATGGAACAGCTGATTTACGATTGCAAGCACATCTTGTCGTTGCATAAATTGATCATTTTTACCGGGGAAAAGGAAAACAAGCCTGCACAAAAACTATATGAATCCCTAGGCTGTCAAAAAGTCGGGTACATGGGCTTATTATTAGGCGAATAATAAAAGCGACTCTCTCCTCTTGAGAGAATCGCCGAATGGGCTTTTGAACTTGGGTTATTGATGACCCCAGGTCACGGTAAAACTGCTGACAGATGTCGGTGCAGGTATAGCCGGCGGAGTAAACAAGACCTGCGTATAGTCTATGTAGTCGCCTGCAAGGGGGCCATCCGTCAAGGCTGAAGGCGTCGCCTTGGTGCTCGTGACTGTGCACTGTCTGCGGCGATTGCATGTCTGGTTGACCATGGTGATGGCCTGATTCTGCCAATGAGCTGTATTGTCGATAGGTCCGCTATAAAGCTGATTATTTATATTCATGGTAGCAAAACAGTTCGTAAACTGTATCGTTGTAAATTGAGCTAAAGGCAAAATCCCATTTTCATAGGGAGCTTCTACAATCCATTCTGCAGAGTTTTGCTTGGTAACATTCTGCGCATAAGCGACGGCTCCGGCTGAGATGGGAATATTGGTCCCCACCTGCTGAGTGTAGTTGATAATCAACAACGCATATGCACCGCCACCATAAGCATACACAGCGGCGCCGATGGCATCGCCGGCAGCCACAGGAAAGAGGCCTTGGTTGTTATTGGGTTCATCGGTAGCGAGAATATAGGTATAGTCCGGATAGAGCTCTATCCATGCGTAGTCAAACTGGGTATTATTTTCCACATTCCAATCTGACTCCGTACCTATCTGCTGCACAGTATTGCTTGAGTAGCCATCGATCCCTACCCATATTGCACAGTAACCTTGCGCTGAAGGTGAAGAAGCGGAAAGGGTGGGCACATTCCAGTTACCTGAAACGTAGTCCACGGAATTGGTCGTCGGACGGCTGAAATTGGTTTCTACAGCATATCCAGCCCAGTTTGTTGAGTTGGCGGCGTGCTGTGTCTTTTTTAAAGGACCGGCTTTCCTGGTGGCCTGCGGGACTAGTACGCAGTCGATATAGCGGATGTTGTCCTGCAGGTAAGCCGTATCGGCACTCAAGCTGAAAGATAAGCACCCTATGAATAGAAATGCTAAGCTAAAGATTGGATTTTTCATGCGATTTTTCCTTGGTTTTGTCTATATAAAGCCGCAGTCACACAAGCTCTATGGGGCTGGTCTAAGAAGTTTGACTCGTCTTCTCGTATGAAAAACAGCATATTTAAAACCAAAGAAAAGTAAAATATTTATTTACATTTTCAAATATGCGCTTGTTATATCCATTTTAAAAATAGCATGTTGCTTCTGATTAGGCGATGCATTATACTGCATCCTCATAAAATAACATGCATGTATAAAAATATGATGAACTCTATTCATTTAAATATCCTTGGTAGTTACAATCTCGCCTACCAGCCTGCTGCTGGGATCCCAGCTCCTTCTTTAAAAACCCTAATGCTCATTTTCCATGATTTAGATCGATTACTCTCGCACAACCGGCTGCATGCAACCACCTCGAGCATGCTCACATACACTCCTGTAGAGAAGTTTTTATTTAAATATCGCTCTTTAATAGCCTCTGACAGCTCCTTGATATTTGAAAATACCATCACTTCTATGTTGCGTGCCAAACTGCCTATGGAAAACACGCTTGCGGAAACAGCTTGCAGCACAAGTATCACTACGACTGCATTTTTTAACGGACCTCAGAGTTTGATCGAAAGTTATAATGCTGCTTTAATACACTTTCAAGAGCTTAAAGATCCTCAAGGGGAATATGTACTGAGACGGCTGTTTACACAGCTAATACTTGTCAGCCCAAGTAAGTTCATAGAAGCTATTCCGCTGGCGATTGAAATAGAAAAAGACCTGATGGAATCTTCCAAGATTTCCGCTTTGCATGAAACCTTTGGTAGCCCCCAAAGTAGATATGACATGCACCTGATCCAATACCTAGATTTACTGCAAGTCCAATTTAAATTTACGAGCTGCAGCAGTCAAAATATTGACGAAAAATATATTCACACCCTTTCACAATTACACGCCCTAGCTGACGATGAACACTTCACCAACCTATCGCTAGATGATAAGGTCTTATTAAAAAGATCGTTAGCTTATCTTTTAACAAGGCCCGAATGGCTGTTTTATCAAAATCCGCTTTTGGCTAAAAAGAGGCTCCTCGAAGCAAAAAACAGCGTCGTAGAAATAAGTGCGCAACAGACTCTAGAGCTAGACCTGATCGACCTAGAAACCCGCAACGCAACAAACCGCGAAATATCCTCTGTTAAATATATAGACAAAGTGCGAAGGCGTCTTGAAACTTTGATCAATGATACCAAAAACACTACTGTAGCAGACACGATTCGCGCCCTCATGCAATACATCCAAATTTTCGAGCAGATAGCCTTAACAGGCAGCCAACCAGAGGCGTGCATCGAATTGATAAAAAAATCGTTAGCCACCCTTCTCATATTAGGCGAACGCCAAGGCACGTTATTTAATTTAAATACCCGACAATGCATATCGCACTGCCGCTGGTTATATAGCTTCTACCTTTTGTTGTGCCCAAAAACACCTGGCGAATTTCACAAAGGGCGGCAGATGTTGGCCGAGCTGCATCAGGATCCTTGGTTGGATACATCCCTAAAGCCTTCCATACAAATTCTGCAAGACTCCTTTCCCCCTGATTTTATGTCCCTCACGACATTTCCTATAGATAGCGCTAGGTATCAGCTTTTGCTCAGATTTAAACTGCTGCTATTACAAGAGCATCATGCGTTTCTACGGAGTTATTTAAGTAGTACAAGCACAGAACCTGAAGAGGCTTTGAATGCCATCCAGGATGTAGAGTCGTTTTTACAGCAAGAGGTGCTGCCCCTAAAAGATTTTGCATTAGACTTTGTCAAAAATCTCTCTGGCCCTACTAAACACCTTCTGGAATTTTGGTATTGCCACATATTATTGAAAGCTAAAAATGCATTCTATTCGAATTTGGATTCGTCCACGCTATTGCAATTGTGCTGTATGGCCGATCAGTATCCTTATTTGGAATACTGGATACTCTCAAATGCCTTCATAGACTCCGAGCAGCCTGTTCCTTTATCCGGTTTTAACAAACTTCAACCTGAAGATATTGAAGGCTTTGAAGAGACTTCTGCCACGACTGAAGTAGTGATCCAAAACTCAAGAATGGAAATCCTATTCTTCGCCACCGAACAACTCCTTGAGGCTTTAAAAACCCTGCAAGGCAAATTAAGCTACACCAAAACCCTGCAACATGCCGCTTTCATGTATGTGTATGAAGTAGCCCACAGTAGGCTTATTTCAAATATTCTTCCCGACTCTAAATTCTCTATGAGCAAAGCCGAGTCGATGGAGATTAATAAAATGCGCCAACATAAGAATTCCTTGATGACTTTATGTCATGTTTTACATCGACATGTCGAATTATCTCATGTCTTTCTCACCAGCCATGAAGACCCGTATTTAAACTTGATTATGGATAATGCTATTTATGCCGGTTTGATTGGACAAAAAATTTGCGATACTAACGGCGGAAGACTGTATTGGACGCATAAAATGGTCGAATGTGTGGAAAAAAAATACTATTCCTTCATGCAGACTGGATCGGATGAAAAATTGGAAGATATTTTTGTCGAATGGCTGCACTACAAATTATGCACCGTAAAATATATCGATGACCCGGATGATAAACTGGCCGTATGGGAACAATGCTGCAACCTGCTTCCGAATACGTTTGATGAAATTGTCGCCTATCTATTCGAATCCAATTTTCATACAAAAATCACCCGCATCAAAAATCTGTCGGTTATTATCATGATAGAAAAAGCTAAACATTTGCTTTTTACTCAACAAACCGAACAGGGCTTGTCTCTTTTTCATTTTTTGCTGGATATGTTTTTCCCTGAAAAAATGAAACTCGCCATTAAAACAAAAGCATCGAAGATGGAAAAAAAGCGGTCTCCTCATTCCGCCTCAAATGTATCCCCTCTAGTAAATTTCACCGTCAAAGAAGAACTTCCCTGGATAAACGAAAAAAAATTAGACCGCAGCCCCTATTTTATGCGTAAACAGTTGTCCCGACCTTCTTCTTCGCCACCCCAGCACACCCTTTCTAGCTCATATCTAGAAGACCACAGCGACAAAGGCTCTCTCACCAAAGAAACCAAATCCACCGCTCTAGGAATCCTACATAGACAACAGGTCAAAAGAGATAAAAAACAAGCCAGGACCTCCTCAAGCAGCTCCTCTTCTTCTTCTTCACTTAATACCCCGCTCACCTCTCCAGCACCTCAGCGAGTTCCCACTAGAAAAATCATGCATATCAACAAAAACTGCCATCAACTGTTCAGCCTTTTTTGGGTGGAAAAAAGACCCTCTCCAGACACCCCTTGGGAAAAAAGATCGTTCAGAAATGATTTCAAAATCACCCGCAACGAAGTCTTACAGATCATCCATGCTTTAGGCGGTGCCTATCATCCGGAAAGAGGACATGGCAGCCATCATGTGGCCCACTTGCCCAAGATCGAATTTGACGGCTGCGACATGGGCGGACTGATTGATATGGGATCCAATGAGCTCATGGTGGTTTTGACCAACAATATGGAATTAACCCATTATCAGAAAATTCAGTTTCGTCAAATTTTGCTGAAGCAAGGATTCACACCGGACACCGTGAAAGCAAGAAACACCTCTGAGCAATAGTCTAAATTAGGTGTTTACGACATAGCAATTGCTGACATCAAAGCCTTTCAGCCCATCCACAACACCTCGTGCTGCATCGCTGTAGATATAAGGATAATCGCTGCCAAGAAATGAAAAAGTCCCCTTGTATAATTCTCCACGACCTTCACGCACCTTATCATTCTCAATCAATGGTATTTTCAGCTGTCGGGCTTTTTCGACAGCCTTTTTTTGGATAGCCTTGGAGAGCTCGGCATTTCTCACATTGGAATAGACAGGCTCCTGCAATAGCACCAAGCTCTTCTCTTCCTTATTCCATCCCAGCCGCAGCATACTGCGTGCCACTATTTTTCCATTTTCATTGCCTTTGTAACGCGCAACAACGGGCATTACACCCCCATGCAATAGATAGGAGAGCAGGCACTTATTCGTTGCTGGCTGCGTATGGATATGCAAGCAACTTCCTTGTATGTCGGTGCCGATGAGCAGCAAATCCATAAAATTTTCTGTCAAAGACACTGTATACTCACCGACTTCTATAGGCTGACCGGGATCTTTCCACAGAGCCAACACGCCTTCTTTGGCAAATATATGCGAAAGATGTGGCTGATTGCGTGTTTGATACCTGACAGCCGGAAACTCACCGTTCAGTACCGCTCGTATATATTTTACCAAGGCTTTTTTGGCTATTTCTCTCTCTTCCTGCGGCTGTCTTTCCAGGCTGCGCAAGTAAATAAATATTGCATTGGGATATCTCGACGATGCAAAAGTATTTTGCCATTTGTGTACAAAATTAGGAATTTCGCCTAGTGGTATATGCGCATTAAATTTTTTGAAGAAAAAACCACTTAAATCTGTCTCTTTTAAAGCTAAGAGGAAATTGTCACGCCCTAATATCACCATGATATTCGTCAAACATTGCAAATTCATCAACACCTCATCCATGGTCTTCAGTTGAAGTATTGCTTGAAGTTTGTCTGCAAAGGCCTTTGCATCGGCTGGATCCAAGACAGGTATTAAGAAGAGCTCATTCAGCAGATCGACGAAAATCGTAAAATTTTTAGTGGCTTTAAACTGCTTTCTCCGATCGATGATGTCATTGATTTTTTCCAATTGAGAGATTTCAACCCCAAAGGATTTCAACTTCAAGAGAAGAATCCATGATAGCTTGGCATATTCATTAAATTCCTTCGGCTTACCCTGCTGGTCTATCCCTTTTCTCTCTTGGAATGACCCGCTCATCAGGCTTAGCTCTCGAATAAAGATATACCTATTGGGAATCGATTGATGCGCAAAAATGTCCTGTAGTATGCTAGATTGCTTAAGAGCTTTTAATTTGTCCGTGTGTTCTTTTTTCGCGATTATGACCGTATTATTTACAGTTACGATTTTGCTGGCAGAGTTAACCATGCGATTCTGCATAACTCCAAGCATACCGGGAATAACGATGGGTTTAGCTTGCGGTACTATGGTTGTTTCATCAGTTATAGAGTAGAATTTGCAAGCTGTGTAAGCTAACCAACGCATAAGTTTGAATTTTAACAACGGACGGGTCTGTGTTTCTATTTCCTCGTAGAAATTCAGAAGGATTTTAAAATCTTCTTTAGACTGCAAAAAGAGTTTTAGACGATTTATTTCTTCCAGAACCTCTGCAGGCAATTGGTTGCTTCTATTCAACTCTTCTTGCACAACTTCTGTTTGCATACTCATAAGGCTGAACAAGGGAAATAATTTATCAAGATAACGTTCTTCAAATGCCTCTTTAATATAAACTGAAGTATCCACCATGAATTCGGTAAGAACAGGTATAGATTTTTTTATCTCGGATTTTACATCTGAATTTTCAAAAATTACCCTGATAGCATCTGAACTATTGCGTGCTATTAGATTTAACAAAATGATGGCGCGGGTATTGCGAATGTTTTCATCGGGATGATCCACAAAGACATCCAAATATTTGCGCATAGCCCTTGCAAAAAGTATGGCTGTCTGCTTACCTTGCTGCATTACCACCTCAGTTAAAGCATAAAAATCTTGAAAGGGTACCTTGAAAAAATTCCATTGATCCAAGGGAAACTGACGCAATGCCAGGTCTTCATATTCCGGCAATTTAGCGGCTACCTGTTTGGCTAACTTGATTTTATCACTCCAAGACATATCGTTAAGCCAAGTAGCACTAAAACTTTGCGAAATCTTCCTGTCTATCATCTCCACAGAATATTCAAAACGCTGTTGTACGGTTAATGATTGGATATTTAAATCATGAGATGAGATTTGATCCAGCGGCTGCTCTTTTTCGATGCATAAGGCTAAAAAATGCCTGAGGTCTTCCGCCGACATTTCTTTCAAATAAAAGTAGTTTAAATTTAATAACAGATTTCTAGCACTGCCTTTTCCTTGTTTCAGAATCCAAAATGCCAGCTCGATGCGATCTTCTAGGGAAGCTTCATCTAGTTTTAAATATCGAGCCTGCTGAGCCACCTGTGATGCAGCTAGAGGATCTGCTTTTGCCAATGCAGTTGCCAAATGTATTCGATCAGCCACACACATACCTTCTAGAATCTTTTCCAAGCTAGCTGCTATAAAAACACAGGATTCAAGCTTGTATTCTAAAACATTGTGACAGACGAATAGGCGCCAGCATATAGGAACTTTACCCAAGGAAAAAGCTTTCCACTGTCCAGCAAATACCCGCAGCCATTCCTGATCGAGATCCGCATCGCAAATCAACGAAAAAAAATCTTTCATATCCTCTTCAGAAAGGTCCTTGTACAAGTAATTCAAAGCCTTTAATCCGAAACGAGCTTCGGGCCCTTTCTTTACAAGTGTTTGTTTTATCTCTGAAAGGGGAACCGACGCAGGAAATAATTTTTCTACAACACAGCCAAAAATTTTTTCATTTTGCATATACGCATCAAGTTCGAGGACATTCTCCTCTTTTAGAGAAGATTCTGATGTTAAAATGCTCAAGAATTCCTGCATGTTTTGAGGATGAGCTGCCCAGTTGTACTGCGTTATGGCCGCACTCAATCCCAATAAATCTGTAGTATTGGCTTCTTTTAAAGGCAGGCGGTTTAAATTTTGAACGATAGTATAACAAGCCTCAAAAGATTGCTTGGCAATCAATGTCGCCAATTCCACGTCGTAACTAACAAGATCCAAATGCGCAAGGTAACCCGCTGTGAAGGCACCGCATGCTGCCAGTTGCTTAGCCCATCTCAGCTTTTCCTCTCTCGAGAGTCCGGCCTGAGAGAATGCATCCAGAGCCCTTGACATACTCTTAGGGGCGATTTCAAGAGCCACGGCCATAGCTTTGAGGTAAGTGCAATAGTCTTCTTTAGGTTCTTGGGGATGTAGGTTCCAAATGACACTATAAATAGCTTGAAGATCTTTACCCACACCGATCTTATTTAAAATAGCTTGAGCCAGTTCAACCTTATCGCCAATAGAAGCTTGCTGCAAATGATAGCCTGTAAAAAGATGCACGCACAAGAACTCTATATGCTCCTCTTCAGCTTGTGCGATTAAGAGCTTTACCAATTGGACACGCTTCTCTATGGGCACGTCTATTATTTTACTAAAACAGATGAAGTAAGCTCCCCCAAAATGATTCTTTGTATTGGCTATTTTCATTGCGAGTTCTAACTGCTGCTCTGCCGTTAGGGTATCTAGAAAAGTATGAAATCTAGCATACATGAGGAATGCAGGGTTTTCATGAAGCAGGTACTTCAAAATATTTTCGACACTGCTTGTATCTAATGAATGGGGCAAGCTCTGCTGTTGCGAATAAACATCTAAATAAATCTTTGTGACTTTGCTCTTGATGGAAGGACTTAAAGTAGACGCATGCGCAATTTTATTCAACAATCTCGAAAAGGAACGAATAGTCAATCCAGTGTAGGCATTAGCTCTTAAATGAGATTGCACAAAATTATGCAGAACATAAGATAAATGCATTCCTCTTATAGAACCATCCAACAACTGATCTGCTTTTCCCAGAAAGCTTTCCTCTAAGCTCGTCAAAGCATCTCCAGACATTTTGTGTATACATTGAGACACGACATTATTCACATCCATAAAACAACTCGACTACCAATTAATTATATTAATTTAAATAAAATAAACTTAACAACATACAACAGAACAAGAATTATAACACATCTCAACTTAAATTAAACAAATAACAAAATTATTTATCCTGCCGGCGAAACTGATCCTGCCCATCCTGTTCCTATTATGTTTTTAAACAAGATAAACAGGATAGGCTTCGCCGGTAGGATGTTGAGATTTGAAATAGAGATTCTTTTGTCGCACGAATGGGCAAAAGTTTGTAGGATATAAATATACATATCCTCACATTGCATCAACAACCATGGCCAAATCTAGTCTAAGAGATTCAGTTTTCTGATTTCAAGTTCAAGTGCTTTCAAGGAATCCTCAAGAGATATTTTTTCCTCTAAGAATCTAGAACGAATTTCATCTTCAATTTTAGCAAACGCTGGATAATTTTTACGGCATAATTCTTCATTTACCATTCCCTGAAGCAATGGATTGAATGCATAATTATCTAACATAAATTGTCCAAACTCTTTGGCTTGCGTAACAAGACTTTCATACGCTAAGAGCGGTTCCTGACTAATTTCATTATGCTTAATTAGCTCGCTATATTCTTCATTGCTTACATGGGCTAAAAACTTGAATAAAGGTGAATCCTCCCCAAATTTTTCTTTTGCTAAGGTGATGAGCATCCTCCTAAACATATCAGTATTACCTAAATACTCATAAAAAGGAATTTTGCCATACGCAAGAGCCTGGCATACAGAGGTGTTTCCGGTGCAAGCGACCAAAGGATGGCTGAGCAACGTTATTTTTTTGAAATCTTTTGGCGTAAGCACCCCGACGTCGATGATTCTTAACTCTTTGCCTTCATGATTCAATACTTTTACAACCTCTTTCTTTTCCTCGCCTTTTTGTGAGACTAGCCTAACCGTTCCGATCCCATGACTTTTTAAATCGAACTGATCTAGATCTTTCAAAACGCTCTCAAAATTACCTTTGCAAGGATAGATAATGTCCACATTTGCTTTATCACTATACAATTTTGCAAAACCAGTAGCAGTAAATATGAATGTTTTGGCCGTTTCTAATTTGCTTACATAGCAAAAGAATGTATCATGAGAGGACAGGTAATCCTGGATATCTTGATCGATAGGATTTTGAGAGTTAAATAATATGTTTTTCAATTTAGCATTTTCAAGGTCCGGCCATGCATAACTTGTACTAAGAGATTTGATCATGATTCCTTTTGAAGTAGGCTTAAGCCCCATAGATACCGTTTTTTTGAAATTATCCGCTCCAAAATTTGTCCGAGCATCATACTCTTCTATAGCAATCCCCTTAGTTTGAGCTTCTGTTTGCAAGGAATTAAATAACCCCGGAATAGTAATCGGCCCAGATAGCCAAACATCGGCCTCTTTTATTTTTTGCATAATCATAGATGTATTCTGCGGAAATACAGTAGATGGCACAACTCCTGCACACAGCGACGCTTCGCCATAGTAAGCTAAATGCAGTTCTATGTTCGGAACGTTTATAGAGGACAGTTTGTTTACATGCACTTTAGATCCCACTGATATGATCCTAATTTTTCGATCCGGAAATTTCTTGTGCAGTTCTTTAGCCATGTTAAGCATGTGCATGTGATCTCCCTTGCCATCTGAAAGCACATAGCCGGATACGATCAACTCATTATTTCCTGGCACAGCTTTAGCTTGATGGAAAAGCCTCCACGCTGCGAGATCAAAAAGATCTTCATATTTTCTAGAATTGCCATACTTTTGTACAAACGAAACTTTATGCCAATTTTTAAGATTTATATTTACATTCATTACATTAAATCCTTTTTATAGTTAATAAAATATAAATAAAATTATGGTATCAAAAACCATTACATATAAACAATCCAAAAAAAATATAATTATCTTGTTTATCCTGCCGGCGAAGCCGATCCTGCCCATCCTGTTCCTATTATGTTTTTAAACAAGATAAACAGGATCGGCTTCGCCAGCAGGATCTTGAGAGAGGTTAATGAACAGGAGCTCTGTCCTTGCCAAACATGGTTTGGTGCGATTGCACATACTGATCGTATTTAGCCGAAGAGACTTTAATCACGCCATTGTTGTCTACACTGACCATAAAATCGCCGCCCCAGCCATCTTTAAGCAAAGCATCGGCATTGTTGACGAGAGGGGAATGTTTAATTATATCATGCCATACGTTAGGGGCGGTGATGCTATCGAGCAAGGCTGGATCTTCAGACACTTTAAGATTCAAAATTGTCTCTACTTTTTCTATGGCTGTACGCGTCTTGAAGGCTTTGCCCTCATCTAAGCTGCCTCTATAGTTATAGGCAATAACCCCTGTTATCAGCGCTATTAAAAACATCACGATCATGATTTCTATGAGGGTGATGTATCTTCTTTTTAAAGATTTAAATTGCATACTTTTCTCCTATTTACATTGATAATGAACTGACATCGGTAAGCGGCAACAATATCGCCATCAAGACCATGCCGATGATAGATCCCATAAACACCAGGATGACAGGTTGAGCTAAGGCCATGAGCTGGTCTAGAGTTTTTTCAAGTTCATCCTCATACATGTCAGCGATTTTGTTTAGCATAACTACCGTGGTGCCCGATTCTTCGCCTACTGCCAGCATACGCGAAACAATTTGCGGAATCCACTTAGAATACGACAGTTCATGGCTTAATGAGCTGCCTTCGATGATTTTTCCTTCGGCTTTTTTGATTTCATCTTCCAAGACTACATTGCGCATGACCTCGCGCGAGATGCGCAAAGAGTCGATTATCGGAACTCCTCCCTGCAGCATAGTGCCCATGGTACGGCAAAAGCGCGCCACAGCCGCTTGGATGATCAGCTTGTTCAAGAGGGGAATTTTGAGAAAATACCGCTCCCGCCACTGTCTCCACGCTGGTGAGCGTGCTTGATAGATGATCCAAGCTATGACACCGCCGGTCAGGGGAATATAGGCCCACCAATAATTTTGAAAAAAGTGGCTGGTTTCGATCACAAACTTCGTAAAGGCATTCAGATTGCGGCCTTCAAAAATCCCTTCGATGGAAGGCACCACAAAGCCCAGCAGCATGAGGATTACCAAGAAGGAAAAAGACGCTAAAATGCATGGATATATCATAGCTGTGGTAATTTGGCGTTTCAGCTTCATCTGTTTGCCCAACAGGTGGGTCAATCTTTCCAAAATCACATTCAGCGCTCCGGAAGATTCACCCGCAGCTATCATGGAGCTATAAAGTTGGTTGAAGCTCTGCGGATAGCCCGCCATAGCCTGAGACAAAGGAATCCCCGCCTTGATTTGCTCACACAAGCTTAGCAGGATGCGATGAAAGGGTTCTGTGCGGTACAACTCTTCCAAAGCCGAAAGGCTTTCATATAAAGGGATGCCGGCATCGAGCAGCTGGTTCAGCTGAAGGGTAAACGTCATTAAACTCTCACCCCGCAGGTTTTCTTTGGAAGAGCCGCTAGTCTTCTCGACAATGCGCACCACCATCAGGCCCTGCTCGCGCAGCTTGTCTTTACCGTCTTTTTCATTTTGCGCTTCGATAAGCCCTGAGCGTTTTTTGCTTGTCTTATCCAAAGCCTGATAGTGATAGAGCGGCATAGCGGTTATCCTTTTTCCTCTGCGCCTTTGGTCACCCGCAGCACCTCGGCTATGGTCGTTAAACCCTTTTTGACCAGCTCTCTGCCATGGTCAGACAATGTCGTCATACCGCACTCCAAGCTGATTTGTCTTATTTCTACCGCATCAGGGCTTTTGACAATCTGTTTCTTTATGGCGTTGTTGATGATCATCATCTCATAGAGTCCATGGCGGCCTTTAAATCCCGATCCAAAACAGGCATGGCAGCCAGCGCCCTGAAAAGCCATACCGCTGGGAAGATCTTCGGGCGTAAAGCTCAGGCTTTGCAATTCTCTCTCAGAGGGCTGATAGGATTGCTTACAGTCGGGGCATATTTTTCTGACCAAACGCTGCGCCAACACCCCCACCAAGGAGGAAGACAGCAGATACGGCTCAATGCCCATATCGACAAGGCGCGTCACCGCCGATGGGGCATCATTCGTGTGCAAGGTGCTCAAGACCAGGTGTCCTGTCAAGGCTGCTTGGATAGCGATATTTGCCGTTTCGGCATCGCGGATTTCACCTATCATGATGATATCGGGATCTTGACGCAAGATATGCCTCAAGCCTGTAGCAAAATCCAGCTTGATCTTATGCTGCACGCCGATTTGCGCGATGCCTTTCAGATTATATTCCACCGGATCTTCAATAGTCATGATGTTGGTTTCATCATTATATAGTTCACAGATAGCGCTGTACAGTGTGGTGGTTTTACCGCTACCGGTAGGACCCGTGACTAAGATAATGCCTTCGGGCAATTCGATTAAGTTTCGGAATTCCTGGTACACTTTGGGCAGCATGCCGATCTTATCCAGACCCAGGATAACGTTTCCGCGGTCTAGAATACGCATAACAATTCTTTCCCCGCCAGAGACAGGCACCGTGCTGACACGAAAATCGATTTCACGGCGGCCCATTTTGAGTTTGATGCGGCCGTCTTGAGGAAGGCGGTGCTCGGCGATGTCCATTTTAGCCATTACCTTCACACGCGTCATCAGCTGCGACTGAAATTCCTGAGCAGGCGAATGGCGCGTTTGCAATACACCGTCTATGCGGTATCTGACTCGCAGACTATTATCCAAAGGCTCGAAGTGAATATCGGAAGCGCCTTGCTGAATGGCTTCGATTAATATCAGGTTCAGCAGCTTAATGATCGGCGCTTGCTGTACACTGTCGTCCAACAAATCGAACACTTCGACTTCGCCTTCCCTGCCCTCTTCGCCGGCTTCCCCGAGGTGTGCTATCATTTCTGAAGCTGCCCCTGATTCTTTGTTGTAGGCTTCGTTGATGGCTGTCAGAATGGTATCTTTGGGGCTATAGACTGCCTTGACAGGACAATCGAGCATCAGCCTCAGCTCTTCCAAAGGCTCAAGGTTGAGCGGATCAGCTATAGCCACGATGATGCAGCCTTCCTCTTCTTTCAGAGGCATGACGACATTTTTCTTAGCAAAGGCATAAGCCACTTTTTTCAACTTGTCTTTGGGAAATCTATAAGGGGTAAGATCGAGATATACCGGCATGCCGAATTGCGCCGCCAAAGAACGGTTGGCATCATCTCCGGTCAAAAAGCCCTGCCGCACCAGCTCCTCGCTACGTTGAGAAGCTGGCTTAATGGGTTCTTGAGGTGATTCAGGAGGTTTAGTTCCCATAACAATCGCCCGGTGAAGGGTTCATGGGAAGATGCCCTCGCAGCGGTGGCCAAGACGTTTCCATTACGCAGCGGTCAGGCGGACGACCAAAGAGCAGGTTGACGGTGCCGGCATACAGGCGATTTTTCTCCATCTCCTGCGCATATCTCAGGCGACAGACGAATTCCGGCACGTCGCCGGGGCGCTTCATCATCTCCTCGCGGCGCAGCCTTTCAAAATCCTCAGCGGGATCCACTATAATCTTTGGAGTCAGAAAGATATACAATTCGGTTGTATTATCCCCCATGACTGTACTGCTAAACAATTTTCCAAAGCCGGGGATCTCTCCCAAAAAGGGGATTGAGTTGACGGTATCATCGGAGTTTTTGCGGCGCAACCCTCCGATCACCACCGTTTGGCCATCGGGTATGCTGACCTGATTGGTGATATGTCTGCGTGTGACATTCGGCTGCTGAGGATTGCTCCCGGAAACCGTATCAAAGGTAATATCGCTTTCTAAAGTTACGTAGCTGATATCATCATCATAAGGATTACTTTCATCCAGGTAATGGATAGTGGGGGTGACGTTGATGGTGATACCATATTGCGCCCTTGTGAAGGCGCGCTCTTGTGTCAGCTGAGTGGAATTGGGCACTAAAAATATGCCGGTATTGATGGAAATTTCATCCACAATGGCTATTTTGGCCGGCGTTTGGTTCATCGTCACCACCGAAGGGTTGGCATTGATCTGCACATCTTCCTGTTGAATCAAGAACCTGTAAAAAATATCAAATGCAGGCACCCCATGGGCTCCCTTGTGTCCGAACAGAAAATCCGTGATTCCAAATACGGTGGGTGGGAAGGGATTGTCTACCGAGGCTTCCACAATATTGTTGAAAAAGAAACTCGAGAAGTTTTTATCTGTAGCGCCATTGCCGACTCTTAATGCATTCAATCCAAAAATATCGTTGCGCATGAGCTTCTTCTCGATCACCAGAGTTTCGATCTGGACCATTTTCTTGGGCACATCCAGCTTTTTGATCAGATCCTTGATTTTCGGCAACAGCTCTGCCTCGATGACCATTACAATTGCCCCGGATTTCATATCGACGATAAAGTTATCGCGGCCTTGATTAGCCTCCACAGGTGCCGTCGAACTGGGCTCGATAGGCGCTGGATTGACCACATAGCCGCCTTGCTGATAAAAATCATTCTGATACAACTTAGAAGGTACTATTCCCGCTCCGCTGACAGAATCGATGATAGGCTGCGGCTGCAGACCTTGCTGTGTATAAGATTGATTGGGCGGCGGAGGCGGCGGCACAGTAGCTATGCCAGGCCCATAATAGGGATACCCTTCCGGAGGCCTCCCTCCAGGCGGCATCCCAGGAGGAGGTGGATAACCGTTGCCGCGCTGCTCTTCTCTGCCGGTGCCTGTGGCAACCATCAGGTAGTAGATCTTGGATAAAATCTGTGCCAGCTCTTCAGGATCGGAATGCTTGGTGGTATACCAATGCACGATCTTCTCCTTGGCTTCGCCTACCTGGCATTCGACTCGATCGATTATCTCTTCGGCTTTTTTGATTTCCTCCGCAGTGCCCACTAAAAATATCGACTGGGCTATGTGGGAGAGCGGGATGATTTTAAGGCCGTTGACTTCGGAATTAGGCGCTTCCCTGGCAGGTTCGTTGAACGATTTTATAGCAGCCTTACCCGCTTGCGCTCCCGGAGAGCGCTCTGTGCGCTCAAATCCCCTGGAAGTCTCAGTGATCTGATCGAAAATAGCAGCGAGGATCTTGGCCATCTCTTCCGCATCCACTTTAGACACCGTTTTGATTTTATACTCTTTATCGCCACGATTGGTGGATACAAAGTCATACAGTTTGAGCAAATCGATGATCTCTGTTACCTGGGCGATGATAAGAATATCGCGCCCGACCATTTGCAGCACGGTGCTGTTGGGGTTGATGAATTTATCCAGAAAAGACCAGGCCCGGCGCACTTCATAAGGCTCCGGAGTGAGCACAAAGCAGATTTTGGCATCGCCGGGATAGGCTTCTAAATCCCTTCTTTGGTTTGTAATGACATTTATGCCTGAGCGGTCATTCTTTATCAGGTACAACTGCCGCAAGTAGGGGTTCAACTGTTTATAGCCCACGCCATTTTGCGCCAGTATTGTATCCAGCATCTGCCCCCATGCGGAACGTGGTATGGGGATATTGGAATTCACGCTGATGGGAATAGAAGAAATTTCCTGCGACATCACATAGACATAGTTTTGCGAGCCGTAATCGATGATAAGCTGTCCGAGAGTTGTCTCAGGTTGATGCCAGAGGGCATAAGGCTCTAAGTGCCCGGACTGCACAGCCATTTCGCGCCAGTTTTCTTCCAGGTTTTCAATGTCTGTCTTCAGGGTATTTATCTGCTCCAACAGCTTTCTATAAGATTCCTCAGGGGCATTTTTCTGGTATAACACCAAGACCTTGCTGTAGAGTTGATTCAGCTGAGAATAGTCCTCTTGCAGCTCTTTATTCAGTTCTTTGAGCACCGCTTGCATATCTTTGGTCAAATCGCTGCCGCCGGCGGTGATGCCGGCCTTCTTTTCAGCAATGGTCTGTGCTTGCAAGCCATGAAAAGCTAACAAATACGTAAATAGTAGCACGCTCCGTGAATATCTCATGGACAACAACCTTTTCTATTATTAATGATCATCTTCTTCGTCGAAATCATCCTCATCATGCTCCTCGCTTTCGCGATGAGTGCGGTCCCTATGCGCTAAGGCAGCCGACCTTTTCATCATCCGCGCCCTTTCCTCCATCTTATTCGGAGGCGTGCGTTCCTGCGGCTGTGCACCTGCAGGTGCAGGCGTAGTCTGTTGCAGCGGAATCTCTACGGCTTGCATATCGGTACGGGAGGTATTGAAAAGCGTACCTTGCAAGACCAGATGATCTTCCTTTTTTTCCACACTATCGAAGACGAACAGCGGTCCAGGGGTTTTGCGGTCGACATAGGCATCGATCTCTTCCGGCGTCTGCAGTTTGATCCAACCCTCTTTGGTCAGCAACAACCAGTCATGCGGACTGAGAAGCAATCTATCACCATCTACTTCAAAGACAAACTGCGAGCGGGTCCTCGCGCCGACAAATTTAAATTTCTGCGGAATATTGACCGGAGCTTGCGGTTCGGAGGATTTCAAAAGGTTGAGCGAGACTTTGCCTTTGCCTTCCGGATCCCACACCTCCATATTCATCAGGCGTTCTTCAATCTTTTTGATGATCAGCATGGGCTTTCCTAGGGATTCAGGACCGGGCTGTACGACTTTCCAACGGTCATTCATCCAGACGATGGCATCATTCAAGCCGGCATATATCGAGTAGGCATCCTCACCTTCGCCAAAATCGATGCGCTGTTTGCCGACCTTATCGGCATACTCCTTTCCTCCGTGCTTCTGCAAAAATACATCCGGACCGAACCAGCGTGCTTTTTGGCGTGCCAGCAAGGTGGCGTCGACTTTATTTTTTCCTATTTCCCATGAAGCCCCCCCCATGCGCACATATTCTTTTTCGGGCAGATTAAAATGCGCATTGGCATCAGGCTCATGTATCAAAGTCCCATTTTCGCCTTTCATGGCGACATTCACATGCGCCTCATTGCCCTCGGCTTTGGCCTCAATCCATAGGGAGCTCTCGGCATTGCCGGGACTGAATACATACTGAGGAGGATGCAGCCTGCGGTCATATAAAATATAGAGGCGTTCGCCCGGCGTGACCGAAGATATCGCTTTATTACCCGTGAAGGCAAAATGCAGCAAAGGCTTTTCCGCCAAGGCATCGGGACGGCCGTTTTTTCCATAGTATACCAGGTGGCGTTTAAGGTCGGGAAGATGCATCGACATGGGGGCAAATTTCAAAGAAAGAATGGGTTCGCCGATGGCATTATAGGCTTCAGGGGCTTGGGAAAAACCGCTTTTAGGCAAAGCTGTTTTAGGAGCAGCTGCATTGGAAACAAAGATTTCAGGGGGTCTTGAAAGCAAAAAATAGGCGCCCAGCAGCAAGAAACACGCCGCTAAACCTGCCATGGCATAATTGAGCCATCCCAACCATTGTTTGATCATGAATTATAACTCTTTATTATGGTATCTTAAAGAACAATTATAGGATAAAGCCCTAAGTCTTGCAATTATTATCATGTACACATTGCAAACTACACCTTTTTATTCTATATTCTACCCAAAACTGAAGGAGGATTCATGAGATTTTTTGTATTGTTTCTATGCCTTTGCCATTGTTGCTGTCATCCACTCAGCTCAGATCCCTTAACCAGCTTGCCTTTTCCTACAGGCATTCATCAAGTAGGAATCGCTAAATTCGATTTAAACGACCCATATCGCAAACAACCAGACTACCCCAAAGGGCGGCTGATCCCTATTCAAATATATTTTCCATTATCCCCGGGAAAATCTGAGCTGCATTCCAAGGTTTTTGAAGAACACGCTCCTGACAAGTGGCCACCTCTTGAAGTTCAAGTGTACGCTAAAAAGGCCGATCTTTCCGAGTTAACCTCCGATAGTAAACATCCCATCATATTACTCAATCATGGTGATGCTGTACCTATGACAGACTATGCCGCCATTGCTGAAGATTTAGCTTCTCAGGGTTACGTGGTTATAGCTATTCAACATCAATTAAAAACAGATTCGGAAGAGCCGCCTTTTTGGAAGGAAAGAAGCATCTCCAAATATGGCAACGTCATTGACAATATTCTCTATGTATTTCAATGGATTAAAGAAAATCAAACTACTGTATTTCAAAATAAGTTGGATCTGCACAATGTCAGATTGATAGGCCATTCTATGGGAGGCAATGCCCTGCTGCTATTTATGCAGCGAGCTTCCAATATTATGAAACAAAAGCAAATGGCAACGCTTTTACCGCATACCGATCCGCAAGGTATTCATGAAGCCGTTATTGTTTTGGACACAGGCGGGTTCCCCTTTCCTTCCACATCCCAGTTTCCTTTGTTTATGCTCTTTGCGGAGGAAAAAGAAACCTATCATAAAAATTCTGAAGCTTATCAGGCGATGGTGCATGCTGGCCATAAAGTAAAGTATTATAAAGGCGCTAAACATGTGAGCTTTATGGATCATGGCTACCTCAATCCTAAAAATCCTATAAACCCTAATGAAGATTATTTTAACGGCACTGTAGAGGAAAGAAAGGCCTTTTTTGATCAGCTGCGCCAAGATATCCGAAATTTTTTGAAGGAAAATGGAATTTACCCCTCAAAAATTTGACCTAAAAAAGCGCGTATATCCAGTCGCGCCTGATGCGCCGAGATGGCGTTATATAGCAAGCCGGCTTCTCGATCGTTGACTTTAGGGTTCATAAATGCATGCAAAGTGTTGCTATAGAGGTGTATATTCCACTCAGCATTCCTAAGCTTCATTTCGGCATTGAAAGCTTCCAAGCTACTTAAAGGAACAACGGGATCCTCATAGCCTTGAATCAGGAGCAATTTGGCGGTAATCTCTTCCGTTAGTCTTTCAGGATAGGGATCATAATGCCCGTAGACACTGACTGCTCCTTGAAGATTTAACCCGAACCTTGCCATATCCAGAGCGCAGAGTCCCCCAAAACCAAATCCCACCACCGCCACCTGGTTTTTATCACATCCCGGAAGGTTCATCGCGGTGTGATAGCCCAGCATCAATCGTTTTCGTAACGCCTTTCTGTCATTGATGAACGGTTGTTTTAGAGACAAGCACTCTTGCTTGGTTTTCCCAACAACTTGCTTGCCGTACACATCCAACGCAAAGCAATTGTAGCCCCAGGATGCCACAGTTCTAGCCTCATTGCAGATAAATTCGTCCTTGCCATTCCAGGCATGACAAAGAAGCACTAGAGGACGATCCAAGTCTGGAGACAAGACCGTATACCCTTCTAAAGGTACTGTGTCGTCGTTATACGTAATAGTATAGGTTTGCATGTTAAAAGCCCGTTGAAATGACCCGAGTTTAGGTATTCTGTAGTGAGAAGTCAACCATATCTGCCATCGAAACTAAAATAATTGTATGAGTTGTTACCCATTCAAGGTATTATGTTGCAGCCTTACAGGCTGCATTATTTATTAAATTCCTACCCAGGGCGATGCCCTTGTCATTACCCATTTTATTAGAAAATTTATTATAAGA
>CAYMKI010000039.1:0-22273 GCA_964390695.1 uncultured bacterium
CCTTATGCTTAATCATGGCCTGAACAAACTCCCTGAAAAGTGGATGCGGAGCTGTAGGCTTAGATTTAAATTCGGGGTGAAACTGCACGCCCACCATCCAAGGGTGTCCTTCAATTTCAGCTATTTCACACAAAGGACCACCATCTAAAGTTCCGGAGAGTGTGAAACCGGCATTTTCCATGTCTTGTTTGTATTTGTTATTGAACTCGTATCTGTGGCGATGTCTCTCGTGAATAACCTCTTGGCCATAGGCTTGGTAGGCTTTGGATCCTTTCTTTAAGCGGCAAGGATAGTTTCCGAGACGCATCGTTCCTCCAATGTCCTGTACGGTCCTTTGCTCTGACAGCAAGGAGATCACTGGATCTTTTGTATCGGGGTCAAATTCTGTGGAATTAGCATCGGGTTTGTTCAGTACGTGTCTCGCAAATTCTACAGCCATGACTTGCATACCTAGGCATATGCCATAATAGGGGATTTTCTTTTCACGGCAATATTTTGCGGTCATGATTTTGCCCTGCCAGCCGCGTTCTCCGAATCCGCCGGGTACCAGATAGCCATCGCAACCTTGGATGCTTTGTTCTACACTTCCGTTATTTAAAATCTTGTCCGATTCATAGCGCTTAATTTCAATCTTATATCCTAGGGATATGGCAGCGTGATTAAGCGACTCGAACACGGATTTATAGGCATCTTGGTGTTGGGTGTATTTTCCGACCAATCCCACGGTAATAGTGCCTTTGGGGTTTTTTATGGACTCCAAGATCTTTTCCCATGACTGTAGATTGGGTTTTTTGTAGGGGAGTTTGAGCAGGTCGCAAATAATGGCATCGGTACCTTCTTCATGTAATTTGAGGGGTACTTCATAGATGCTGTGTTTTACGTCGACTTCTTCTATCACCGCATTGCGGGGAACATTGCAGAAGAGGCTGATTTTATCTTTGACATCCTCTTCCAGTGAAAACTCACATCGGCATAGGATAATATCCGGGAATATGCCAATAGCTCTCAAAGCTTGAACGCTGTGTTGAGAAGGTTTTGTTTTCACTTCTCCCGCAGCCTTTAAATATGGCACGTAGGTGAGGTGTACGTTTAAGCAGTCCCCGCGATGCTCATTGCAAAACTGTCGAATGGCTTCTAAAAAGGGCAGAGATTCTATATCTCCGATGGTGCCGCCGATCTCCACTAGTACCACATCAACAGGATGATGCAACTTAGAACAGTTCAGGATTCTTTGTTTGATCTCATCGGTAATGTGGGGGATGACTTGTACGGTCTTGCCTAAATAATCGCCTTGTCTCTCGCGTTTGATAACGGTATTATAGATTTGACCCGATGTAGCATTGGAGGCTTTGGACAGTTGTGAATCGGTAAAGCGGTAATAATGTCCAAGGTCTAAGTCCGTTTCTGCTCCATCGTCAGTGACATAGACCTCCCCATGTTGGTAAGGGCTCATTGTCCCTGGATCGACATTCAGATAGGGATCAAACTTAAGCATCGAGATTTTCAAGCCTTGTTTTTCCAACAAGAGACCAATGGATGCAGCTGTGAGTCCTTTACCAAGAGAGGAACACACTCCGCCTGTAATAAAAATGTATTTTGTTTGCATATATATCTAACAACTCAAGGGTATTCTTTTTTTATAAATTCTTCTAATTTTAAGGTATCTTCGGTGAACTTTCGGATACCTTCAGAAAGTTTTTCTGTAGCCATTTGATCATCGTTGAGCATCAAACGGAACTTCTTTTCATCAAGGCTAATTTTGGGTATTTCAGACTTTTTAGCTTTAGCAGGATCGAGTTTGCGTGGAACTTCTCCCTCTGCTTTTTGAAGCTCCGAGAGTAGCTGAGGAGATATGGTCAAAAGATCACATCCGGCTAACTCCAAAATTTCATCTGTATTTCTAAAACTAGCCCCCATGATCTGCGTTTTATAGCCATGAAGTTTAAAGTAATTGTAAATTTTCGTCACGGATATTACGCCGGGATCTTCAGCAGGTGCATACTGATTGACACCTGTGGCTTTTTTGTACCAATCTAGGATTCTACCAACAAAAGGGGAGATAAGGGTGGCATTGGCTTCGGCGCAAGCTATGGCCTGAGGTAAGCTAAAAAGCAGGGTCATATTGCAATGGATGCCCTCTTTTTCCAAGACTTTTGCGGCCTGAATGCCTTCCCATGTGGATGCGAGTTTTATCAAAACCCTTTCTTTGGGTATCCCGGCATCTTTGTAGAGTTGAATCAGGGCGTGGGCTTTTTTTATACTTCCTTCGATATCGAAAGATAGTCTGGCATCGACCTCTGTGGATACTCGCCCGGGAACTAATTTCAAAATCTCTAATCCGAAATTCACAAATAGCTTGTCCATCAAAAGTGTTGTACAAAGACTTCCTTTTGGATCTTGCGATCGGCTGTACTTGACGGCATCATCAATCAGATGTCGATATTTAGGATTATTGGCTGCGGACATTATGAGAGATGGATTTGTAGTGGCATCGGTAGGTGAAAATTGCTTGATGGATTCTATATCGCCGGTGTCAGCGACAATAGTGGTCATTTTCTTCAATTGTTCTAATTTGCTGCTGCTCATAGTTATTCTCTCTTAAAAATTGTTAAATCAAATCCTTAACAGGCTCTATTCTAAATGTAATGGCTATGGGTTTATCGTCCAACATCAAGTCTAAATGGGTAGTAAAACGCGTTAGCAAAAGTTTAAAAGGTATTTTGATTTGCTTATCCCGTTCCGTAATATCGATACCAATAGACGTATTACTTAAAATTTCTTCTGATTCCTTGATCTGGTAGCATAGTGCCGCAAACTTTTTAATCTGTCGGATCAGGCTTTCATCCGAAAACACATATTTTTTTTGACACTGTGGACATGTTATACCTTTTTGTTGCTCCATTGCAAGCACATTAAAGTCAATAGGATGCTGACAGGAGGTGCAAAAAAATTGAAGATGGGATCCTTTTTGCATAAGCTCTCTTTCCTTAGTTATTTATGTATATGCTAGCAGTTTATTCAACTTCTTGCAATCCTAAAAAAAATAATAATTCCATTCTTGGCTTAAATATGAATTTGTATTAGGTTGGGTATATACGGCTCATGTATAAAAAATATGAGTATATACCCAAAACATTAGAATTGTAGTGGGGGTTGCAAAATTCGGAAAATGCGGGTTATGAGGGGTTTTTAGAATAAATCCAAATAATTTAAAAGTGGTAAATGCCTGTGTATAACCATTTTATAGTTTTATGGATATACTCTAAAAAGATCCAAAAGACCGCCTTTGCGAATTTTGCAACTCCCTCTCTAGACTCGATTTTGAAGGAGATTTGGCAATGGCATTAAAATCTTCTACGTTCCAAGGGATAGTTAAATTAAACCCAAGTATTGCCCATGATTTAGACGATTATCTTCAGGAAAAAGAATCTCAGACTGCAGCTAAGATACTAGCAGCATTGAATCCACATTTTGAGCTCGAAGAACAGTTTTCAGATATCCAGAACGGCAAGGTGACATTTACTTTTTCAGCTCTAGGAGAATTGCTAAAGCAAGATGAAGCCAATATATCGTCATCCTCAACAGCCAAAAGTCTAGAAAAAAATGGTCTGTTGATTCGTAAATTGAATATTTTTATTTGGGAGTATCTTGAAATCATTGAAGAATCGGCCACGGAATTTTTCCAGCAAATAGATCAAAATGGGATGGAGGATTGGAATGCCGAATTGGCAGATGCTGTTAAGTCTATAAAATATACACTTGTTCACCATCTCGATAGCTTGCAGTATGCTTTAGGTGTTATAGAACATCATCTTCATCTTCTCAGAAAGAAAGATTCTCGTATTTTAAGTCTTCGTTTTCTGAATTTCGTCCACTTGTGGGTCAAGTACCTAGACTCATCTATTTTTTCTCATGTGGATAAATGCAAAAAATATGTAGAATTCAGGTTTCAGCGCTTTTCCGATTTTTATGAACACTACTGTTTGTTTCAAACCAAAATTGACCGTGTAGCGGTTAAATTTAATAATTACTCGGTGTTTGCTTCTTTGGATAATGAGACTCAAAGTAAATTTCTGAAAAATTATCGCCTTGTAAAGTTTTGGGAGTTGAATAATAAAACAAAGTCCTTGCCGCAGCGCGAAATCGTGAAATCCTTACGATTCAACGTGGCTCCAGAAACGTCCTTAGAAGACTTTAAATGCTATTTTCATCATCTCAAAAATGCTATTTTTGACATAAGCAAGCAGTTAAAATCTCCCAATATACAAGCAAACCTTGACGAGTTGTTATCTAAAGAAAATGAAACCTTGCTAGGGTATAGACATGAACTACATACCCTGGGAGCCACGTTGGCAAAATATAGAAATCTATTGTTAAGCACGGATCCGAACCCCTATGTGCGTTCTAGAATGGGCTTCGCTGAGTGGGTCATGGGGCCCGAGCCTAATTACACAAAGAAAATGCTAGAGCTTAGCTATGAAATTGAAAACACGGATAATATCTTAGAAGCATTCCTCCATAGTCTAAATCAAAACGAAAAAAAAGCCGATGATACTGTGGAAGAACTTAAATCTGATATACTATGTATACTTCATGAGATGGGCCAGCCCTTGATGTCCAAACCGATGATGAAATTACGTGCTGAGCACCTGGTGAATTTGCTAGAGCAGCTGGACGAGGTTTCTACCAGAAAAGCAGATCTGGTAGATTTTATTGAGCAAGCTTTGATCAAAGCCTTAAAAGGCGATTGGAAATATCAAGTTTTATTTAGCATGCCTAAATTTCATAAATTGTATGCTATACATCAAGGCATCCTTCAATCTGTAAACACACCAAAACATCTCAGAAGAAAGGAAAAATTCACCCACTGCATCAGCCAAGTTGAAATGTGGGTTGAACAGCATGACACTCCAAAACGTACTGAAGAAATAGAGCTAAACCTCCATGACATAAAGATATACCTGCAAGAATTCCTTGCAGAAGTCCAGTTCTTTACTGCAGAAAAATCCAATACACCCGAATCCATTCAAGAACTTCGTTCTCAAGAGCATCAATTGCTTGAGTATCGATATCTCTTTGGAAGTTTTTTTCATCGCCTGCATGAAAAACAACCCGAAGACAAGATTCTTCGCCAGTGTTTTTTATTTGTGGATCAGTATTTTGAAACTATCGAAACCTTGTTTCAAGAGTTTCGCAATTTCCTAACCAGAGAATAGTGAACCTCAAAAAGTGTCTTACTTGGTGAGCCACAGAGATCATAGAGAATACAGAGAGGATTAAAACTTCTAAAAATAATTTAAACACGTGGTTTTATTATTTTATGAGGGGTGGTGAATAGTCACTAATCATGTTTAATATAAAACTTAAATTCAATTAACACAAAATTAACAAGTTAATATTATAATTAAATTATACACGAAAACATAAAGTTGTGTTTAATAAGGTTTTTATGATTAATACAAATTTAACAAACAATTTTTTGACTATATCTAATAACATCCATAAAGATGTGCACCATTTTAGAGTCGCAAAAAATGACGATGGAATGGATCGCATCGTAAAAAATGGATGGCTGCGACGGTTTTTATTCAAACCTTGGTATTCAAGACAAGCTCATAAAGAACGATTACAAAATGTTGTCGTTCAAAATATTAATATAGCTTCAAAGTTGAAAGCCGAATATTACTTCCAGTCACATAAACAATTACCTACGGATTTATATCTTGCAGCTCATAAGTATAATCAAACATTGGCTGCAGCATCCATGCATAAACCCAATTCATCCTCAGCTCTATATAACACCGTTGGCCTTAACTATGTTGTTAATGAGTATGTACCTGATTTAAAGCCGACTAAAATTCATTCCACTCAAGAAGTTCCTGCGCCGGACGATTTAATACTGGACAAACCCGAACCTTTCATTGAAAAAAGGATGTTTAAAAAACATCAAATTCTCCGTTATCCTGGCGATAGTATAGATCATAGCCAGGAAGCCGTGCGAATTTTTGTCAGTACGCAGAAAGAGAGAATAATAAGTTTTGCAGGAACCCTAATAGAAAATATAGGAAAGTTGTTCGGGTTAAATACCACCTACTTTCATAAATATCACTACCGTAGTCAGTCTGAGACTGATGAGCAAATCTATGCCCTAAAAAACAGTCCTGTTAGTCTTTCGCATGAGCCCACTTCATTTTGGCTTGGCCATGCGACCCTGTTTTTAGGGGTTCCTTTAAAGTCTAAAAGCGGCTCTATCGCTACTTTTAATGTGATTACAGATCCGGTGGAAGGTGATTTAAATCCCATCCTTTATCCTAGGCAGACCAAGTTTGCTTTGCCTTTGGAACAAGTACCCGCTCCACATGTTTATTTATTATCTCATAATCATCTAGATCATTTTTCTAAGGAATCAATTCAAAAGATTTTTGCTCAGCAGCCGATTATGATTGTTCCTCAAGGGGATGGAAGCAGATATAGAAAATTGGCAAAAGAGCTTGGTTTTGATGGACAGAACATTATTGAATTAAATTGGTGGGAAAAGCGGCAGATCGACTTTGAGAAAAATGGAGAACATTATCAGATGACAATCACAGCTACGCCTGCACGTCATTGGAGCGGTCAAGGCCCTTGCGGTGGTCACGAATCCACCTTTCTAGGTTATGTCATTCAAGGTCATGAACACGGGGATATTTATTTTGCTGGAGATACAGCTCGATTAAACGATGATCACATAAACAAGCTAAAAGAGCACTTTAATATTCGCTGGAATTTTCAGCCTGGCGGCCCAGATGACGTGCGCGAGGATATGGAAAGTACGCATCAAGCTTCAGTAGATGCTTTGTGGATGCACTTTAAGCTCCAAGTTTCAAAAGTGTATCATCATGGGATGGATAAAGAGATATTTGTAAGAGAGGTTCAAAATCTAAAGACTATATTCATGCATACCATGACTTATAAATTAGGCAATCTCCATTTAAGCGATACTCGCAATAGTGTAGAAAGAGTGCTTCAAGCCCTCACAGACTACCAAAAGACGTTAGAAAAAATTAATACTATTGAAATATATGTAGACCTCTGGATGTCAAAAAAAGCTGGTCGCATCCATAACTCTTCTGCTGCTAGAGAAAGTCTAAAAATGAAGAAACGCAATAAATTGATCGAAAAACACCTGGGATTAAAGAGTTATGAAAAGCAAGTCTTTGATGAGCTATGTCATTTTGCCAGCCGTTTTGAATTTGCTAAAGGTGAAAAATGTACCCCTGCTGAGGTTTCACAATTACTTAAGGAAACGGTCTTGATCCCTAAAATAGGCTCGAGAATTTCTCTTGACGCAAAAAAATCACAGATGGTTAGCAAACTCTACTTTTAATAATATTAAAAAAGAGATTGAGTAAAATATATAAAATGTGATATATTTATATCAAGCTTGTTTATAGAAGTATTTAAAACAAGCGATAAAACAAGATGTTAATAATATGAAAGCAACAAACATTAACTACACTTCCAGCTTAGACAGCATGCAATGGCAAGATGGCAGCTGTGTATTGTCCATGCTTTCGTGCATTTTTACAAATCTTGTGCTCATTTCTATTTTTTTCATGGTCATTTTCGATCCTGTTTTTCCCTAGAAGTTTTCCTTAAACCATCAGCGACTCTTCTAGGGATAATGGGCGCTGATGGTGATACATCCTTTATTTACTTTACAGAGGCTTATAAGAATGCAAGTTTATATAGCATTCTTCATGTTTTGTCTCTCTGTGGGCATTGTGGTTAAATATTTTATGTTTTATGTGGAGAGGTGAGTGTTCACCTAGAATCTTCACGATGAAGTGTCTTCTTATGGGATTTCGAGACACGTTTGTAAAAATTAGTTAAAATAATTTGTGATATAAATCTATTAAAATGAAAACAAATCAAAACAACAACACTTATGATCTCGCTCATAATATGTTCACACCTGTGAGCATGTGTTTTGTGCTGTTTTCAAGTCTTATTCTCATTAGCCCCATTTTTATTACTGTATTCATGGTCTTTTCCGATCCTGTTTATCCCTAGAAGTTATCAAATTGCCGTCAGCAACTCTTCTAGGGAGGAGGCTGCTGGCGGCAAAGCAAATAACATACATATGCAAACAGGATAAAAATTATGAATATATTAGATTATAATATACACACATTTAAAAAATATGGTCAAAATCATTTAACCGAATTCTCTCCTGGAAAAGTATCCAGGGGCCCTATCGAGAGAGATCTCGCTTTAAACGTTATAGAGAAATTGAATAAAAACAAAGGCGCAGGAGAACAGGCTATAGAGTTTAAAGCCGAACATCTAGCGCTATCATTAGAAGGTGGAGCTTGCTCCGTTTTATCATTTCGCATTGCTGAAAAGGTCTTTGATCTATTTTCTCAATGCAACGAGTACGGAGATTTTAAGACGAATGTGACAAAAATCACCAACGATTTGAACGACGTACTTACCAAAGGAAATAGTTCAAGCTCTAAGGAGAGAGGGCAAATTCGCAGCTTGCAAGCGGCATTAAACGCCTTCTCCTTACCCCTAGGTGATGCAGGAGAAGATAATTCAGGGAAAAAAATCAAGGCTATCGCGTCCTACTTTAACCTCACTGTTGAGTCTTCAACCAGCGAGATAAAAATACAACCGGACAGCTCTTGCGTAGAGGCTTTAAATAACACGACAAAGAGCCTTGACAGAGGAGTTTATCTGGTTCGCACACTCCGCCCAGCAGATAACAGCGAAGAAGCCAAGAGGAAGCAAGAGAAGTATGGTCATTCGACTTTGTATATCAAGTATGCACAAGGTCAAGAGCTTTACTTCGATCCTAATTTAGGGTTATTCGATTTAGGTAGTCACGAAGGAGCAGATGACATCGTGTTTCAAGCCCAGTGTGCAGCGCAGGTAAAATTCCAATTGGAATTATGTAAATTTCATAAATTAGCTAATAGCCAAGGAGACCAGGCATGATCAACATTCTTTTAGACATAAGAAAAGTTATATTATATACTATCATCTTCGTCGGATGTGCTTGCGGAGGCAAAGTCATGGCTGATAATACTAAAGAAAAGCTGGTAGAGTATTTATCAGATTTAGTCTCTATAAATACACTTTCCTCGGACAAGGCCGCCAACAAGAAAGCTCTTCAGTGGGTAGAAGAGCAGTTGAAAGGACTTCCTCTACATTTTCAACACCATGAATATGAGGGGGTTCCTTCTCTAGTGATCTCAACCCGGACCGCAAAAAAGAACAAATTGTGGTTACTTGCCCACATGGATGTGGTGTCAGGTGAAGAAAAGTTATTTCACCCTGTTCTCAATGGCAATAAATTGTATGGACGGGGTGTATATGATATGAAAATGGCCATCGCCTGTTACATATTGCTCATGCATGACCTGAAAGACAAACTCAAAGACTTGGATGTTGGCATCATATTGACAAGTGATGAAGAGGTGGGGGGAATGCATGGAGTTAAATCCATATTAAACGATGGATATTCTTCAGAAATGGCTTTACTGCCTGATGGGGGGTTTGATTGGAATATGGAAGAAGCTGCAAAAGGCATCTTACAGCTCAAAATCACCGCTAAAGGCAAACCTGCCCATGGATCCAGGCCTTGGCTAGGGGAGAATGCTATCACCAAGCTCATGAACGTTTTGAGAGAGATCGAAAGCTATTTTGCTGACGAGAAGCATAACTTTGGGGATTACTATCCTACCGTAAACGTAGGAAATATTTCCGGTGGAAAAAGCACCAATCAGGTACCCGATTTTGCTGAAGCAAAGTTAGACATCCGTTATCCTCCAGAATTAACACCGGAGAAGATCAAAACGGCTATATCTAAAATTGTTAGCCAGCAGAGCGATGTATCTATGGAAACGATCATTGAAGGCTCCTCACACAAACAAGATCTGAAACTTGAAGCTTTTGATAAATTTAAGACTATTGCTCGAGAGCTATACGGGATTAATGTTGGCTCTACGAAAGCTCACGGAGCCTCGGATGCACGCTATTTAGCCGAAAAAAATATACCCGTCTTGGTTATCGCCCCAAAAGGAGGAGATATTCATGCTGATGGAGAGTGGATAGATGTAAACGATCTTGAACGCTTCTATAATGTCATGAAAGCCTGGGTTCTGAACGTTTCCGCTCGGTAAAATCGCAAAGGGGCTAATGCCCCTTTACGTTAACTACCTTAGGATCTTCGAGCGCAAACTATTTTAGCGTTAGTGGCAGAAGGGGCGAGAATCAACATCAGCTTAAGGTTTTTCGCAAAGATGGAACGCCTTGCTCGAGATGCCGCACCCCCATAATAAAAATTGTCGTAGGTCAAAGAGGTACGCATGTATGCCCTCATTGCCAGACAATAAACCAATAAATATGTATATTTTCATTTAAAATATTTGACATTTTTTTTACCAACTTTGCATGATAGGTAAAACACTATATTCTCCGTAGGAAGGTCATCATGAACCCTCGTCACGCGGCCTTGCAAAGCCAATCCAAGCTCAGTGCATCCGAAGCCATCGACGCATCGCCGGTGTCCACTCTTGAATCTTTTGGATGTCACGTATTCGATGCTGCGATAATACAAAAGATGCTTCCCAAGGAGATTTGTGCCAATCTTCTAGCTGCTATGCATGGTAAAGAGCAGCTAAAATCAGCCTTTGCAGATACCATTGCCTTGGCGATGAAGGAATGGGCTTGCAGCCATGGGGCTACGCATTACACTCATTGGTTTCTGCCTCTGACAGGTTCTTCGGCGGAAAAGCACGACTCGTTTTTAGATTGGAATAGCTCGGGTCAGGTCATCGAAAAATTTAACGGCAAGCAACTGCTGCAAGGCGAACCCGATGCTTCCTCATTTCCATCTGGAGGTTTGAGAAGCACATATGAAGCACGCGGCTATACGGGCTGGGATCCCTCTTCACCTCCTTTTTTGTGGAAAGGCGGCGGCGGGGTAGTGCTGTGCATTCCCTCGATATTTTTTTCCTGGAATGGAGAACCCCTGGATTTCCGCATTCCCTTGCTTAGGTCAGAAAAAAAAATCGGCGATGCAGTATTAAGACTTTTAAAGCTTACAGGTATTGATGCCTCCCAAGTATACACTACATTGGGAGCAGAACAGGAATATTTTATTATCGACAGGGCCTTGAGGAATTTAAGACCAGACTTAATACTAGCCGGGAGGACGGTATTTGGCGCCCCATCACCGAAAGGGCAGGAGCTGCAGGATCATTACTTTGGAGTGGTGAAAGATCGGATCTTATCTTTCATGAGGGATTTCGAGAAAGCAGCTTTGCAGTTAGCCATCCCGGTCAAAACCCGCCACAATGAAGTAGCACCGGCTCAACATGAAATTGCACCTGTCTTTGAAAAAGCATCTCTGGCTGTGGACCATAACATCCTCTTGATGGAACTGATGCGGCAGACAGCTGCTAAGCATGGGTTATCTTGCCTGCTGCATGAAAAACCCTTCCATGATATCAATGGCTCGGGCAAGCACTGCAACTGGTCCTTGTCTACCGATACAGGTATTAATTTGCTGGATCCTTCTGAAAAGCCCGAGAACAATCTGCACTTCCTGGTACTTCTGGCCGCCATATTAGATGCCGTCCATAGGCACTCCCTATTGCTGCGGGCCTCTATAGGGTCGGCTTCTAATGACTACCGTTTAGGCGGGCATGAAGCTCCTCCAGCGATAATCTCCGTGTATTTAGGTGATCAGCTTGAAATGATATTGAACAGCATCGAAGAGCAAAAGTCGTACTCAGGGTCCTCTTCAAAGCATCGTTATGATTTTGGCTTGCCTGTCTTTCCGGATATGACCAAGGACTATTCCGACCGCAATCGCACGTCTCCATTTGCTTTTACCGGCAATAAATTCGAATTTCGCGCTGTAGGAGCTTCTTCGAATGTTTCCATGCCTATCACGGTACTCAATACGATCGTTGCCAACAGTTTAAATGAGATCATGGATAAAATCGATCTGGCCCTCAAAGGCGAATCTCATAAGAACCACGCTATACTGCTCGAAAAGGCCTTACCTATCATCAAAGACTCCTTAGTGGCTTCAAAAAACATTCGCTTTTCCGGAGACAATTACAGTCTCGAATGGAAAGAAGAGGCCAAAAGAAGGCATATCCCCAACTATCCTAAATCAATCGACGCTTTTGAAGCTTTTATATCGAAAAAAACTAAAGATGTCTTTCAAGGTATACTGACAGAGCATGAACTGAATAGCTATTATGATATTCAGCGCGAACACTATTACCATACATTGAATATAGAGATCAAAGTAGCTCTGGATATGTTTAAGACACAGATACTTCCAGCAGCACAGCGTCAACAAAAGTTGTCGGCGAAAAGCCTTAAACTCTTTCAAGAGCTAGAGCCCTCAGCCAAAAACTCAGAACAAAAACGCATGCTAGTAAGGTTGCACAACCTGATAGAATGCGCGCTGAAAATTTCCGAAGAGCTGGAAAACTATCGAAATTCTACCGAGAATAGAACCCTTAGTGATAAACTGAAAATTTTCTCAGAACATGTTCTACCAAAATTCGAGGAGCTGCGCCAAGCGGTAGATACCTTAGAGTCGCTGGTAGAGGATTCAATATGGCCCCTTCCTAAATACCGGGAGCTGCTCTTTATGGTGTAGCTCTACAGCCATAAAAGAATAAATTAAAAACCACGGAGCCCACAGAGAACACATAGGGGGCTAAATTCAACTATTACTATTCTGACTCGCCATTGTTTTCAGAATTTTTCAACACCCTCTATTGTTGTGGCATTTTATTCTTCACGCAAAAACTTAAATGTTCTTTATTTTATCTTAATCATCCTGTAGTATGTTACTGGCTTTGTTAAATTACAATGATGTATTTAAGGAGAACACATGGACGTTTCAACAACCCCAATTAACCATAATTTAGCTTCAAGCTTAAATCTAGATGGATTTGTGATAGTCGATCAAGATCCCATAACCCTTATTAAGGATGCAGCATTACAACTTTCAAATGTACCAGAGAAATATAAGCAAAATACGTCGTCGTGGTTTTCGTCGAAGAATTTCGATTCTGAAGTGCTTTTGGCTATCAAAGATCTCCAATCATATACGAACTTAAATCCAGATCAAAAACTCCAAGTTAAACCTTATTTATTAACGGCTTATAAGGCCCTCGTTATTATTTGCAATAATAAAATATTAAATCCCCAAGCTCTGAAGGCCGCTGAAGAACAAAAAAATGATATTAACCTTCAATGCGGTGGAGTGGCTGACAATCTTGCTAAGCTGACTACCTATTCTTCTGTGCTGGATCTTCTACATACGTCAAATGACCCCAGTCAATTTTTGATTAAGATTAATAGCAGCGGTATGCCAGAACTCACAACAAAAATAAATACTGATGATAGCAATAACCTGCTCGATTTTCTCCAAAATATAAAAGCCATTTTAAATAATTCTAATGTTATTTCTCATCTTGATTTTGAGCAGTTACTACAACTAAAATTCACCACGTTTTGGCTAATGGCCAACTTTCTAAAGCGATACGAAAGCGGACTGGATTTAGCCGAACACGTCTTCCAAGACCTTTCTTATCTGAACTTGCAATTGAGTCAGCTTTTATCGCAAAAATCTCAAAAGGAGAAAGATGCTTTTAGCAATCATCAAATACTTAAAAATCTGAATTCATTAAAATCTCATATTCACGCTAATTTTTACACAAGTTGTAAAAACTTTTGGGACGATAAACTTCATGTCAATCAATTAAAGGAATTTGAAAAGTACATTGGAGGATGCAAAGCGTTTTTATCCAATTCCAATGTCAGTAATGTCAACTCTTTAGTTTTTCTTAAACGCAGTGATAATCCCGGTATAGCTTTGTACCAGGTGCCTAAAACTAAAACGGCTAGCGATGCCAGTTCGACTGAGGATAATTCCACAACGTTGGTGGTTTTCCCCTACAATATCGAAGGATATTTTAGCAACTATAATCCTAATCAAGCTAGAACAACAGAGATGGAACTAGGCGGCTTGGCCCATCAACCTATAGTCAGTGCCTCTGGCGTGTACTGGAACTGTTTACAATCGCTCATTGCAAAAGTTAAGCAAGAGTTTCCGGATGATTTCAAGGGTAAGATCCATCTTGTGAGTGCAGGATTTGGCCTAGATGGTGCGGTGGCTCAAATCTTGAGCTACCTATGGGCTCAGCAAAATGCTGATTCACAAACAAGCACCTATTGTTTGGGAACTCCTCCTTATCTAGATGTCAATGCCGCAAGAACCGTACAACAACAAGCGAATCACTATGCCATTAGTTTTGCACTTGACGGGGACAAGTACTTATACCCCTCAAAACTCAATTTTTTGATCAAACCTTATTATGCTAACAACTTTAAGGGGCAATATACTCTTCATTATCGAGATTGGTTTGCTTCAGATTTTTATAAACATGATAAACCCATATACTTAGAAACCATACGAAAAGGTGTTAACCACGCCCAGATGATGTATGATTTAAGTCATGAAGTCGATGAATTGCTTCAAACCGCTGCCCAGTCAAACGTTAAGGAATTAGGGCAAAATGTAGCTAAAATATATACACAATCATTCCCAAATAAATCATCATAATTATTTATTTTCTTACACGGAGGAACTATGACCGCAATAATCAATTCACTGAGAGCTCTATTTACAAAGAACGAACCTGTTTCCAGTAATAAACCCATTGCAGCAACGACTGGAAACACAAACAAAAATCACGCTGACCACAAAACACAATCCGTCGCCAGCGAACAATTCAAGCTTAAGGCACTGCATTTTTTGCAAAGTCTTGCTGATGTCAAAGAACGCGATAGAATGAAAAATGCCTATAATATACTAAGATACATCATGAACGCGGATTCAACGAAATCCAAGTTAAATGCTCATGATTTAACTATAGCTATCGAGTATTGTATCACACGCGCAGAAAAAGGCAATTTATCAGAAGAAGAATCCAGGGAAATCTCCGATTTCTTTGATAAAATTTCCAGCCTCCCAGTTGAAATATTCGATAGATGTGCACTACTGGGCAATAAAGTCGCTTTGCAGAAAGTATTATCTCCTGAATTGGCCAAGTTGATGAACGAACAAGATCAAAAACCAACCTTGAAAGACGATGTTCATCATCAACTTAACATTGCCATAGCCAAAGCTAAATTATCCATCAGGCTAGGACATGGAGCAGAAGGTGCCGGCGGATGCAACGGGGCCGTTAAGATTAAAAGCTTAGAAGGTAAGTATGTGGGAGTATTCAAACCGAAACCCCACCTTAAATGGTATCAAGTATCTGAACATCTGAAAAAATATTTCGGCCAAGCCAGGCTCTTAAACCATAAAGATGACATGGGGCAACAGTTTGCTGAAGTGGCAGGTTTTCAATTCGATGAGATCATGGGATTTAAACTGGCCCCTGCTGCTACGATGGCAGAACTCAAAAATCAAGATGGCGTATTTTTGGCTTTTTTGGATGGTTATAAACCCTTAGCTAAATGCGAAGAAGAGCTGGAAAAGAGAAATGGCTTCCAGTCCAAAGAAAAAGTAATGTGGCAAAAAATGTGCATTTACAATTTCTTGGTGGGCAATATGGATCCGCATAGCGAAAATATCTTCGTTAAAATGCAAAATTCTCAATTACAAGAAATTCGCATGATAGACCATGGCAATTGCTTTATCGAGCAAAATCCTGGAACCGGAGCCCCTATCGGCAACCAAGGCCACTGGGGTAATTACAAAATATCTGACGCCCGATTTGAACCAGAAGTGCTAGAATTTATTCGTACTCACTTGACAGAAGACAAATTGGATGCATTCGTGCGAAGCGTAGGGGGAAGAGACAAATTCTGGACTATCAAAATGGATCAGCTACAAAGAGCCAGATTGGATGCCCTGCGACATGGAGTGTTGTCTGGTGAAATTAAATCTCCTAGAGAACTATCTAAATTGCATACTTCTAAAGACATAGCCAAGTATGCTTTTAAACAAGAACGCTACGTGGAATGTAAAGAATCTACGGACGTAGGTGATTTTGCAGTGTTAGATATAAAATAATATTACTCAGATATTGATTATGTTCAATCCTCGAGGTAAACTTGAGGATTGAACATGTTCATGATGTATGATCAGAACAAATCATGCGATCATTCTATAGGTTGATCCATATTATGTTCTGTCACAGCTCTTTGTTTTTTTTCTCTTTTTTTAAGGCGTTTTTCTTTCAGAGACGCCAAGGGTTTCTTTTTAGCGTCTCGTTTATGTTCAAATCCTTTTGACATATAAATACCTCAATTTAATCAGCCATGTGCGCCAGTGAATTTGAAATTCGACGAACAAAGCTTCTACTTATTATTAAGTAGGTTATTCTAATTATTTTACAATAAAAAAAAGTACTATTACTCGAGTTTTTATATAAGTATTCAGTACTTAACAAAAAATGTAAGTGATGTTTGTGAAAAGGAAGAATGATGAATGATAAAAACAAATCGATTGAAATAAATCTCTAAAGTCTATAAATTCATCAATATTTATCACCTTACTTTTTATTCAGGATGTATGTATGGGCTTTAAAAACACAATGACTCCTCTGCTAAACCGCTTTTGTCAGCAGGGTATCATAACCTGCGCTGGATTCTTGATTTTCATGATGTCGGGCTGCGAAAGAGAGATGAAGCCCTACGATGCCCCTGCGGTAGAAGTAGCTACCCTTCATATTAAATCCGAAACGCTGCCGTTGGACCTGGAATATTTCGGGTTCGCCGAGAGTTCTCATCCCGTAGAGATTAGAGCGCGTGTGGATGGATATCTCAATAAAATCGGCTACACAGAAGGGGGGAGAGTCCAAGCTGGGGATATACTCTTTGAAATCGATCCCTCGCCGTTCGAAGCGGCTCTTGATATCGCCAAGGGGGAACTAAAACGTCAAGAAGCCATCCTATGGGAAGCCAAAGTCACAGAGGAACGACTCAAGCCATTATTTGAAAAAAAGGCTGCTAGTCAAAGAGACCTCGATGCTGCCACAGGCCAGAGGCTAGCCTCTGAAGCTGCGGTAGAATCAGCAAAAGCCGCAGTGAAGACAGCTCAACTCAACCTTGATTATACGATTATAAGATCACCTATCGACGGTTTGACCACACTGTCTAATTATCGCCAAGGCGCTTTGATTATGCCAGGACAGAATGGCTTGCTGACTACGGTTTCAGTGGTAGATCCTATTTGGATTAAATTCAATGTCTCCAGCAACGACATGCAGAAGATGGCCAATGACGCCCAGCTCAAAAGAGTGCGGTTGCCAGAGGGATTAAGTTTTGAAGTCGAGGTCATTTTAGCCGACGAAACTGTATTTCCCTATCGAGGAAAAGTAGATTTTACAGCACCTACTATCGATCCAGCTACCGGCACTATGGTGGTCAGGGCCACGATCAACAATCCCAGCTCTCTGGGACTTAACCAAATCCGACCCGGCTTGTTTGTGCGTGCGAAGCTTTTAGGGGCGGTACGTCCTGACGCTATTGCCGTGCCTCAGCAAGCTGTGCAACAAGGACAAAACGGAATGTACGTGTTTGTGGTAAATAAAGACCAGCAAGCTGAAGTTAGAAATATCGAAGCGGGGGATTGGTATAAAAATCAGTGGATCATCACACAGGGGCTAGCTCCAGGTGATGAAGTCATAGTAGAAGGCGTCAATAAAGTCATGAATGGCCAAAAAGTAAAGGTCAAGACGCCAGCAGTAAACACAGAGCGCAATGATAAATAAACCATCTCAAGAGTTTCTCACATGATCTCGAAATTTTTCATCCATAGGCCCATCTTTGCGGCTGTGATTTCAATTCTTATTACGCTTGCGGGACTCATAGCGATGAAGTCCCTGCCTATAGACCAATATCCTAATATTGTGCCTCCAATGGTATTAGTCACAGCCTCATACTATGGGGCTGACGCTAAGACAGTGTCGGAGACTGTGGCAGCGCCTTTAGAGCAGCAGATCAACGGTGTCGAAAACATGATCTACATGTACTCGCAGAATTCCTCATCAGGGGAGGTGTCTCTGAGTATTTTCTTTGAAATCGGCACTGATCCAGACCAAGCCCAAGTGAATGTGCAGAACCGCGTGAACATGGCCATGGCGTCATTGCCTGAAGAAGTCAGAAAATATGGAGTGAATGTCAGCAAGCAAACCTCGAGTATGCTGATGGTGGTGTGCTTGCAATCCCCCGATGGGCGCTACGACGACATGTTCACCAGCAACTTTGCCAGCATCAATATTGTTAATGAATTGCTGAGGGTCAAAGGGGTTAGCAATGCCAACATTATTGGCGCTAGAGATTATTCGATGAGGATCTGGCTGCGTCCGGATATGATGGCCCAATTGGGCATCACCACACAAGACGTGATCAGATCTATCCAATCGCAAAACCAGCAATTCGCGGTAGGCCAGATCGGGCAGGCTCCTACAGCATCTGCTGTGGCGCTTACTTTGCCGATCTCTACCAAAGGACGTCTTTCCAATCCGGAAGAGTTTGATAATATAATTCTCAAAGCCAAGCCTGATGGGTCTTTAGTGCTCCTTAAAGATATTGGATGGGCTGAATTGGGTGCGCAAA
This sequence comes from uncultured bacterium, assembly GCA_964390695.1. Classification (GTDB taxonomy): domain Bacteria; phylum Chlamydiota; class Chlamydiia; order Chlamydiales; family Parachlamydiaceae; genus CAWACC01. Next base: position 18,652 of record CAYMKI010000039.1, read on the forward strand.
ACTACGACGTAATGGGCTCCTTAAATGCAAAGCCTACGACATTAATCGCCGTATCCCAACAATCCGGCGCTAACGCTTTGGAAGTGGCAGAGAACGTCAAAGCCAGGCTGGCGGAGCTGTCAAAAACCTTTCCTAAAGGCATAGAGTACACTATTCCTTACGATACCACCAAATTTATTAAAGTCTCTATGTCTGAAGTGACCAAAACGATTTTCGAAGCCGCTCTTTTGGTTGTACTAGTCGTGTTTATATTCCTGCAAAATCTGCGCGCTACCTGCATTCCCATTTTGGCTATGTTGGTTTCAATTATCGGTACCTTTGCCGGTATGTATATGCTCAACTATTCAATCAACACTTTAACGCTCTTTGGAATGGTATTGGCTATCGGTATAGTCGTTGACGATGCGATTGTGATCATAGAAAACATTGAGCGAAATGTGAGGGAAAAAGGGTTAGAACCCAAGAAGGCGGCCATTGTGGCAATGGAGGAGGTTACAGGTCCTGTGATTGCTATCGTTTTTGTGCTTTGCGCTGTGTTTATTCCGGTCGCGTTCTTAGGAGGAATAGCTGGGCAGCTATACAGGCAATTTGCGATAACGATCGCCATCTCTGTCATCCTTTCCGGAATTGTGGCCCTGACTTTAAGTCCAGCAATAGCCCCTTATTTCATCAAAAGAAAAGAACGCCACTCCAAATTCTCTCTATGGTTTAATCGGGGTTTTGACAAATTGACCCATATCTACTTAAGGGGCGCAACATGGATTATGCATCACCGCATCATAAGCTTAGGTGCTGTAGCGCTGATGTTCATCGCTATATATGCCGCTTTTAAAGCCGTACCTTCGAGTTTTGTGCCCGGCGAAGACATGGGGTATATCATCGTCATGACAAATATGCCTGATGGCGCCAGCGTCGAACGCACCGAAAAAGTCTCTAAAGATATCGCAAAAATTGCCCTGGAAACACCAGGCATTGATTCCGATGTCAGCTTTTCCGGTTACAGTGTGATGGACTCATTACTGCGCAGCAATATGGGCGCCAGCTTTATTGTATTAGAGGATTGGGACAAGCGCAAGTCGTCGGAACTCAAATCCGATAATTTAATTGGACAGCTGTATTCTAAATTCAGCACCATTTCCGAAGGTCAGGTCATTGGATTTAATCCACCGGCAATCAACGGCTTGGGCACGGTGGGTGGATTTGAATTCTGGATTCTCAACAGAAGTACCGGAGGAAGCGAATATCTCTCCACGGTGGCCAACAACTTCATAGCTGCAGCGCGTACCCAACCTGAAATCACCGGCCTGTTTTCCATGTCAAAATCTGACAACATGCGCCTTTTTATCGATTTAGATCGCCAAAAAGCGCTCTCATTGGGCGTTACCTTGGAAGACGTATACATCACCCTTCAAAGCTTGCTCGGATCGGTATACGTGAACGATTTTACTAAATTTGGACGGGTATACCGAGTGATGATGCAAGCAGAGCCAGCGTTTCGATCTTCCATAGATAATATTGGCGATATGTATGTGCGGTCTATACATGGTCAAATGGTCCCTCTTTTATCTTTGGTAAAAGTGAGATATGACAAAGGGCCAGCGGTCATTAGTCGTTTTAACGGCTTCGAAGCCATCAAAATCAATGGACAAGCAGCTCCGGGATATAGTTCTGGAGACGCTATGAATGCCATGGAAAACCTGGCCAAAGATATTTTGCCGGAAGGTATAACATTTTCTTGGAGCGGAGAGTCCTACCAAGAAAAAACCACCGGCGGCAGTTCGAATATCGTGCTTATCGGTGGCTTGATCATGGTATTTCTAGTGCTGGCAGCTCTTTATGAAAAATGGTTGCTGCCGTTATCCATACTCCTAGCTGTACCCTTCGGCATATTCGGAGCTTTGGCCGCCGTGTGGTTGTCGGGAATGTCCAACGACGTGTATTTTCAGGTTGGATTGGTGACGTTAATAGCGTTGTCTGCCAAAAATGCCATTTTGATTGTCGAGTTTGCCGTGATCAAGCATAAAGAAGAAGGCTTATCCTTAATCGATGCGGCCATAGAGGCATCAAAATTGCGCTTTAGAGCCATTTTAATGACTTCCTTAACATTCATATTCGGAGTCGTGCCGCTTGTATTCAGCACAGGGGCTGGAGCAGCCAGCCGCCACTCCGTAGGTACCGGAGTGTTAGGAGGGATGATTGCTGCTACGGTCTTGGCCATATTTTTCGTTCCCTTGTTTTTTGTTTTGTTTGAAAGCCTGTCTCTGCGTTTTAAATCCTCCACTACTCATGAACCAAAGGATGAGCATGTTTAAACGAATTCCGCTAATCCTATGTCTCGCGGCTGCTAGTGCATGCGTGATGCACAAACCCTATTCAAGGCCATGCTTAGATGTACCTCCTGCATGGAGGTTATCGCTCGACGAACGAGATGCCACTCTAAATATCAAATGGTGGGAACAGTTCCAAGACCCCGTCTTGTCGGATTTAATAGAAGAAGCATTGCAGGACAACCTCGATCTAAAGATTGCGATTGCCAGAGTCCAAGAGTTTTTTGCTCAATATAAAATTGTCAGATCTCAATTGTTTCCACAAATCAGTGGATCCGCTTCTGAATTTCGACAAGAGCAGTCCCTTGCGTTAAGCCCTGTGCCGCCGGGGGGCAGCAGAATATTTAATACCTATAATCTCGGCCTCAATTTAAACTTCGAGATCGACCTTTGGGGAAAACTGCTGAGTCAAACAGAGACCGCCTGGGCAATTTATTGTGAAAAAATAGAAGCCAGAAGAACCGTGGTTTTAACCCTGATTACCACTGTAGCAGGCACTTACATAACACTATGTCAGTATGACAAGCAATTGGAAATCGCTACAAAGACCTTGATGTCAAGGGTAGAGTCCTATGATTTGGCTAATGAGCGTTACCTGGGAGGATTGACCTCTGAACTGGAAGTGAAACAAGCAGAATCTCTGGTAGATTCCGCCAAAGCCGATGTGAACCGCTTTGAAGTGCTTCAACAGAAAACCGAGAATTTGTTGTGTATATTGCTGGGCAGAAATCCTGGGCCCGTAGAACGAGGAGCAACTTTAACACAGCTAACGATGCCTTTTGACGTGCCAACAGGCCTACCGTCTGATGTATTAGAAAACAGGCCAGACATTCTGCAGGCCGAGGAACTATTGATTGCAGCCAATGCAAATATTGGGCAAGCCTTTGCTCAAGCCTTTCCTAGCTTATCATTGACCGGTGTATATGGCAATGCTAGCTTGGAACTACATGACCTGCTCACAGGATTTTCTAGGACATGGCAGATCGGCACCTCCCTGTTTCAGTCTATCTATTCCGGCGGAAGGATCACGGCGCAGATCAAGGAAGCTGACGCTCAGTTCATGGAGGCTTTGTATCTCTACGAGCAGACCGTACTTCAAGCTTTCGGAGAAGTGAATGATGCTTTGATAGCCCATCAAAAAGCCTTGGAGATCTCTCATATCCTCAAACATCAAATAGATGTGCTGGACCGTTATCTGCTGCTTGCCAGATTGCAGTATGATAATGGCCAAACCGACTATTTAAATGTTCTAGATGCAGAACGAAGTTTATTTACCGCGGAGCTGACCTCTGCAG
>CAYMKI010000040.1:0-21869 GCA_964390695.1 uncultured bacterium
CTTTTACCGAATTTATTTGATTCATTTCATGCACAGATTTGCAAAGTTGCCTTGTTAAAGAAAAATTTTCTAATTTTGATGTATATTGTGGCATATAGTGATTAACCTCGAGGTGTGATTAGTATGACATGTTGCATTAACTCGACTTTGCAACACTTTTGAACTCCTCTGCAGAGAGATGCTTCATGCGGCTATATGAATTTCTTCGGAAGGGTAAAAAATACCCTTCCGAAGAAATTCACTACGCCGGATTTTCCCTCTCTCAGCATCCTCGTCCAAAAATATTGCAAAGTCGAGATTAAACGATGTGCAAAATGTTGCGTCCGACATTATGCCTTTTTCATTAAGAATAAATAAAGAAGAAAATGACGAGCCTAGAAGGCGGTGAGCAGAAATTAACAACTAAGGCCTATTTCTGCTCGCCGTTCTCAGTAGTCTCAGTGGTTCTTTGTCATACCTTGCATTTTGGAGATGAAGGCCGATTACGGTTTTACTTTCAAAGGGTCTACAACACGGTGTATCGCTGGTGCACTACTCAAGAAGAGCTTGCACAGCCCCGGTAACACAAATAGAGTTAAAAGCGTCGAGCTGATCAGTCCGCCAATGACTACGGTAGCTAGAGGTTTTTGCACTTCAGCTCCTGTTCCCGTGGCAAAGGCCATGGGGATAAAACCCAGAGAAGCTACTAGAGCGGTCATTAAGACCGGACGCAAGCGCACCAAGGCACCTTCGTAGATAGCTTCGTCTAAAGCGCTTCGTTCTTGGATCATAGCTTGAATTGAGGTCAACAGAACCAATCCATTCAAAACGGCTATGCCGGAGAGAGCGATGAAACCTACGGCTGCCGAGATAGAAAAAGGAATATCGCGCATCCATAAAGCCAATATGCCGCCCGACAAAGCTAGAGGCACACCGCTAAATACGAGCAGGGCCAGGCGCATGGAATGCAAGCCGCTGAATAGCAGCAACAGGATCAAGCTAAAGCATAGGGGAATGACCACAGCCAAATGTTTTTTGGCGGCCAGCAGATTTTGGAATTCCCCTCCCCACTCGATCCAGTAGCCTGGCGGTATTTTTACTTTAGCATGGATAAGCTCTTTAGCTGCTTGGACAAAAGATCCCAGATCACGCCCTCTTACATTGCTTTCGACCACCACCATGCGTTTGCCATTCTCACGTGTGATTTCATTCACCCCTTCTGTAGACTCTAAGGAAGCGACCTCTTTGAGAGGTACAAAGGAACGGTAGCCGTTTTTGTCCATCACAGGGATAGGCAGTGTAGCTAAAACTTGAGGATTTTGCCGCAAGGCTTCAGGCAAGCGAACTACGATGTTGTAGCGTTGATCGCCCTCTAGGATAAATCCTGCAGCATGACCTCCAATGGCGGTAGATACCACTTGTAAAATCTCATTGGTGGACAATCCAAACTGCTTGGCGGATTCTTTTTTGATTTTGACTTCCAGTACAGGCAGGCCATCGGTTTGAGCCACTTTCACATCGGCTGCTCCAGGGATATTGCCTAATACTCTGGCTATCGCTTCACCGGTGTGTTGCATGACCTCAAAATCGTCTCCGTAGATTTTGACTGCAACGTCACTGCGTACACCCGCAATCAGTTCATTGAAACGCATTTCGATCGGTTGTGTAAACTCATAGTTGTTTCCCGGTAATTGTTTCAAAGCCGTCTCGATTTTCTCAATCAATTCCAGCTTGGTCTCTTTCGGATTTGGCCACTGTTCTACTGGATGCAGCATGACAAACGTGTCCGAGACATTCGGCGGCATGGGATCGGAGGCCATTTCCGCCGTGCCCGTCTTGGAAAAGACAAAAGCCACTTCGGGAAATTGCTTTACGGTGCTTTCCACTTTCTCCTGCATTTTCGTAGATTGCGTCAAAGAAGTGCTGGGGATGCGTACCGCATGCAAGGCCAGGTCCCTTTCGTCCAGCGTAGGCACAAACTCCTGGCCCAGCTGAAAAAATAGGGCGAAGGATGCAGCGGTTAAAATGCCGGCACCTGCTATGATCCATGTGGAATGACTTAAGGTATACTGAAGAAGAGGGGCGTAGAGTTTTTTGGCAGAAGCGACCAAGTAGTTTTCCTTTTCTTGCACTTTTTGGGTGATCAGCATGGCCAGCATCGCCGGTGTAAACGTGAGGGACAAGACGAAGGCCGATAGCAACGCAAAGATCACCGTCAAGGCCATGGGCTCAAACATCTTGCCTTCTACGCCATGCAGTGTCAGCAAGGGAAAGTATACCGTGAGGATGATGGCTTGTCCAAAAACCGTCGGTTTGATCATCTCCACGGAAGAGGCCACCACTTCATCCAGACGCTCTCCTAAACTTAACACCCGGCCCAGTTGATGCTGCCTTAAGCTGAGGCGCCTGAGGCAATTTTCAGTGATAATTACAGCGCCGTCGACGATCAGTCCGAAATCAAGGGCGCCTAAGCTCATTAAGTTGCCGCTGATTTTCGTCTGGACCATGCCTATGGCCGTCATCAGCATCGACAAAGGAATAATAGTGGCGGTAATGCAGGCTGCCCTAAAATTTCCCAAAAAGGCAAATAGGATCGCAATCACTAGCAAAGCCCCCTCGAAGAGGTTTTTAGTGACCGTGTGGATGGTAGCATCGACCAACTGCGTGCGGTTCAAAACGGTTTTAATGCGGATGCCTTCGGGCAGCGTGGCGCTGATCTCCCGTATCTTTTCATCTACGGCCATGGCGACGGTGCGGCTATTGGCCCCGATCAACATCATGGCTGTTCCAATCACCACTTCGCGTCCGTTTTCGGTGGCGCTGCCTGTACGCATTTCTTTTCCGATGCCTATTTGTGCAAGGTCCTTAATATGAATAGGCATACTGTTTCGATGGGCGATAACAATCTCCCCTATTTCTTGAGGGGTGCTGACGCGGCCGTCGGCTTTGACAAGATACGCTTCGCTGTGGTGTTCGATATATCCGGCGCCGATGCTGAGATTGTTGTTTTCTAATGCTGAAATCAGGTCTTCAAAGCTTATATTTAACGCTTGCATTTTCTGAGGATCGGGAGCCACATCATACTGCTTTACGTAGCCACCGATGGAATCTACTCCAGCTAGTCCGGGAATGTTTTTCAGTTGAGGTCTAATGATCCAGTCTTGCACGGTTCTTAAATAGGCGTTGAGTTCTACTTCAGATTTTAGGATTTCCCCTTCCGGTGTTATATAGGAGCCGTTATTTTGCCATCCCGTTTTCTTGCTAGCCGCCTTAACACCTTTTCCTAGTGGATGCTCATACTCTACCGTCCACATATATATCTCGCTGAGACCTGTGGCTATAGGTCCCATTTTGGGGTCTACCCCGGCTGGAAGTAATTCTTTGGCTTCTTGTAATCTCTCGTTGAGCTGCTGCCGAGCAAAATAGATGTTTGTGTTGTCGTGAAAAATTGCCGTGACCTGCGAGAAGCCATTTCGTGAAAGCGAGCGGGTAGATTCTAAGCCCGGAATTCCTGCCAGCGTATTTTCAATAGGAAAAGTCACTTGCTTTTCTATTTCATACGGGGATAACCCTGGAGCAAGAGTATTGATCTGCACCTGATTGTTGGTGATGTCGGGAACGGCATCTATGGGCAGCCGTGACAGGGCAAATAAACCATAGGCAGCTGTAATAGCTGTGATCAGGACCACAAAATATCTATGCTGGACGGAAAATTTGAGAATTTTTTCGATCATTGGGATTAATCCATATGTTGAGCTTCATCCTTTCCATGCTCGGCTTTGAGGATGAAAGTATTTGAGGAGGCATAAGGTTCTTCAGGAGAGAGCCCTGAGATAATTTCCACATGCGAGTCGTCGCTGCGCCCTTTTTTTATAGGGCGAATTTCAAAGCCCGTCTCTTTAGCTACAAAAACGCAGTCTTCATTTTCGATTTTTTGAATAGCTTCTGTGGGTACAGCTACGGCAGCTGTTTCTGTATCAGCTAAAATGTGAGCAGAGATGTATGACCCTGGTTTCCAATGCTGGTCACTATTGTCTATAGAGGCATACACTGTCAAAGTGTGTGTGTCAGGGTCAACGAGAGGGCTTATAGATATTATGCTTCCTGTACAGGCATGGCCATAAGGACATGTTATCTCTACAGTTTGCCCGATCGAGAGTCCTTGAGCATCTTTTGGAAAGACCTTTAATTCTGCACCTAGGGTTTGCAGATCGGCAATGACATAGATTTCATCAGTGGTGCTAATATGTTCACCCGGTATAATTTTTTTATCCACGATAGTGCCTGAAATTGGCGAGCGCAGCTCATAGTATCTTAGTGCGATGTTGCCTTCTTGGATGCGACTGATCTCTTTTGGGGTCAGTCCAATAATATGCAGTTTTTGTCTGGCCAGTTCTAATTCCAGAGAGGCTTGATTGGCTTCGGCTTGGCGATTTTGCAAGTCTTGTTCTGAGGCGATCTGTTTGTCTCTCAAAATTTTTTCACGATCCAGATTTGCCACTGCCTGCTGTTCCTTTTGCAGCTTATCAATGAATGACGATTTGGCTTCGGCCATTTCTTGGCTGTCCAAGATAACTAATATTTCGCCTTTAGCAATGGTGTCTCCGATATTTTTCCGCGCTTCTTTGACCACGCCCGAAGCCTTTGGAACTATGTGCATGAGCTGATGGGAGTTAAAAGTCACTCTACCTGAAGCATACACAGTATTTTGTAAAATTGCAGGTCCGGCTTGATGAATGGTAATTCGCTCCTCTTGGATTTGTTCGGGAGTCATTACTATAAATTCATCATGCTCATGTGCAGTTTCATCCTCAGAGTTGTTTTTTGAGGGCATAATGTTGATGAACAGGTATGCGGTCCCTGCTAGTATGGCCACTGCCAGGAAGCAAATGGCTATTTTATTGATTTTTTGATTCATAATGACACCTAAATATTTGACCTACGAGATGTAAGGTTTCTGATTTTTTTTGGTGGTAGTCTGCTAAGGCATCCAGGTATTCTTCTTGAGCTTCCAAGGCAGCCTGCTGCGCTTCTAGCAGTTCAGATTTATCGTATTTTCCTTGAGCAAATCCTTCTTGTATTCCTTGAAGTGTCTGTTTGGAGGCGGAATAAGCTATGGATTGAGCCTCTTTGGCGATATCATATGCGAATTTCCACGAGGAATAGCTATGCTGAAGATTCAACAAGAGTTCTCGTTGCATTTTCTCTTTGAGATAGTCCGCTTGCGCTTCTTTCAAATAGGCTTTGGCGATATGGCCATGATTTCTGTCGAATAGGGGCAGCGGAATAGAGAATTCGACGAAAAAAGCATTGGCAATACCCTCTTCATCATTAGAGGTGACTCCCGCTGAAACTTCTAGATCAGGATAGCTTAGCTTTTCTTCCAAGCGCGTATCAGCCCGTGCAATGACGGTATACACTTCGCTTTTAGACCAACCTGGAGAAGTTTTTAGTTGTTGCTCTAGCTCGGATAATTCAGGAACGGGCTGTAAGTCTTCGAATTTATACGTTAGTTTTAAGGATTCAACTTCAGGACGTCCGCAAAGAAAAGCTAATTTCTTTTTAGCTGCTTGCACTTGATTGTGCATTTTAGATGCCATGGCTCGTTGTTGGAAGCATTTGAGGTCATGCTTGTTTTTTTCTATAGGAGGCAGTTTTCCTTGGCTGATTTTTTCCTGAATGCAACTAAGGGATTCCTCTGCTAGCTGCAGATGTTGCTGTGTAAGATTCCATTTTTCCTGGTAAAGGTAGGCCTCGAGAAATGCTTCGGTAAGAATATGGGCGGTTTCGAGTTTGGCAATCTCCAGGTCCCACATCGACTCAATCGTGTGTGCTCTAAGCATTTGGCGCGTCGCTTGACATTTTCCGCCTAGCTCAAATACTTGAGAGACACCACAGGTGATTTCACAGGGAGTCTCATATTCTATGGACAGTTCGGGATTTGGCCAGCAAAAGGCTTGCCTTTCTTCCGCCTGGTTGGCCTCCACTTCTAATTCAGCGATCTTTAGTTCCAGAGAATGCTCAAGTGCCCATATAAGAGCATGGTCATAGGAGAGGGTTTCTGGATCTTTGGAATCACTCTGGGAGGCATAGGCTGATGGCACAGCAAAAGCAAGCTGTGCGATGATACTTAACGCTGTCCAATAAAAACCAATAGAGAACATAGGATACCCAAGTCATTTTCAAAGGTTTTATTCATATATAAATAAAATTTAAATAACAAGCGCTTTATGAGGCCTCTTGCATAAATAATCTCCTTGCCGTTGCCCGTTCCCGTACCCAAAAGCAAAAAAATATCTTTTTTACAATTCAATTTCTTTGTATAAAATCTATTTTTGAAATTAGGGCTGTTTATACAAGAGGTCTACTTTGTATTCTAATTTGTTTTTTTTAATCATCATCTTGTTGCTGTCTAATTTAGCCTTAGACATAGACCCTTCACAGTGGACCTTGAATACTAGTACGGCCTGCCTCTATTTTGTAATCTTATATGTTATGACAGGAGCCGCTGTTTTAGCTTTGACTAGGTTAAATGATAGGTGTTTTCATCTGTCTAAAAATATACTTAACGGATTCGCTAATGCCTTGATCATATTGTCTTTATCCTGGGCTTATTTTGTGTGGGGCCCGCAGCGTATTCTAATGCAATCTCCGTTGATTTCGTCGCTTTATGTGTTAAAAATGGGCGTGTTGGTGGGCTTGTATATAGTAGCTTTGGGCTTTTATCATTTTGCATCCAATAGCACGCGGCATAGCCTTGATAAATTACAGCGAGCTTTGGTAGAAGTTCGTTTTTTACTCCCTTTCCTTCTGCCTATTTTTGCGCTGATGCTATTCATGGATTTGTGGGAGCTTGTATCCGGGTATATGCCTAAGCTTAAGATCTTTTCTTCCATCCCGCTTTTGTGGGAGCCTTTAGCCATCATGGTGTTATTTTTGGCAGTTGTGGCATGCTTGGCCATGTTTATGCCCCCGGTCATCATCAAGGCATGGAAATGCCAGCCCATGGAAAATTCCGTTTTAAAAGAGCGTTTGGAGGTTTTATGTGCAAAAGCCAAGTTCAGGCATGCCGGAATGTTGATGTGGACATTGCTGAATCATAATTTTACGGCAGCGATCATCGGTATTTTACCTCGATTCCGCTATATTCTTTTTACTCAGAGGCTCTTGAATGGTCTTTCTGCAGAATCTGTTGAAGCTGTCCTTGCGCATGAAATCGGGCATAGTTACCGCAAGCACTTAGTGGTTATACCTTTTATTTTCATGGGCATTCCCGTGTTTTTAAGCCTGCTGTCTCTTTTTTTTGAGGAAGGGGTGGAAGCTGCGCTGCACATCTTCTGGCCATCTATGCAGAGTGAAGGTGGGGATATTGCCATTGGCCTGAGCCTATTTTTGGGAATATCAGGTATTATGTACGCCTATTTCCGTCTGGTGTTCGGTTTTTATTCTAGACTATTTGAACGGCAGGCAGACTTGCACGTGTTTGTGTTAGGACTCGATCCGCATTCCATGATCAGGGCCCTCGAGGAGACAGCAGAGGCTAGCGGCATCCCTGCCGTCACCCCCAACTGGCATCATCACAGCATCCAGGCACGCATCGATTTTCTGCAGCGCTGTATACAGCATCCTGAGCTAGTTCAGCAGCATCATCGGCGCGCGTATGTTTTCGTGGGCGCATATTTTTTTGCCCTGTCTATATCCATCTTATTGCTTTTAGCACCTCAACTTGCGTATATTCCTTTTTTTGAAGGCGTAGCCAAGGCGGAGCAATATGCTTCGCAGGAAATACGCAGCCTGCTAACATCTTCAAGAAATCCTATAAATAAGGAGTAAACGTTTTATGGGGCAAAACACATCTTCCCTGCAAGCTTTAAAAAGTCAATGGAACGACATCAAAGAGAAGGCTCTGCAGGAGTTTTTCACTTTTTTGCGCTTCGAAAGCGTCAGCACGGATCCTCAGTATAAGCCTAAAGTCTTGGCCTGCGCTGATTGGCTTAGCAAGTATATCCAAGAGATAGGACTACAGGTAGAGGTTTGGAAAACGGAGGGTTACCCTGTTATCTTTGCCAGCTATAACGGTGCCGGTCCGGATAAGCCAACTTTATTGATCTATAATCACTATGATGTGCAACCTGTTGACCCTTTGAATGAGTGGGCATCCGCTCCCTTTGAACCGGAAATCCGCCACGGAGAAATCTTCGCTAGAGGTGCTCAGGATAACAAGGGACAATGTTTTTATGTGCTGCAGGCTTTAAAATGCATCATGCAGATGCAGCATAAACTGCCTATCAATATCAAGTTATGCATCGAAGGCGAAGAGGAGTCGGGCAGCAAAAGCCTGTCCAAACTTCTGAAATCTGAAGAATATCAACAGAAATTAAAGGCGGACTACCTTGCGATTGTCGATATGGGCATCCCGCATAAACATACTCCCGCTGTGACACTAGGAGTGAGAGGCTTAGTGACCATGGAAGTGCGCCTTCAAGGCTCCCACACTGACTTGCACTCGGGATCGCAGGGGGGCATCGTCTATAATCCCCTCCATGCACTTGTACAGATGCTCTCCAGTTTGAGAGATGCAGAAGGTAGAATCACAATACCTGGTTTTTACCAAGATGTCAAAGAAATGACTGCCGAGCAAAAGCAGCAGATTGCCTTGGATTTTGATGAACAAGATTATCGAAAAATGTTTGGGGCTCTGCCTTCAGGTGGTGAAAAAATCTATTCTCCTCTGGAGCGAGCCTGGATTCGGCCCACCTTGGAGATCAATGGGCTTTGTGGCGGCTACGCGGGAGCTGGCTTCAAGACCGTTATTCCGGCTAAAGCTATGGCTAAAATTTCGTGCCGTTTGGTTCCCGACCAAGATCCCCACAAGATGGGGGCTTTGGTGGCGGATCATCTTAAATCCATCGCCCCTGAAGGTGTTCAGGTGGAAGTGGAGGTGTTTCCCGGTATGGGAAAAGCTATCCGCGCCAACCCCTCTTCAGCGGTAGTGGCTGCCTTTTCGAGGGCTTACGAAGAGTTATATCAGAAACCTTGCAGCCATGTGTTTGACGGCGGCTCTATTCCTATCGTCACCCAGCTGGCAGAAGCTAGCCGTAGCGAGGTGATTTTGCTGGGATTTGGACTGCCCGACGATCAGATCCATGCGCCTAATGAGCATTTTGGCATCGATAGGCTCGAAAAGGGATTTATGGTGATTTCAAGGGCTATTGAATTATTAAGTTAAACTCGATTTTGCAACATTTTTGAACTTCTCTGCAGAGAGAGAGGCTTCATCCGTCTAAATGCATTTCTTCGGAAGGGTAAAAAATACCCTTCCTGTGAAATTCATTACGCCGGATTTTGTCTCTCTCAGCATCCTCGTCCAAAAATATTGCAAAGTCGAGTTAAAACAATTAATGTAATTTTTAGTAACCAAGCTCCCGGAGAGATGACCTTGATGATTAACACGAATATAGGCCTGATGAACGCCGCCGTTAAAGATAACGCCGGCATGGATGTGATCATCATAGCTACCTCCTCGCGTAAACATCAGATATTACTGCAAAACCGGCTGCATGAACTCAAGGGGGCTTTGATTAAGCCTTCGGCCTATATTATCTGCATTGTAGAAGACTGGCCAAAGGGTGCCGGAAATGGCTTGGGAACGCTATATGCCTTTAAACAAGCCAGAGAAGTGGCAAGATCTACCTGGGGCATAGATCTTTTAGAGAAGATGGCCCGGGGATCTTCGGTAGCATTATATCACACCGCCGGAAACGGGTCGCGTATGTTCCCCTTAACGGCTGCTGAAGGGGGGTGCAAGCCGTTGATCAAACTTCCAGGTAAAATCGAAGATAACCATACATTTTCCCTGATCTCGTTATTGGAAGCCGTCATTAAGCAGACCTCCATATATGCTTTGCCCAGCAAGGGGCGTTTGTCGGTTTTTTGGTCGGACCAGATTTTCATTCCTACCGAACCTTTGCATGAAACTTCCCATGCACATATAGATATTTATGCACAATATGTGCCTTTTCCCAGTGAAAGCAACTGGAATGCATATGGTTATGCCCATTATGGCATGGTGCATCCCGAGGCTAAATTGTTGGTGGAGAAGGTAGATTATAATACTTATATAGAAATTCTGAACAAATATCATATTCCGGCTTCTTCTTATTTAGGTTTGAGTTTGGGATGTTTTAGCTTGTCATTGCCTATGCTCAAATCTTTGATGGATTTCTTTCAAGATGATCTGCTAGCCAAACACTCTCAAATGAGTACAGACCTGCATTTTTGGATGCCTCTAATGCATGACCAGGATACTTATGTCAACCTATTGGTAAATAAAAATCATTCTAGGGAGTCTTGCGAATTGCATTATAGTCGCATGAAATCATTTAAAGAGGCTTTTAAGAAAGAGCACCATGGACACCTCTTTGATATCAAAGATATTGGACTAGGATCTTATTGGTGGGATTTCGGAACGCTTTCTAAGTATTTTCACAACAATATGCTGGCGATCCAAAAAAATACCCAAGGAGAGGCTTTAAAGCAATTTTATGGTTGGGCATTACAGGGCCGGTCACCGCGCTATAATCACCTGTCGTGTGATGACGGCTCTATCTTATACAATTGCAACATTGCCTCCGGCAGGATAAAGAACAGTATATTAATGAATGTCACAGCAAATCATGTCGAGATTGAAGAGTCCATGATTTTAAATTCCGGTTTTCATGACCTAAAAGCATGCCGCAATTTGATCTACCATTGCCATGAAAAAGAAGATTGTGAAATGACACCTGGATTAGCCAAGGTGGATGTGCCTTTAGATGCATCGAAGCAATACCTAAAGTTCACCTCTCCCTTGGATAAGGATGCTAAAGAAGACTGGGAAAGCCGCCTGCCTTCCAATCCCCTGTCTTTTGCCGAACTCAATCAACTGATTCATTCTGTTTAGACAAGAGCTAGTACCTGACCATAAAAGTTTTCTGGATCATTTGGGTGTCAAAGTCCGTCTAATCGACGATCGCAAGTTGAACCGTATTTATTAATACGAATCAACTTGCGAAGCCTGCGTTCGATCGATTATACGGAGCTTTCACGCTCGAAATAATCTCATAAACTTTTATGGTCAGGTACTAGGCCTCTATGGAGATTAAAATCTCTATGCTGCTGGCGGATAAATTGGGATGGCGCGGATCTTGGGCGCTCACGGGTTCAATACATACAAACGAGGCGCCTTCAGGATGGTAGAGCTGCCAGGCATTTTCCTGCGAAGGGCTGCTATACTGGGTGACTAGGCGGTAATCTAAGGCATCCAGGAGAATCTTTCCCTGCAAAGGATGAGGATAAGGATAAAAAGTGTAATCTGCCGGCTGGGCTAGGTCGAATTTTAGGGTGTGCAGATCTCCCGATAGCCAATTCTTCGGCAGTGTGGGGGTGGGTCCGTTTAAATAGCGATCCTGCACCTGGCTGATGACATAGCCGGATTTTTTAGGCAGGCGGTAATAATAGTGAATGCCTACCAGCGAGTCGGCATCGCTGACTACAGACAAATTAAGCTGCAATCCTTCTGCTTTCAGTTCTGCTTGGAAATGCATGGTAAAATTCTGCCCCTCCAAAGAGGCAAGAGAATACCCATTCCAGATATCCTTGCCTGTCAATACCCCCTTCACGATCTGAGGGCCAGCCTCTACTTTCCAAGGGGCGTATCTAGCGATGCCATGCGAAAAAGGTTCTTGAATGCCTTTGGCTTTGACCCTGGCTATATGTGGAAAGAGGCTTTCGTCTTTGACCAGAGGAATGACTTCGGGATTTCTGTGATGGAAATGCGGACCGATAAGTGCTCCAAGACCGGCATAGCGCTCCTCAAAAAGAGCTTGTGTAGACGGGTCGATAACTTCCACATCGTCAAGTTTATAGCTGATCAGGTTCATGCCTTTTTCCGGCAAGAATATGGCCTGGAGTTTTCGGCCGGAAGAGGTTTTATTGCTGAGGACGATCTGTTCCATCTGTATAGAGGGTTCCTGTGTAAAATCCTAAAAATATAAAATAGCAGAGCAAGCCAAGCATCACAGCTGCTGAACCGCATTCTTTAGACGGAAACTTTTTTTGTAAAGAGGAATAAGAAAATTTTCGGGGTGAGTGCCAAACGGTCCAGCTCTGGTTTTGGTAGCGCTGGATCTGTTTTTCAGCTTCCGATCTGTTGATGAACGTTTCGTCACCAAATTCGGTGGCCCCTTCAAACCTATGGCCTTCAAAGCTGAATGCATATGCCGCTTCGAGAAAATACCGTCCGGTCCACTTGGAGTGGACGGTCCATTCTACATGGGTGGCCAAGGTTTGTCGGGTCAGGGTGGAGTACTGATATACTCTGTACAAGGCGTGCAGAGTATATCCCGAAGCTATCACGCCTAGAACGGCTATAAAGATCAGCCATAGGCTATTAGTATGCATGGATAGTTTAGGCATAGCTCACACTAGATGGAAAATTTTTTGGAAGACTTCCGGAATGGGAGAGATAAACACTTTTTTTCTATGCGTGCCCGGATGCTCAAATGCCAGCTTATAAGCATGTAAACCCAGACGATTGAGCGGATTTCTGGTGGCCCCGTATTTTTTGTCGCCGACCACCGGGTGCCCAGCTTGCTGGCAGTGGACGCGGATTTGATTTTTTTTCCCGGTTTCCAGCTTTAGCTCTAGCAATGAGTAGTATTTGCTAGTGGCCTTGACCTGATAATGGGTGATGGCCAGTTCGCCCGCCTCCGCCTGCGAAGAGCTGTGTACGTGGTAGTTGGCATCTTCATACAGATAAGACTGCCAGGTGCCCTTGGGAGAGCTTAATTTGCCTTCGACGATGGCATAATAGACTCTATCGATATCGTGCTTTTCGAAGATCTTTTTCAATGCATTGTAGCTGCTGTCCTTTAGGGCAAACATCATCACTCCCGAAGTGTCCTGGTCGAGGCGGTGCACGACGTAAACCTGTTTGGGTTTATATTGCGCTTTAAGGATAGCATGTGCGGTCTTGGATTTATCATAAGCGGCGGCGACGCTTAGCAGGCCGTTGGGTTTGTCGATGACCACCAGATCGGCATCTTCGTATAGGATGCGCAGGTCATTGTCCAAAAATCGGGACTTGGCTTTTAATTCTATTTCCTGGCCTTCCAAGACTGAGAGCTGCCAGTTTTTAGCCGGGAGGCCATCGAGGGTGATCCTCCCCTCTTTAATCCATGATTTGAGTGTGTTCATGGAACTTTCAGGAAAGGCGAGTTTTAATGCTTGGATCAATAAGAGATTGGATTCCACCTTATATTTCATAGACAATTATCCTTATGTTATGCCCTTTTTCCTATGGGGACTTTAGCTTTTTAGGGGTGGGGTGCGCCCATCCCAAAAGTACTGATAATTTTATGCTTTGACGAATTATTAAAAAAGAGATATAATTTTGTTTCTTATATGTTTAAATCTTGATGAATTTAGAGAGGAAAAATGGCTGAACAAAAAGTCGTCAAAAAAGAAAAACGCCCTACAGCACAAAAAAGGGACATTCAAAGCAAAAAGCGCAGACTTAAAAATCGCGCTTACAAGTCATCGGTGCGTACAGCAATCCGCACTTTAGATGAAGCTATCGAGAAAAAAGACCCAGCTGCCTACCAAGTTGAATTAAACAATGTTTATAGCATCTTGGACAAAGGAGTTAAATTGGGCGTATTGAAGCTGAACCAAGCTAGCCGCACAAAAGCCCGCCTGGCTGCACGTACTGCTGCTGCCAAGTAGTCTTTTCTTACTTCGGGTTCAATGATACAAGGCGCAAGTTTTCAATAGTCGAAACTTGCGCCTATACAATAGACCCCTTGCATAATTCTTTTCTTGCTCTTGCCCTTAAATAACACAAACCAAGACCGGTTTAGTGTTTGGAGAACTGGAAGCGTTTACGGGCTCCAGCACCACCAGATTTCTTACGCTCTTTATGAAAGATTAGGCTTGAGTTGTGCCTGCAATAAATAAACATGATTGGCAGGATCGCCTTCGGCGGCAGGATATCGTCTAAACTTACTTCATCAATTTATCAACAAAAAACTTGACTGCACAAGATTACATCACCCCATACATTATCCTGCCGCCGAAGGCGATCCTGCTTATCATGTTTTTTCTTAGTGTTGTGCCTGAATTTCCATTTTCAAGCTATTGAAAGCGAATATCTCATTATCAAACTGTCAAAGTCGGGTCTACCTATGAAGTGCTGCCCGCCGTGCCTTGCGCCTACGCAAAAGTCAAAGATAAATACCGCTATAAATTCCTCGTTAAAGGTCCGCAAATTTCAGGTTTTACCAAAGCCTTGGAAAGAGTAAAAGAACAGATAAAACTGCCATCGTCAGTTAAAACGCTGAGAGGTGTCAATCAACTATCGACTTTTTTAACTAAACCTCTCGCATAATTAATTTTCTTGCCCCTGCGCTTGCCCTAATTGGGGCAAGCGCAGGGACAAGAAAATTAATTATGGAAGAGGTTCATTGTTTAAAGTCAGTTAGAAATGCATTCACCTTTTTTAGGGTCGCAAAATAATTCTTTAGCCGCTGAGTGGGATTGGGAAATACGAAAGAGGGGGTTATTTTTGCAATCTGCCATTTTAAAGCTGAATTCCCTGAGCCTATTTCATGATGCCTGGTTTGTTTTGTAAAAGTCAACCAGGCTAGACAATCTGTCACATCCGTCGACTCTTCTTCCTTTAACAAATTTAAAGAAATTTCTTCTTTAGCATCTTTATGTTGAAATACACCCCAGGAAGATGCCTCCGCATCAGATTCTTTTTCAACGTTTGCAATGACGGAGAAAATCTGTAAGAGATCTTTTCTTTCAGGGGTGGATTCAATTAAGTTGCGAAATTTTCTACTGGTTTGCATGAGGGCATTTTGTGCTGGCAAATTCAATTTATCGACAATAAGGGTAATCAATTCAGTTGGAAGAGTTTCTAGTTTCAATGTCTCAGGTTGTTTTGGTGTGATTTTATCAACATATCGGTTAAATGTGTCATGCATTGCTCTGAAGATAAACATGAATTTCCCTTAAATTTCAAAAATGAGTTTTCACTCACCTTGAACACAACGTATTTTAATTGATTTGAAGTTATAAATACAAATGGATCATGAAAATTCATTGTATAGACTAAAAAAATAAAGTAAAGATTTAAAGCTCATAGGCTTAAACCGAAGAATAATCCCCCCCCACTCAAAAAAAAATCAGTGATTTTACCATATTCCTGCAGTCTACTATTTTTATAGTGCGGAATAGCTAATACTACTGTTAATAGTGAAAGTATGTGTGTTTAAATATATTAATTTATATAAATCATATTATTGTATAATAAAAGTACGGTTTAATTTATTTAATTTTTTTATTTATGTAAATTAGAGGTTGCTATGGATCCAAATGCATCATTACATAAAAGTGAATTTGTGAGTAAAGATATAATAGAACCTGATATCCGAAATAAAAAGATTCTAAAAGGTGATGATATTAAAAATAAAAGCAAGTCCGAGTTGAGCGATATCATGAAATCACGTATTCAAATTCATGACATGACTACGGCGGCAACCCTGCAAAATTCAAAGATGCAATTCGTTCAACAGTATGCTTATGATAAAGTCAGTGGTTTGATCAACAAAAAAACCATCATGTCTGGTGCCAATAAGACTTATGATGAAGTAAGGCTATTAACGGGAAAGCATGTAGAGTTTGCTAAAATAGGGGGTGTACACCTGACGTTTAATTGCGATCGTGGGGTGACAGTGGATGCTCACCATTTCGAAGCCGCTACTTTTGTCAAGGCAATGGAGGAACAGGGGGGGGTGAGGACGCATTATACCATCAAATTAAACAAAAATGCCCCCTATTTCGGAAAGCCTTATTTGCTTGAAATCACTCCTAAAGACCCTCAGAATCCCCGCCCAAACTTTCCTTTATAGGTGGTGGAACTGAATATTGAACCTCTATCCAGTAATCCAACAGAAGAACAGTTACAACTACATAAATCATTTCTGAACGAAGCGCGCAAATATTTTCGTTTAAACAGTCAAGTTTTAATCCAAGATGATGCGAGTGGCAAATATTATGCGGTAGACAACTCTTCGGTATATGTCATTGATCAATCGACATATTGTTCGGGAACGTGTATATATAGCGGTTTTAAATTAAAACCCGCCCCAGAAAATCCACATCCAATCGAGTTGGATGCGTTTGTTTTTGACCGCATTCTATCAAAAGACGCAGCTAAAAAATTGGATTCGGATATCATAGGAAGTTTGAAATCTATGGATGTCGAGTCATCCCTTTGGTCTTTAAAAAATACAGCAGATAAAACGTATTTGGTGAGGCGCCGAGATCTACATAAATTAGAGCTGATCACAAATGCACGTCTTTCACAGTTTGCGACTTATCAACAAACTATTTGCCCCCCTCTCAAAGGAGAGATCAGAGGCGTTGCGTTATTAACAACCAATCAATCAGATATTGTAGAACAGCATTCTAATGAAATTTTATCCTTTTTGCTGGAGGGAGCCAATGTGCTGATATACAACAATCCAGGTAAGGGATTGAGCAAAGGCGCCCCTTCTACTGAAAATATCAATACTTCGATTGAAGCTTGTTATCACTATTTACTCAATCAGGAAATTCCCGATCATCTCATTTTGGCCAAAGGACAATGTTTTGGGGCTGCTCCAACAGCATGGTTGGGTCATCAGCATCCTCGCATCAATCTATTTTTAGATCAAAACCCTTCCAATTTCCAAGATGTCGTTTCTAAAGAGTTTAATAATTACATAAAAGAGTTGAAAAGCTCTTCGAAACAACAAGGTGGCATCATAGGATCAATTGTGGGTACTATTACCGATCTATTATCGGATAATCGAACTATAGACAAGGGATTGGAATATATTCTTGGAAGTTATGATGTGGCCGATGATATTTCCTATAATAGAGGTCATAAATTGATTCATATCAACTTACCTACAGCAGAGACTCTGCATTACCCGGAGCCAAAGCAATTTGGAGGGGACCAACTTGTTCCCAAACATCACCCAGAATTGATGTTGGAAGCTCTTGAGATCGATGATGAAATAATAAGAAGTAAAAATGCCACCCTGATATTCAACCCGGGAGGAAAGCATGTTGTGGATTGGTGGACATCTGCTGAATCGTGCGAAGGTGTGCTACATTTCTTGAAAAATTCTATGATTACTAGAAGTTTGTTTTCAGGATAAAAGGCTACTTAGAAAGAGATTGTAGGGGGCTCTCTAGAGTCAGCCACTCTTTGGTGGTAGGGTGTTCTATTTTCATAAACACATGGTGCAAAGCTAGCCTATGTTCTTGTAGGGGAATTTTACTGCCATATTTGATATCGCCCACGATGGGACAGCCAATAGCAGCCAGCTGAGCTCTGATCTGGTGGTATCTGCCGGTCTCTAGTTCGATATCCACTAATATATAACCATCTTTCATTCCCAGCAGCTTGTATTTTAGGCGCGCTTTTTTGGCATCCGGATGAGCGGAACTGGCAACGGTAGCTTTAAAGTCTCCATGGACCAAATAATGCTCTAAAATCCCTTCGGCTTCTGGCGGGGCTTTTTCCACTAGGGCTTGATATCTTTTAATGCATTCACCCTGGCGCATGGCAGCTTGCAAGCGAGACAAAGCTTTGCTAGTCCGGGCAAACACCACAATACCGCTGACAGGCTTGTCTAGGCGATGAATCGACTCCAAAAACACCTGGCCGGGTTTGTTGTATTTTTCCTTGAGGTAGGATTTGCATAGCGATTCAAGGCTGGCTTGATCTGTACCGCTGGGCTGGGTCAGCAATCCCGCCGGTTTATTGACAGCCAAGATATGATTATCTTCGTAGAGGATTTCTAACATTTTGAGCCGTGGGTTAATGATTTCTGCGCTGTCTTAGGGCTTCATACATGAGCAAAGTGGTAGCCATGGCTACATTGAGCGAATCGGCCACACCGCACATGGGGATTTTCACTTGCAGTTCGGCCTGCTGCATCCACAGCTCCGATAAGCCCAATTGCTCGGTACCCACCGCCACGGCCAGGGGTAGGTTCATGTTGGCCTCAGTAAATTCGATGCGGGCAGAAGGCGTAGCGGCCATGATGGTGATGTGATGTTTTTTTAGCCAGTTTAAAGCTTCTGCTCCGGAGGCTTCGACGATGGGGACTGTAAATAATGTGCCTGTGCTTGCGCGGACAACATTGGGGTTAAATACATCCGTGCATTTGTCGCACACTATTAATGCATCTAATCCCACTGCATCCGATGAACGCAGGATGGTACCTAGATTACCTGGTTTTTCAATGGCTTCGGCCACTACAAAGAAAGGGTTTTTCTTAGTTTTAATGATGCTGGAGAGATCGTCTAAAGTTAGCTTTTGCTGTCTGGCGATGGCTAGCAGTCCATCTGGGCGGTCCCTGTAGGCCATTTTTCGGAATAAAGGTTCGGGACATGTCAACACTTTAGCGCCTTTGGCTGCCAGCATGCCGATCAAAGCATCCTCATTACATCCTAAAAAAAGCTCTCGGCACACAAACAGTGTCTCAACACCCCATTTGGCATCGGCGGCGCGCAACAGTTCCCGGTAGCCTTCGATCAGGAACAGTTCTGTTTCATCCCTCTCCCTTTTCTCACGTAAACGCACTACCTGTTTGATTTTGGGGTTGTGCGGACTGGTGATATCGTAGTGGCTACTGTCCATAGGTCCACCTTCCAAATGTTCCGCTGGGCAAAGGCAGAACCTCTGCCGCGCCCTTCAATGTCATCTCGCCGGTATCTATATTTCCTGGCAGACCGGTCATCATCTGCGCGAGCAAATGTCCCATGGTAATGGGCGTGAATCCGGGGGTGTGGCAAGAGAATAATACGAATAGCGGATGCGGCGTCAGCAATTGGCGGCAAGCATGCAGCAATTTGCCAAGGTCATCTTCAATTTTGAAGATTTCCCCTTGGCTTCCCCGTCCGAAGCTTGGGGGGTCTAGAATGATGGCGTCATAGCGGCTTTCTCTGCGGAGTTCGCGTGCCAAGAACTTGTTGACATCATCGACGATCCATCGAATGGGAGCTTCCGTCAGGTCGTTTAAGGCGGCATTTTCTCGGGCCCAAGCGACCATGCCTTTAGAAGCATCTAGATGACAGGTGGCGGCTCCGGCTTTTGCCGCGGCGAGTGTGGAGCCTCCGGAATAGGCAAATAAATTCAAGACTTTGATATCTTTGCGCCCTGAGCGTTTGGCTTGTCCGATGAAGGTTTGTATCCACTCCCAGAAAACCTTTTGTTCGGGAAATAGTCCCAAATGTCCGAAGTCGGTAGGGGATATTTTAAATTTAATGCCGGCGGCTTCGGTTGTCCATTGGGATGGCAAGCGCTCTTTGCGGATCCAGCGGTTTTCGGATTCTCTTGTGAAGATGGCGTCAGCCTTGTTCCATTCGGCTTCGCGAAGCTGCGGCTGCCAAACGGCTTGGGCTGAGGGGCGGGAGATTAAAAAAGGTCCAAACTGCTCGAGCTTGCGTCCTTTTCCACTGTCTATCAAAGCGTATGTGTCCATATCATTCTCTGGGTTGAATAATTTGTCCTTATCCGAGATTGTGTATGCTATTATCGGATAAGGACAAGTATGTTGGCTCTATTTACAAGGTGATATATCCTAAAGTCGATAAAGCAAAGGTAGCGAATACAGGCATCCTAGGTACGCGTGTTTCATAGAGTTTATGAAAGATGTTGAAGAGGCTTAATACAATCAAGCTTGGGCATAACACTTGTAGAATGGGCGAAAGCATATTGGCGATGCCCATAAAGCCCAGGTTGGCCAACAGACAGGAAAGAGCCAGGGTCACTAATAAAGGGATCACATCTCCGCCTTTATTGCCCATCAGGTCCTTTTTGAGGTAATTGGCAAAAATGGACACCAGAGGAATGGCTGTGGTTAAGCAGGCCATGGCAACGGCGATGCAAGATATAAAAGCACCATAGGGGCCGAGCAGATACATCGCTATTGCAGATAAGCGTTCTTCCGGTCTGACGCCTTCGCCTAATAGCGGAGTGTAGTAGGAGGCTATGTAAGTCAAGCCAATATACATGCAGCACAGCAGGCTTGCGGCCAAAAGGCTGGCTTTAAACATTTTTCTGAAGATAGCCATTTTACCGGCTTTAGAGTCAAAAGATTCCCCTTCCATTAAAAAATGAGACAGCACCAAGGGCGCAAAGATGAAGGAAGCGATCAGGTCCAAGGTGTTATAGCCAACTTTGATGCCGCTAAGAAAAGCTTCGGAATCTTTCAGGTAGAGGTTTTCAGGTACCGGATGCGACATGAAACCTAAGACCAAGATAGCTCCCAAGGAAAGCAGTAAAAGCGGAGTTAACACGAGTCCTAGCAGTTGCACTACTTTACGCGGTTTTAAGGTAAATGCCAACACCAGCAGGCTGGCCAAAATGCTAAAGATCACTAAAGACATTTCAGGCAGATAAGGTTTTAAGGTGGCGTAAGACAAGGTGATGAGTCGCGGGATGGAGCCTACCGGACCCAGTATGATTTGGACAATGAAAATGATAGCGATAGAGGGCCATTTGCCTAGGCGTCCAAAAAAAGCGTGGTAGTCGCCTTGGAATAACATCATAGCAATCAGACCGAGCAAAGGCAAGCTCACACCCGTTATAAGCAAACCCAGCATGGCGAAGAAGTTTTTGTCTCCAGAAGCTCCTCCCAAGATAAGTGGCCATATGAGGTCGCCAGCTCCAAAAAACATAGAAAATAGAGCCAAGCCTGCAGCCAGTACGCCTGAATTGTGCTTATTATTCATGAATGATTCCTCCAACGGTAATCTAAAAATTTATTATACTTCTTTAGCCCCGCTAAAGCTTGCTGTCTATACTGAGGTGTTTGGTTGGAAACTTTAAGCGGGTGCTGATTTAACAAAATTTAAGAGTAGAGCAAGGCTTACCCACGCCCTGTGGACGTAGTCGTACCCGTTCCAGAAAGAAGAGTGGATCCGGTAAGATGTAAGCGGTTTGTTTTTGCTGCTATCATGTTAAATTCCCGCTCTTTACATTAAGAGCATACACAAATTTTATCACAAATAGGCATTGGAAAGCAACGTTTTTTTCATGGAGATGAAAAAACTTCTATAGAGGTACCTCATTTCTATATTTCATTCGCCATAATGCTTCAATAGGATATCTGCATTTTCGACTCGTCTTTGTTGCAGCAATTGATAGATGTGCAATCCCTTGGCGTTAAGGCCTTGTTGAAAATAGAGCGATCCCAGCCGGAACAAGGCTTCATTGTGCTGGGGGTTGCGCTCGAGGATATCTTCATATTGCTTGGTTTCTTCCTGGGTCATATGCAGATCGCTATACAAGTAGGCCAACTGCAAGTCGATATCGAGGGTATTTGGAGCGATCTCCTTTAAGATCTTCATTTCTTCGATGGCTTTTTTCGAAACGCTTTTGATTTTTTCATCAAAAAGCTCAATTTTCTTGGGGACATTCAGCACTTTCTCCATATGGAGTTTATGGATACAAGAACGGTAAAGAGCGGATAATCTAATGTATGTATTTGCCAGATGCACATGGATGTCGTGATGCGTCGGCTGAAAGCGCAGCAGCTTAAAATACTCCTTCAAGGCTTTCTGCAGCAGCAATTCCCGAAATCTGAGCACATCTTCCCAGTGGCACCAAAAGCTAAGCTGTGGAATATAGGCATTTAGAAAATTTAAACGCCGCGGTGCTGAATAATAAGTCTTTTCTCTGCCCGCCAGTTGATCTGACAAGGTGATGAGTTCATCGGCTACGTGGCTGATATCGCAATTTTGTTTTCGCATCCCCTCCACCCAATCGCCAATCCACTGTTCAAATT
>CAYMKI010000041.1:0-20577 GCA_964390695.1 uncultured bacterium
CCCACCTACTCTTTGCATAAGCACACCTCCAAGGATACGGCCAGTAAATAGAGTAAACCTCTTGTATACAGCTGGGATGAATCAGGTACTAAGCCCTCTATAGAGAGGTACAGATTTTAGAAAACGGATTGCTGTCTTTGTAAAGAGCACAAGCGCCTAGGCCATCTTCAATGCTCAGCAGGCGGTTGTATTTGGCTATTCTATCCATCCGGGATAAGGAGCCGCTCTTGATTTGCCCTGTATTGGCAGCTACACACAAATCTGCAATGATGCTGTCTTCGGTTTCGCCTGAGCGATGCGAGGGAATGGTGGTATAGCTGTGTGATTGAGCTAAACGGATAGTTTCCAACGTCTCCGTCAAAGTGCCGATTTGATTGAGCTTGATCAAGATGGAATTGGCCACGCCCATTTGAAATCCTTTCTGTAAAAACTTGGAATTTGTGACAAAAAGGTCGTCGCCTACGATTTGTATGTGCTTCAATTTTTGTGTAAGGTATTGCCAGCCCTCCCAGTCGTTTTCAGCCAAGCCATCTTCAATGGAATCGATCGGATACTTCTGGCATAAAGCATGCAAATAGTCCACCTGTTCAGCCGAAGTGCGTTCAGCATAGGGTTGGTTTAAATGCTTTTTCTTTTTTTCCAGGTATTTTTTATTTTCCTTATCGTAGAACTCCGAAGCGGCGCAGTCTAAGGCCAAGGTGATATCCCGTCCGGGGCGGTACCCTGCTCTCTCAATGGCCAGGAGAATGATATCTAAGGCGGCTTCATGCGATTCCAAGTTGGGGGCAAATCCCCCTTCATCGCCCACGGCGGTGATCTGACCTTGTTTTTTCAATAAGCCCTTCAAAGTGTGGAAAACCTCCGCTCCCCAACGCAAGGCTTCCCGAAAGGAAGGGGCGCCGCGCGGCCTGATCATAAACTCTTGAAAGTCTAAACAGTTGTCAGCATGTGCGCCTCCATTGATGATATTCATCATGGGGCAAGGCATAATATAGCTGTGACAGCCTCCAATATATCGGTATAGAGGGAGTTTAGCTGTCAACGCTCCCACACGTGCCAAGGCCAAAGAACAGCCTAAAATAGCATTGGCTCCGTACTTGGATTTATTTTCGGTGCCATCGGCTTGTATCATCATCTGATCTAGGCGGTCCTGGTCAAAGACATGCTCTCCGACTAACAAAGGGGCTAAGTGATGGTTCACGTGCTCTACCGCTGCAAGCACGCCTTTGCCGAGATAGCGCGATTTGTCGCCATCGCGCAGCTCTAGGGCTTCATGTTCGCCTGTAGAGGCTCCAGAAGGCACAGAGGCTTTGGCCATGATGTCTCTATCCGTGACTATCATGACTTCGAGTGTGGGATTTCCGCGGGAATCTAAAATTTCAAGCGCTTTAACAGATCTGATGTATGACATGGCTCACCTACTATAATAGCTTTTATTTCTTCAGCTATAGAAAAATATCTTTCCACCAAAATATCCGGTATGGGGATTATAGACAATCAGAATTGCAGGAACTATGCACCTCTCTACAAATTCTGTACATGGGTGAGCCGCTGAGCATGAAGATCGCAGATGTTTTTTTCGGTAGAAAAATAAATCGATATTTTATATAAGCAAATTTTTATTTATCTTGTGCTAAAAGGTTTTTTGCATGTCGATACATCTCCTTACCAACAGATGGTGTACCATATTAATGGCTTGTATTCTGCAATCACATACGATGCTGATAGCCTTGTCTCCTCTGAATCCCTCCGACCTCGTGGCGGATTGTTCTCAATGCAATGATCTCGACAAGGGTCCCCCGGGTGTGCAAGGTCCTCCTGGATTAAGAGGCCCTAGGGGGTCCATAGGGCCTACGGGTCCTGCAGGTGGGCCAACAGGGCCCATGGGCTTCACCGGTTCTATGGGAGCTACAGGGCCTACAGGGCCCGCAGGTTCATCTGCAGGACCAATAGGAGATACCGGATTTACAGGGTTCGATGGGCCTATCGTGCTTCCCGACCCTGGATTACGGGGTTTTCTCTGGGCTAATATAGAACTAAATATTGCATTTCCTCTGATTACTATACCCGCCAATAGCCCTGTGCCATTTGGCGATGTATCGGGATATGTTTTTCCATATACTCCAAGCGTTATTACTTGGATATCCTCCGGGACTTTTCAATTGCTATTAACGGGCTACTACGAGGTTATCTACGGTATAGATTCATATTATTCAGTCGGAAGTAATCTGATCAACAGCAACGGCTCTTTTGTGCTTACGCTAAACGGAACTACCGAAATTCCTGGTTCACAATTGACATGGGTAGATACATTTACATCTGAAAATGTCTTTGAACAAATAGACCTTAGCGATGTGCATATGATATCTGTGATGTTTAGCGCCAACGCCGGAGATACCTTGCAGTTGGTTAACAACAATAATGCACCCTTTCTCCTTCTGGGAGCTAGTGTAAATACTAATACCGTTGGACAGGTCTGGCCAGTAAAGGCTTTTATAACCATCAAAACCCTAAGTAATTAGGATCTCTATGTGCTTTAAGAATACCCTAAGTGCCTTAATGACTCTTAGCCTGACGGCGATGAATTTGTTTTGCTTTGAGCTTGAAGCCGCTTCCTATCCAAGTAGCAGCATAACAGGTTCTAATCATAGCTGCGATTGTTGCGAGCGTCCGGAACAAGGACCTCCGGGCATAAGAGGTCCTACCGGACCTACAGGGCCCATCGGTCCTACCGGTCCAAAGGGCTCTCCGACAGGACCTACGGGTGCTATGGGAGATACCGGTCCTCAAGGCGGCACAGGGCCGGTAGGTCCCCAAGGTCCTAATGGAGGTGCTACGGGGCCAATGGGTCCCATAGGTCCAACAGGACCTACCGGAGTGACCATTCCCGGTCTAGGCGGCTATCTTTACGCTTATGTATTGAATGGAAGCGCAAATGCAGCTATTCCCGACTTTTTATCAAATTTAACATTCGATAATGCTGTTCAGCCGACCCCCTCAGTCATTTCATGGAATGGAACCGATACGTTTACCGTGCATTATCCGGGTGATTATGAAGTGGTCATCGGTTTTGCTGCAGAATCCAAGGGGACCGTTGCTACTCCTGCGTCGGTGATACCGAATTTTTTTCTCAGTTCTTTTGACGCTCAGACAAACTTGTCATGGCAGAATCAAGTAGACTTTCAATTAGATAACATGCATACCATGGCATCGATTATAAGTGTAGTTTTTTTCGACACACCTCTACAGGTGAGCAGCTTTGTAGATATTCCATTCACTTTAACTGCGAGCAGTCCTAATGCCAAGGTATCTGTGGTGGCTTTTATCAGTATTAAAGCTTTAGCATTATATTGAAGAAATTTTAGGTAAACATACATGATGAACAGTTTAGTTGTTGTGAGACTTATAACCTTGGGGTATTGCCTATTTACTGCAAGCTTCTCTGTGGCGCAAGTCATAGAATCATCCAAAACCATTCAGGATAACAGCCTTGTTTCTCACCAGATCGATTGCGGTGATTGTGAACAGCCTCAACAAGGTCGACAAGGTCCCACGGGACCTGTAGGTGCATTAGGACCTATAGGTATAACAGGGCCTACAGGTCCTGATGAAGGCCCAAAAGGTCCTGTGGGTTTTACGGGTCCCTTAGGCCCCACTGGCCCGACAGGTCCTATAGGTCCTTCAGGCGCTACTGGTGCTACCGGTGCGACAGGGGCTACCGGAAATGTGGGTGGTACGGGATTTGGATTTTTGGAGGGCTACTTAGCTGCCTGGACACCCTTTACTGCACCAGAAAACGATTATGATGCCAATTTTAAAACTGTTGGAGCTACAGGTGCTATCAATTTTTATCAGTCTTATCAGCCAACTCCTTCGGTTATTTATGGGACTTCCGCAGTGTTATTTGGAGGGGTCACAACCATATTCGTCCAAGTTTCAGGGTATTATGAAATAATATATGGGGTGTCGGATCGATTGGATTTCACTGCTGAGGGGCCTCCGGCTTTGTCCATTAGAGCTTTTGCTCTCTTTAATTATACCACGCCTATAGATGGGACTCAAATCGCTTGGAATAATGTTTGGCTGCAGCCCTTAAATGATGGTACCGTTCAAAATATGTATAGTAATGCGTTTATACTGCAGCTTTCTGCAGGTTCTTCACTTGAAGTGAGAAACCTCTTAACTGGGCCTATTACTATTAACACCGGAGGCCAAGCGGATGCAAATCCCATAGTTGCTTATATCACGGTAAAGTTACTGCAAAGATTATGAGCTTAGATTTAACCAGTAGACGGTTGTTGTACTTAGGGTATGTGATCTTGATCTGTGCGGGGATACTTCTCCCCTCGGATGGTCAGCATGGATTCTTTTCTATCAAGAGCTTGGCTTTTGCATTTCTGGGTGTTTTGCTGCTAAGCTACATGAGCGTGCAGCGCAGGTTGTCGATGTATGATTGCAAGCTCCTGTTTTTTTTTTGTGTTATCTAGCCTGTTTGACGGCTTGGCTTTACTTAGGTGTGAGCCGGCAGGAGCAGTTTGAGTCTTCCCAATTAGACCAATTCAAGTTGTTTGTAATCACGGCAACGATCCCTTTGGTTTCCCTGTACATGATTCATGAGGGAATTATCACCTTTCCGAATATAATGAAAGTGGTGATATACGCTAATATGGCCTATATCCTCCTCAAGTTGCTGTTAGTAGTCCTGCATTTTTTTGGGTGGATAGATCTCTGGCAAGTCATGAATTACTTAGGATTTCGCTTCATGCGCATGCCCATTACAGGGTCATGGGAGCGCCTTCAAACTTCAGTGGACATCCTCACCCCTTTTTTGCTGTTTTTCTTTTTGGCCGCCTCGCGATTAGGAGTGGTCTTTTCAAAGGGATTTAGGCAGGTATATGTCTCGTTGGCTATACTCTCCACACTAGTGAGTTTTTCGCGATATTTGGTCTTTGTCTGTATGTGCAGCTTACTTATATATTCATTCATGCTCAGTTTTAACAAGCGATTGAAACAGTGGATGGCCGTAATTGCTTTGCTAATCAGTACCTTCTTTTTGCTGGGGTCTGATACCGTTCAAGGCATCATCTACCAACGTGTGAGCAGTGTGGATGTGCTGAATTCCGATTCTGTAAGAGTGCAGCAAATAGAGGCGCTATTCAAAGCCTATGAGCCGGTTGCCTTGTTTGGAAATGGGCTGGGGGCTTATGCCAAGGATAATATCCGCGATCCCCTTTTACCCTATTACTATGAAGTGCAGTGGATGGCCTTCTTGATGCAATTTGGCCTGATAGGTTTGCTATTGTTGTTCATCCCTTTGGGATGGGTATCGTATCGATTTTGCCTAGCGCCATTTTCTAGGGAAAAGGGCTGCTTTCTCATGCTGTTCCTGTTGTGGATATTGTCGGGTTTTACAAATCCGTTTTTAATCTCTCTTACCAGCGGCATTATATATACCCTATTTTTACTTTCCAGCCAGAGAATTGTAACTAATACGGCTATCGGTTATAATCAAGGGCTATGAAATACAAACGTCATCAGATGACATTTATTGAAGTGATGATCATCCTCACCATCATCTTATTGACTACGGGCCTGATGGGGGTCAACATTCAGCGAATGATCAAACAGCAGCATTTCAAGAGCGAGGTCGCTCTGGTTGTCGATCAATTGCGCTTGGCGCAGGATATCATGCTCATCTTGAACGCCGATGTGCGGGTCAAATTCAACAAAGATAAAAATGGGTTCAAATTGCATATCGAAGTGGAAAATATCTTGTCCAAAGGGTGGCAGCGAGAAATCCAGCGCGAACGCCCTGCATTGAAACACATCCAATCGATAGCATTTGAAGACTATAATTCGGGGAACAAAATCGAGCAGCCGCCGCTAGAGCTATTATTTTTGTCCGGAGGCTCGATCATGAGTCAGGGACTGCTGCAGCTGAAAGGGGCGGGGGACGACGACCAAGCATATCTCATGTTTCCCGGCTATCCCTATCCGATTGAAAGCTCTCAAAATGCCGAAGACCATCTGACACGTAGGATTCAGCATCAAGCCGATTATTTTGAAAAACTGACTTTTTATATGCGCAGGGAAATAGAAGAAAATTTACAAAAAAATTGATCCATGGAATTTATCCTTAAATCAAAACTGCTTATTTTAAAGCGGCATTTCCAGTCCATCCTAGAAGTGCTGATTGCTTTTGTTTTGATTGTATTGTGCATCCTGCCCCTGATTTATCCGCATGTGGAAATGTATAAATCGGAATTGCGTTTTTTAAAAAAAATAGAGCTCGATCATTCGGTAAACCTTATATATGCGAAGATTTTGGAAAATCTCTATATGAATACCTATTTATGGAGCGATCTCGACCATCGCATCTATGAGATCGATCAAGAACTGCTCAAAAATAGTCATATAGAAGAGAAATTGAATTATATCGGTACATATAATTTTTTCGAGGAAAAGCCCCGGTTCAAACCGAAAGATAAGTCTGCGCCTTTGACTATTTACCTCTACAAACTGACGCTCAATTTTGTGCCGGCTGAATGGGCAAAATCCTCGTTGGAGGAAAGAGCTAAACATACTTTGAAATACCAGTATGATGTGTTTGTGGTGAGGGATTTACGTTCCCCGCAACCCTGAAGGCTTTGGTAAAACTGTGAGTAGGCACAAACAAATTATGGAAGCATCGATGAGCACTAAGAGCGTATCTTCCCACCCGTTATTAGGATTTCATGCCTTTCGCCGCCGTTTATTTACTTTGCTTGAAACGTTGATAGCCTTGGCATTAACTACCATAGCCTTATCTACCCTCCTCTTTTTCTATCGAGAAATGGTTACACTTAGCTCGCAGGCCGATCAGCTAGAAAAGGAAAGTTTTCAAATGCGCTATGTGGAAAGCAAATTCGCCTTTTTGTTTCCCAGGACACTGTCCCAAACACAGAAAAAGAACTTTTTCTTTTTCACTTCGCGGGATCCCGGAGGTTTATTTGCTCCAGGCAATGCACAAAGCCTGATATTTACCTACGATCATGGAGTAGACCTCTCCAAGCTGTTCTCAAATCAGACTTTGGCTCAGCTATTTGTAGATGCACAGAAGAGGTTGTGCTTGGCTTCTTGGCCAGTTCCAAGCCGCTGGATGGAAGGCGCCGGTATTCCCCTGAAATATGAGGTCTTGATGGAAGGGGTGGATCAGCTGAAATTTGGGTTCTTTATCGCGCCGGATAGAACATGGGAGCCTTCATCGAGTAATCCCTCTCCCAATCCGACGCCCAATCCTCCTCCACCTCCCGCGCCCAATCCGCAGACGGGAAGTTCATCCACTGCTCCAGAGGTGGTCGTCAACCCCTCGCCTGAAGGGGATTGGATCGATTATTGGAGCCAGGAGTTTAGACAGCTGCCGGCGCTGATCAAGATAGAGATAAAGCGAAAAGGCAAAACGCATGTTTATGTGTTTCCCCTGTCGCACTGTAGCCGCCAGCCCGTGTATACGCAATGAGGATAAACAAGGAATGAATATATTATTATTTGTCACGACCATGATCATTGTCATCACTTCATTGACCTATGCGCGTTTGGAAGTATATCGCAGTTCTAATCTGAAACAGGCGGAATTCAACCGCTACATGGATCAAAAAGAGAGGTCCTACATCAATCAAACCGCCATCTGGTGGTATGAGAATTCACGCGCCGAAACGCGAAAACCTCAGTCGGGTCCTTCCGCCAAAAGCGGTGCCAGATCGCGTTTGAGTTTTTTAGTGTTTATAGATAAAAATAAACAAGCACAGCATGCCAAAGAATATCCGAAAATGTATTTATTGGCTAAAAAACTCATCTATTCCCTATATAGGCAGCAACCCTTTTTTTTGGAATTCGAACAGACAAGACCCGACATTGTCGATGCTTTATTAAACAGCTTGATGATTGCCGATATTCTGCCCAAAGAACAAAAAATCAAGAAAGCTGCAGAACTCGCCAACTTGAATCTAGGAGATCCTGTATTAAACACATTTTTTTACTTTGTTTTAAAAGGTTCTCCGATAGCACCCGAGGCAAGTAAGAAGAAGGAAGAAGAGCCGCCGCCCCCTTTAGGAGGATTCATCCATCAGGAGCAGGAAGGCGAGGTTGAGGATGAAGACGGCGATCCCAACCCTGAAGAAGCTTTCAAATCCCCTCAGGGCTACTATTCCCTGCTGGATTTTATTACCCTGGACGATGCCACCAAGGTGAGGGTATATCTTGCTCCTAGACTGCTGCTTAATGCCATATTTGATGATCCCGCCGTAGTAGATTCTATTATTGTCTTGCGGAATGAATTGTATAAAAAAGTCGCCAGTGATAGCCTTAGTGCGCAGGAAGCTAGCCAAGAGTTCAAAGCCCTGGTAGCTCCTAAGAGCGATCCCAACTTTGATGAGACGCTCCTAGATTTCTCGGTAACCAAAACCAATCCCAAAAATTATGAGTGAACTTTTAGATGAATTGAAAGAAGCCTTGCGGGAAGAATTGCATCCGAATGAACTTCATGCCCTAAAGCAATCCCGTCAGGAACTGTCGGCGAAATATCGAGAAAAACGGTCGAGTATGGGCAGCAAGGAGCGCTTCATGCAATCTCCTGCAGAACGTATGGCCTATCTAGCTACGCGTATGCCTGCGACTTCGGCTGTGATCGAGCGCGTGGCCAAAGAAATGCAAATGCTCCAGCCCGAGATCGCAATCAACAGTCTATTGGATTTAGGTGCAGGACCCGGCACAGCTTCCTGGGTGTATGCCTCCCGATATCCCCTAGCCGCAGTCACCCTGGTGGAGCAGGATGCCGACCTCATCCGCATCGGACAGCGGTTGATGGCGAAGAGCTCTGCTTCCTGTTTGAAAGCGGCGGAATGGAGGCAGCAAGACTTGCTGAAATTGGATAACTTAGCGACATATGATGCGGTGATCTTATCCTATGTGTTGAATGAATTGCCATCGGCTCATCATGCTGTCCTTATCCAGAAGGCGTGGAATAGTGCTGTGCATAATTTGATTCTGATAGAGCCGGGCACGCCACAGGGCTTTAGAAATATCTTAGCAGCCAGGCAGCAGCTCATCAGTCTGGGAGCTCACCTTATCGCTCCCTGTCCGCATGCTGCAGCCTGTCCTCTGGTCGATTCTAAAACAGCCTGGTGTCATTTTTCTGAACGGCTAGAAAGGACACGCGAGCACCGCCTCCTCAAGGGAGGCTCTCTGGGGTATGAGGATGAAAAATACTCCTATCTGATCGTTTCCAAACAACCAGGAAGGGCTTATGTGTCCAGAATTCTCAATACTCCGCAAAAGAGATCGGGACATATCCATATAGAAACCTGTACTTCGCAAGGTTTGATATCGTCGACCTTATCCAAAAAGGAGGGTGAAATCTACAAACAAGCCAAAAAATTAGACTGGGGAGATATCCTATATTAAACCTCTTGCATAATCAATCTCCCTACCCTTATCCCTACTGTAATTCATTTAAATTCTTTATCCCAACCCCGAATAATAGGATTTGAACCACTGAGCACAGCAAGAGTAGTGTGAAAGGATTTAAACCACAGAGAGCAGTGAGGGCAGTGAGATAAGTGTCCTCACCCTTTCCTCTATTATGCATCCACTCATGTCTCACTGCTCTCACTGATCTCAGTGGTTCAAATCTTTTCACATTACTCTTGCTGCTCTCAGGGTTAAAAAATACATACTTCGTGAAATATGCAGAATGGATTTCGGATTAAAAAAATTGTAGGTATTTCTCTGTCAGCGTACTGTAAAAGTAAGGTCTCTGGAAATTAAGAAACGAAAAAAAGAGGATGTATGGTCCATTGCTGTAAGCAACACGCCTCCGCCCCTGCTGCTATGAGTGGTAGCTATACATGTCCGATGCATCCGGAAGTTATTCAGGAGGGTCCTGGTGACTGTCCGATCTGCAGCATGAGCTTAGAACCCAAGCAGCCTCTAGCGGATGTCGTAGATGCAGAATATGACGCCATGCGCCATCGTTTTTGGCTGGCTGCACTATTAACGCTTCCTGTGCTTATCTTGGCCAGCGGTCAAATGCTGCCTTCGGTGTTCATGATTCAAAAGATACCCTATCAAGCTTCTCTGTGGCTGCAATTTGCCTTGAGCACACCCGTAGTTTTTTGGGCGGGGCGCCCACTATTGCAAAAAGCTTGGCAGGCGTGGCGCCACCACCGATCTACGAATATGTTTACTCTGATAGCGCTTGGTGTAGGCGCAGCCTATTTTTATAGCACGGCAGCTCTGCTCATTCCAGATGTCTTTCCAGAGGCTTTTAGAGAAAATGGCAAATTATTCGTCTATTTTGAGGCCGCTGCGGTGATCACGGTGCTAGTCCTTTTGGGGCAAATGCTAGAGCTAAAAGCTACAAGCCAAACAAACCAGGCAGTTCAAGCCTTACTAAGGCGTGTCGCTAAGGTCGCTCATCGGATGGAACAAGGCCAAGAGCAAGATATACCTATCGAAAAAGTGAGTGTCGGCGACCTTTTGGGGGTTAAACCCGGTGAAACCATTCCTGTAGATGGAAACGTCGTGGATGGCTCCAGCTACGTAGATGAATCGATGATTACTGGAGAATTCCTGCCTGTGGGAAAAACTCCTGGGTCTCAGGTTATCTCCGGCACGCTCAATCAAAACGGGTATTTTGTCATGCAGGCCCAAAAAGTGGGCCATGATACTTTGCTCGCCAGGATCATAGCCAGGGTGGCAGAAGCGCAAAGGAGCAAGGCTCCCATCCAGAAGTTGGCGGATAAGTTTTCCGCTTACTTCGTTCCAGGGGTTATGGTCTGTGCTCTATTTACCTTTTTGACTTGGGCGTGGATAGGCCCCGAACCGCGTTATGCCTATGCTCTGCTGAATGCCATCGCTGTGTTGATCATCGCCTGTCCCTGTGCATTGGGTCTAGCCACTCCGATGTCCATACGCGTAGGCGTGGGCAGAGGGGCCGAAATGGGCATATTGATTAAAAACGCAGAGGCATTGGAAATTCTGGGAAAAGTCAAGACCTTGTTGATAGATAAAACCGGAACTCTGACTGAGGGCAAGCCCCAAGTGATACAAGTGGTTTCTTCTGAGAATGGACAAGAGGATGCTCTACTACAAATTGCCGCGGCCGTAGAAAGGAAAAGCGAGCATCCCTTGGGTTCAGCCATAGTGCTCGAGGCTCAGCGTCGCAAGCTAGCGATCCCCGAAGTCCTGCAGTTTGAATCCTTTACCGGCCAAGGAGTTGCAGGCAGGGTGAATGGGAAGCTCGTATGGGTCGGAAATGCCTCATGGATGAAAAAAAACCGCATTGAAGGCCTTGCAGACTTGTTGACTCAATCAGAAAAGGCACAGGCGCAAGCATATACGATCATATTTGCCGCTTTCGACGGTCAAGCCATGGGCTATATAGCCATAGCTGATCCTGTAAAGGCTTCTTCCCCTAAAGCTATGGAAGATTTGCACCGTTTGGGCCTCAAAGTCATCATGTTGACCGGAGATAATGCACACAGCGCCCAGGCGGTGGCGACTAAATTACATATCGATCAATTCCATGCGAATCTTGGACCGGAAGACAAAATAGACTGGGTTCAGAAATACAAGAGTGAGGAGAATAGGGTAGCCATGGCAGGAGATGGCATCAATGACGCACCCGCTTTGGCCGCTGCCGATGTGGGCATCGCCATGGGCACCGGGACGGATGCCGCCATAGAAAGCGCTGGAGTAACCTTGATCAAAGGAGATCTGCGAGGAATTGAAAAATCTATAGCCTTAAGCCAGGCCACACTGAAGAATATCCGCCAGAATTTATTCTTTGCTTTTGTCTATAACGCTGCAGGGATTCCCTTGGCCGCCGGCGTGCTTTACCCCTTTACTGGATGGCTCTTAAATCCCATGTTCGCCAGTGCCGCCATGGCTTTAAGCTCCTTGATGGTGATCATGAACGCGCTGCGCCTCAGAAAAATCTCTGGCTAAGTAGCTTATCGCCGCTTCCACATGGAAGCCTGCGAAACTCCCCACTGGTACTTGCGGTAGTGCTCGCGGATCAAAAAGGGCATATCCTTTACTTGGCATAAATCGAAATTCTTGTGCAAAATATCCTGGAGGTCCTCCAGGGGAGTGGATGCGACGGCTTTATTTTGTCCCAACCATAATTCCTTGGGGGTAAATTCCTCCAGCCAAGAATATGGGGAAGTGATAATCAGCTGACCTCTCTGGGCCACGACAGAAGAAATCTCTTGCAAAAAGGATCTTGGATCAGGCAAGCGGCAGATAAGATTGGCGGCTAAGACCACATCGTATTTATCAGGACGGTGAAGGATCTCCATGGCATCCGCACAGACAAATTGTATGCGTGCCGGATCCACCTGTCCAGGTCTTTTGGCAATGCGCCCGGCGGGAAGGCCGCCTTCTTCTAAGAGGGAATATTCCAGGCTTCCCTCTCGTTGAATCTCTTGGGCGGCCAAGATAAATGCCTTAGAGTTGTCCACCCCGACGACTTGACGCGTGTACTTGGCCAACTCAAAACTAGACCTGCCTACAGCACAGCCAAGGTCTAGGGCTTTGGAATCGACGGACAGGCTTTGCATGTCCAGGCATTCTGTCACGCAGCGGATTGGGAAGTCGATGGCATCCTTAGGGCCCCAAGCAAAAGGTAATTGATCGGCAGCCTCCCCATAATGAAACAGAAGGTATTCATGAAGAATGCGCTCTGTTTCATATCGGGTAGGATATATGCTGGCGCTGCTCTTATTTTCAAGCATAACTGGCTGTATTATTTATGTTTGTGTAAATTCAATAAATAGGTGCAGGGCTGATACCGTTCGATCAAGGGAATCGTCTTCCCTTGGCGCTTCATCCGCACCTGTACCACTTCGATTTCGGGTGTCTTGGTAGAAGAAAACAGGATGTCATCATGCGAGGCGTTGCGTAAGTCTTTAAAGCGGTCTTTGGTGACATCTCCATTCAAATGATCGTTTCTGCCGGTGGCTATATGAAAGGTTCCGAAAATTTTTTCATCTTGAATGTCGCTGCCGGAATAGGGCAGTTCCTGAGTGCCAAAACCTAATTCGCCGAGGATGCCTGCTGCAGGATCGGCTTTAAATTTGGCTTGGTATTTTTGGACGGTCTCGGCATTTCCGCGGATCAGACTGACGCGGAACACGCTGCCGTCTTTTACTTCCATAAGACCCAAGGTGCCATCTTCTTCAAATTTGATAGGAAAGCTGCCGGAGGCATTGACCGGAACAAAATATACCTCGCCGGCGGGTAAGTTCGCTATATCCCCTACCTGATAGCATAAGCCATGGCTTTTTTGGGCTTCCTGACGGCCGAGCTCGATGTGCAGGCTGTAGGGAGTGTTGTCTACCTTGAAATCCACATCCACCGAATCCGACTGGGTCATTCCCTGGCGCAGCGTTTCTGTGAAGCGGCTGACTTCATTGTAATCCACTGCTAACCCGGAATTTAATATAGTCTCATTGACCCCATGCATGGTCCCACCGCGGAAGCCGAATTTTTTAGCTGCCGCTGTCAACGGAGCCGTGGCCGAGTAGGTGCCAATGCAGAGGATTATATCGTACTTTTTGTAAATATCGTCCACTAATTGCAGGGTCGATCCATTTTGATCGATCACAGTGGAAGGCAATTCCAAGTTGCTGCCGCCGGTCATTTTATATGCATAAAAATCGCAGCTAGCCAGGTTGAGCTGCTGCATGATTCCCTTGATAAAACCTTGGTAAAAAATATCATGGGCCTTTTTCTGGATGGAGTGATGCGGTTGCTTGAGAAAAGCCAGACGGGTGAAATCTTGAGGATTCTCAAGGTCGGTAAGGATGCACAGCTTCTCCCCTTTTTGGGGTTTAAATACCGTCTCCATGAGCCGGGCCAAATCGAAGGGCGGGTATTTCAGGGCTTTTTTTGAGTCGATGGTCATGGTTTCCATAACTACCTCCTGGATAATTTTTTTCGGCTATTTGAGAGTATAGCCGGAGAATGGGTTTAGTAGATGCGAGAAGGTTCACGTGATGAGATATTCAAAACAAGGAGCCAAGCTAATGTTATCTTGCCCCTGTTTCGCAAGATCGAAATGCAGGATTTGGGCTAGGTCGTTGTACCCAAACTTTTAGTCATGAGGGTATAATATAATCTATACACCATACGAATATTTTTAACAAATCGAATAAGAGTTCATTCACCACTTCCGTCACTAGTTAGCTCGGTATTAATAAAAAAATAGGGGCTATCTTTAGTAAATTTTTTTTTTTGCAGGTCAACCGGTATCTAGGGTGGGCAGCAGAAGATAGGAATTATAATTCCCTCCGGAATACACATTTTGCTCGGCTTTGGTGATTTCCGCAGAAAACTCATTGCTATGGCCTGTATTTAAGTTGCGGTTATGTACAGGAAAATTGGAAGAGTTCACCTGGAGCTGGATCCTGTGGTGTTTTAAAAATGCACAGGCTATAGGTCTGAATGCTATCTCCAGGCAGTAAACGGCGCCGGGTTTTATGAGCTCCTGCTGATTCAAGGAATTGCGATAGCGCATCCTGGCAAATCCTTGAGCTAAATTATAGACTTTACCTGAAGGATGCATGTCGCAGATTTTAGCGCAAAAATCGGTATCCACAGCATCCGAAGATATATGCAGAAACAACTTGATAGTGCCGGCAATCACCAGGTTTCTTTCCAGGGGTTCAGATGTATAAAAAAGCACATCCTCCCTTCCCATAAGCAAAGTTTGATCTATAGGTACTGTCCATATATCATCGTGGGCTTCGTAGCTATTCCTGATAAAGTCCGGATGGCCAGGATCATAAGTGTATTGCATGCTGTACAGATCGGGAGATGGCTCTTCTGAAAGGCCTCCGTTTTTTCTGTACTTTCCCGATTCGGAGGCCGTGAGGTAATATTTTTTAGATACGGTATTTTCCGGCGGCCATATCTTGGACTCTTTCCATACGTTCATTCCCATGATAAAGTAGCGCACCGGAGCGGTAGACTTTTCTAGGGATTTAGGGTCTTCTTTAAGCCATTTCTCTAACCAGGTGAAGATGGGATTGATGATCAGATGGGCTTTGGCATTACCTTCAAATTTTAAATCCGCGAATTCTTGCGTCGGGTC
Organism: uncultured bacterium; assembly: GCA_964390695.1. Lineage (GTDB taxonomy): Bacteria > Chlamydiota > Chlamydiia > Chlamydiales > Parachlamydiaceae > CAWACC01. Next base: position 15,134 of record CAYMKI010000041.1, read on the forward strand.
ATGCGACCAGGGTCCAACGATCAGTTGGCTTTGAGTGTTTTTTGAACCTTCCGGAGCATTCATCATGCGTTGGTAATCTTCCACGGTACCTCTTATGAAGGGATCATACCATCCTCCAATGATAAGCACTGGGAGGTTTAAGTTGCGAATTTGCTGGGTCAGGCTTAAATTTTCCCAGAAGGGGTCGGGGCACAGGTGAGTTAAAAATTCCCGATAAAAAGGGATTTTATGTCCGGTTGCCTCAACATCCAATTCATTTACAGGCAGCTGATGCATGATATTTTCGATGTGTTGAGGGGTTATTTTTTTCTTTTCGGTTCGCAAGGTAAATCTACATAGCCACCACAGTGGGCCTTTTAGAAAGGGCATCCCCTGTTCTATCCATTTAGAGTACGTATCGTGCGAGGTGAACATTGGGACAATCGTTTTCAGGTACGGGTTGTTGTAGCGAGCAGCCAGCCAGGCACAGGAACCTGGATAGGAAAGGCCAACAAGGGCTACCTTTCCGTTGGACCAGGGTGCTTCGCCTGCCCAAGTAATAGTTTGATGACCATCTAAAGCCTCTTGCGCGTAAGGGGAAAACTCCCCTTCAGAACCATACTTTCCTCGTACATCCTGTATCATGACCGCATAGCCTTGGCCGGCAAAGAGATGCGCAATGTATGTATTAGTCGGCAAAGTGAATGATTTACCGTATGGAGTCCTGATGATGATCACGGGATATTTCCCAACAGTCTTGGGTAGATAGATGTCCGTTGCCAAGCGCACGCCATCCTGCATGGGAATCATGACATTTTTAAGCATGCGGACGCTGTTTTTTGGAATGGGAAACTTCATGCGCCAGGCAAGGTAATGCAGACGGAATCTTATCACTAGATAACACAGGCACAGGAGCAGAAGCGCTATAATAATTGTAATAATCATCATGAGAATTATGTACGATAAAACGAATTATTCATCAATACATAGCTCGTTCTAAGAAATTGAATAAGTAAAAGAATATCTAATGATTATTCAGATGTAGCAGCCCATTTTCAGCGAGCTTTTCACAGATAGGATACAGCTCCCAAATGGGAACATGGATTTTTTCGGCGATATCCAGCAGCGAATGGGCTCCATCTGAATACACTAAAAGATTCATCATCTTCGCTACTGCGGCTCCCGTCTGTTTGGTGCTAAGGGTGGGATACAGCCCTCTTTTGCCTAGCTGAGGTTCACATAGTACGGTTTTTACAGGGATAATGTTGTTCTCTAGAGCCTCCAGAGCTAATCTTAACGCTTGGTATCCACCTCCCAAACCTGCGGGGGTAACAAATTCCAGATTGTCTAAAGAGGTGTGATATTCAGGATAGGTGCCATATTTTGATCTCAGGATAGAGGCTATAGGCAAATCGATTCCCGGGCTGCAGTATTGCCTTTCGTCACTGCCGCGTTGAAGGTAGGTGTAGCGGATGAAATTTGGAGAGAGATGCTTGAGGACATGTAAAGCTGCCTGATCGGCAAGCGTATTTCCGGCTCTAGAAGGCAGGTACGAGTAAACGCGTTCGTCGCCTATGCAGGCCACGACAAAGCCCGCCACAACTTTCTGTTGTAATTCTTTGAGGTGTTGGCTCAAGTAGTAGATAGAGCCGATGGTTTCCGGGATGAAGAGGATGCGATAGCTGTACCTGCGCTGTTTTAGCGAAAGCAGCCAGTGTGCAATGTAAGCTGTTACGCACGGTCCCGAGAGCTCATTATTGGCCATAGAGGGATGGCAGATGTTGGTAGACAGCAGCACCTCCTGATCCCCTTTTCCAGGGATCAGCAGTTCACCATAGGTTAAATGCCCCTCTTTCAGCTCGCTGTCGATTTTCACGCGGTATATGCCTTCCTGGAGGGCGTTTTTTTGTCGATCGGCAAGGCAGAACCCCCAACGTTCTTGGTAGTAAGAAGTCAGGTAAGGTATGGCATCGGGTTGTTCCGGCAAGCTATGCAGATGCGGCAGCAATTCCTGCAGCGACATCTCTTGGTCTACGTGTACGGAATACCCGAGGACATGCAGATTGTTTTGATGGAAGTCCAGGATTTTATGGCCTTGGGGATCCAAAATATAGGCGTCGCAAATGTTCCACTCTTTGGGGATGTGCCAGTCAAAGCAGGGCGTGCCTGATGGCACTTCATGTATGTGTATATCCGGCAGCAATTCGCGTAAAATGGACAGTGTTTGGCGTACGCCAGCTCCTGTCAGACTGCGGCAGATGGGGAAGAGCCGTTTCAGGAGGGCATAGATTTTTGTGCCGTTCTCGATGGCGTAATCATCCCTCATGGTGTCCCCTCGCTAGGTTTTTCTTTGAGAAAGTAATAGATATCTTCATCCAGCAGTTGGCAGCCAGCCTGGTATATGACATCAGCTTCCGCCGTTAGGATGCGTCCATGGCCAACGCATACTTCCTGCATCAAACCTTGTTGTAATAGATAGCTTTCAAAACGCTGCAGGTCCAGGTTGACATTTCTATCCAGGTAGCGCACAAAATAGGTAGCCTCGGAGGGGTATTCACGGTCTTTTTCCCTGATAGTCCCGGAAAATGTTTTCATAAAACGATAGGGAATGCCATGGCATTGCTCGACATAATGGATATACGTGCAGGCTTGCATGGAGGTACCAAAAAATACCAGGCGTCCTTTCAGCGCATGCAGCTTGCCGAAGATGGAGTCATGGCCGAAAGCATCTCGCCCTATATTTTGAAGGTCTGCTTGGTGTTTTCCTTGAACAGCTGCCGAAAAGATGGGATGGCGTGTGCGCAACGAACCGGGCTGCCGGCGGAAATACTCCGTTAGCACGCCTACTGTGGAGGGGGAGGTGTCGGGATCGAAGACCTCTCCCCGGCAGAAGCTATAGGTGAATGTGGGCATGATCAAGGTGCCTTGCTCGCCGATGCTGTTCTTTAAGGCATTAACCAAGGCTTGGCATAGCCCATTCCGATCGAAGAGGGCTAATTTTCCGAAGACGGAAATATCCGAATGCACCATGAGCACTTCGCCGCATTTTACGCCGGCTTTTTGCAAGGCCTCAAGAAAATCGGCCTCGTGGATGAATCTATCGCCATATTCATAGAGAGGATGAAGAGGATGCACGTGCATATTTACCTCATCGCTCTTTTAGTTTGTTCGAAACTATTTCCTGCAGCTGCTGGTAGGTTTGGATAGAGGCGACTTCCTCCAGCGTGAATTTAACGCCCAGCTGTTTCTCGATTACGCTGATCAACACCAAATGATTAAAGGAGTCCCAGGCTTCCAACACGCCTCGAGCCAGGTTTCCCTGAACTTCGGCGGCGGGAATGTGGAAGACATCCGCTACTAGGGTTTGTAAGTTATTCATGCTGAGTTGTATCCTCGCTGATAAGGGTGATATAGTCGGGTGGTGTGGCTAGCTTTTCGACAGGATACACCCAGGATTGCACCTCCCCGTCGGTTTTTTGCAGGCTGAAGCCTTGTTTGGCATAGAAATCTTGCGCTGGGGCATTTTTTGGGGTCGGAATGAATTCTCCTATCAGGGTAGTCGCCTGCTCGGCGCGCATGCGCTGAAGAACATAGGCCAATACCACCTCTTCCACCCGCCGCCCGATCACTCTGCAGCTAAGCAAAAAGGTATCCAGGCGCCATATTTTCGGGCTTTTTTCTATGAGCACACATCCCACAAGGCCTTGATCGCCAAATTTGTCAGATACGCCGACGGATAGCACGAGGAAACTGGCGTTTTGCATCAAAGCCTGAATTTGCATTTCGGAATATCTGCGCGTAGTCATATTAAATTGATTGGTCTTTTGGCTCAATTGAGCTAAGCGCGGCAGGGAAAAAGAGGTAGCTGGGGCGATATTCACCACCATCTGCAAGCCCTTGAGGTATTCATCTATTGAACGGGATTGTTTTCTCTCCTCCTCCATCTGGCGGCGGGCGGCATACATGCGGCTGCGTTTGGCATCTTCATCGGTGATTTGCAATGTGTTAAACACATCGAGCTGCTGCAAGGTATTCACCCAGTCTGCCGGATCTTGAGGCATATCGACTACAAAGACCTCAGGTAAAGCTTTGGCGATCATTTCGCGGTTATGCGGATCATCGTCGATGAAGACCAAGCTCTCCAAGCCTATGTTCAGGTCTTCAGCAATTTGCTGCATATTGGCGATTTTATCTTTCCAGTTGATTTGCATGGCGGCAAAATGCTCTTCGCGCAAGATCATATAAGGATGTTCGCGCAGAGCTTTCAGAGCTTCTTCGAAATTGTTTTTGCTGTTTATAGCCAATATAATGCCTCTTTGGTAAAGCGCAAGAAGCATTTTTTGAAATTCCCAGTAGGGACGACCTTCCGGTGTGGGGCCAAGCTTGAGGCTTTCAAGGCCATCTTCTCCTATGATGCCTCCCCATAAGGTATGGTCCAAATCCAAGACCAGGCATTTTTTTGCCATTCCCAAACACGCTTTGATATAGGCCATATAGGCATTGGCGAGGGGCGCAAAATGTTGCATATCTAACTTGATATCCCCCAAGTAGTACATCTTGGCATCGCATAGGCGCCATTTACCGATAGAAGAACAAAAGGCGTCATAATTGAACATATACGTCTGCGCATCCTGTTTGCAAACTTCTCGAAGCTGGCGGTTGACATCTTCAATCGCTTCCAGATAACCGTACGGCTGTTTAGATTCCTGAATGCCCAGCGGGGAATAGATAGGTACTTCGAAGTTATGCAAGAGAATTGCGGCTGAAGACTTGGATTTAAAACTTGTGAGCAGGCCTGATATATCATCCACAGTGTGTTTAACCCAAGAGAGACGTTGCTCTGCAGATAGTGGATAAGGAATAAAGAAGCCGTCCCCAAGCCAAGAGTGAAGATCTATAAAGAGGACCAGCAGATCCGGCTCAAACCGATAGAGCGGACTTTGCTCATCACAGAGCTCTTGCCGGTATTGATTGTACTCCCCCACATAAACATCGGCTTTGATGCCTGCTTGACTGCATAAGACAGCGATAACTTCCTTTAAGCCACGGCAGGTGAAACTGCACAAAAGCGCTATTTTTATCGATTTGTCCCATGACACAGAGTCTTTTTGCAATTCTGCTTCCAAGCATCTATATGCATAAAAGTATTCCGCTAGGCTGCCCGTGTTCAAACGTGCTGTCACCTCTTGAATTTTTTTCATCGCCAATAGCAGCTCCCAAATATTAGGATCAACACCAAGAAGGTTAGCTTTCCTCGTCCTCATTGTGGCCGATATGAAACTAATAATGCAAGGGATTGGCGATGCTTAAAGGTGATATATACCCAATCAAACTAAAAAATTGAAAAAAATTCGGGCAAGTTGGAGTTTAAGCCGCGTTATCGGTGGAAGCATGTAGCCACTGGCGTAAGCCTTGTCATTACCCATTTAATTAGAAAATTTATTATAAGATAACCTTTTAACAAA
>CAYMKI010000042.1:0-19951 GCA_964390695.1 uncultured bacterium
ACTCACCCATTCCTCTATTATGCACTCACTCTTGTCTCACTGCCCTCCCTCCCTCAGTGGTTCAAATCTTTTCACACTACTTTCGATAGGCTCAGTGGTTCATATTCTTTATTTATGTACCCAATCTTGTCTCACTGCCCTCCCTCCCTCTGTGGTTTAACCCCCTTCACACTACTGTTGCTGATCTCAGTAGTTTAAATCCTCTTATACGGGATTAGGATATGGAATTTTAAACCATTTGGGCATGGGCATGTGTAAGGGCAAGCATGAGCAAAGAGATTAATTATGCAAGAGGTCTATACATACATCTTATAGGTTTTGCGATAAAATTCGGTCATGGCGGGATAGAGGTCTTCGCTTGGTTTAAACAGCACCTGGCAATCCGGCAAGCTCTGCAGAAACAGACGCCCATAGCCTTTATGCAAGATACGCGTATCTAGGCACACTACGCAGCCTCTGTCGCGTTTGTTTCGGATGAGGCGCCCAAACCCCTGTTTGAATTTGACAATAGCATGCGGCAAGGCATATTCAAAGAAAGGATCTCCTCCCCTGGCGAGGATAGATTCACTGCGGGCTTCAATGATGGGTTCGGAGGGGACTTTAAAGGGCAGCTTGACAAGGATAACACAGCGCAGGGCTTCTCCGACGACATCCACACCTTCCCAAAAAGATTCCGTACCAAACAGTACCGAGCGGTTGGTGCTTTTGAATTTGGCAAGCAAAGCTCCGCGGTTGCTTTCGCCTTGCTTCATGGGGTGATACCCGTGGCTTTTCAGACGTTCCTGCAGCTGTGCATAGCAATCATTCAACATAGCATAGGAAGTAAACAGCACGAAAGCATTTCCGTGGCTGACTTGAAGGGTTTTCCAGATGTTTTCCACAGCCTGTGGCAAAAACTGGGGGTGTGAAGGCAGGGGCATGTCGTTGGGGATGGCAAATAGGGCTTGGCGTTTGAAGTCGAAAGGCGAATCGAAGATATTTTCAGTGATACCTTGCCGCTTCAAGCTGTCTGTATACAACCCTAAACGGCGGCGGATGAATTTAAAATCATGATGCGTAGTCAGGGTGGCGCTGCACAAAACGATCGTATGGAACTTGTTGAACAGGTACTTTACGAGGGCTTTAGAGACGTCTAAATCGGCATCTGTCAGGCTGATATTTGGGCCGCGTTGTTGATATTGCGCTTCGATCCAGCGGACGCGGTCTTTGGGAAACTCTGCTTGCAGATAACTCTGCAAGATAGCGTGCAATCCGCTGAGTTTGTCCGTTAAAGCTGATATTTCGAATAGAATATTTTTTATCATCTCCTGCAAACGATCGTTTTTGACCGCTTTCACGTCTTTTTCGATATGCGCGATGGAGACTAGGTATTGCTGCATCAGCTCGGCCAGTTTTGAGGCTTTGGGCAGGACACTTTGCTGCCAATTAGGATGGCTCTGGTGAAATTCGCGCAGGCGAAGCTTGACTTCAGCAGGGGAGGCATCTTCGGGATTCTGGCTGGATTTATCTTGCAAGAGGCGTGCAAACTGCGCAAAGGCGTCGAAGGCGACTTCGGCCTGATGCCACAGCTCCCATCGATATCCAGGGATATCTGTCATCAAGCGTTTTAGGATGGAAACTACTTCCAGCGGAGGTCCTTTGGGATAACAAGCATCGATCACGCGGCGCAGAAGCATCAGCTTGCCCAACACTTCTCCCGGTTTATCTGTGGAAAGCTTGTGGAGGATTTTATAAATTTCCAATAGGGAGATCTGATCTGCAAAGAAATCGGTGACGACATTTTCGAGGTTATGAGCCTCATCCAGCACGACCCTGGAATAGAAGGGCATGATGCAGTTTTCTTCTTTGATGGTGATGTCGTCTTTTTTGAGAAGGTCCGAACAGAGCAAGTGGTGATTGGCGACCAGGATCTGAGCGTCTTGTGCTTCTTTGCGTGCCTTGAAATAAAAGCATTCTTTATAATGGCTGCACTTGCGGCTATTGCAGGTATCATGATCGGCGCCCACGAGTTCCCAAACAGATTGGGAAGGATGCAAAGGCAAGCTGGCGCGCGAGCCTTCTTTAGTCGTTTGGCTCCAAGCCTGTATTTTTTCCAATTCGGCTGCCTCCCCGGGAGAAAGGAGGTTGAACTGGTATTCCATTTCATGCAGCTTGCGCAAGCAGATGTAGTTGCCGATGCCTTTGACTAATACAGCCTTTATGTCTACTCCCAGAGCCTTTGTCAAAAGGGGGATATCTTTGTGTATTAATTGCTCTTGCAAGGTGATGGTATGCGTGGAGATGACTGTGCGCTGCTGGTGATGCAAGGCCCAAAGTATAGCCGGGATGAGATACGCCATGCTTTTGCCCGTACCTGTTCCGGCTTCGATCAAAGCGATCTGATTGGAATTATAGGCGCGCAGAATTGCCAGCAGCATCTGCTTTTGCTGTTCACGGAATTCATATCCCTTCAGACTGCAGCTGAGAGGCCCTGTAGGCGAGATAAGATTTAGGGCGAGATCTTCATGCAAAGGAGCCGAAGGTTCAAATTCGAGCTCTTCTGCATGGGTATCGGGAGGATTTTGCATGACCTAGCGGCCTTGATTACTCGCTTTCTAACAGATCTAAAAAGGCTTTGAGCTGCTTGGAACGGGTAGGATGCCTCATTTTGCGTAAAGCCTTGGCTTCGATCTGACGAATGCGCTCGCGTGTGACATTAAATTCCACGCCCACTTCTTCTAGAGTTTTGGGTTTTCCATCCAGCAAGCCAAAGCGCTGAATCAGGACTTTTCGTTCTCTTTCTGTCAGGGTAGATAAGACATCGTTCATCTTATCTTTCAAAATGGAGTAGCCTGTGGCTTCTGCCGGCGAATCGGCGCCCGTATCTTCGAGGAAGTCTCCAAACTGGCTTTCGCCGCCATCTCCCACTTCTGCTTGCAGCGAGATGGGATGCTGGGCTATTTTATAGATTTCGCGCACTCTTTCCGGTGTGATGCCTAGCTCTTCCGCCAATTCTTCCGGCGAAGGTTCGCGACCCGTTTCCATCATCAATTTCTTGGCGCCTCGCAGCACTTTATTGATGGTTTCGATCATATGTACGGGGATACGGATGGTGCGGGCCTGATCGGCGATGGCGCGTGTGACCGCTTGGCGGATCCACCAGGTGGCGTAGGTGGAAAATTTATAGCCGCGGCGGTATTCGAATTTTTCTACGGCTTTCATCAAGCCCATGTTACCTTCTTGGATAAGATCTAAGAAGGATAGGCCGCGATTGGTATATTTCTTGGCGATGGAAATGACCAAGCGCAGGTTGGACTCCACCATTTCTCGTTTAGCTTCCTGGCTTTTGTCCATCCAGCGTTGCAGCATGCGCACATCTTTTTTGAATTCATCTAAAGAGCGGCCGGCGGCGAGTTCTCGTTTTCTGAGCTTGCGTCGGGCTGCAGCCAGTTTTGCTGCGGCGAATTTGTTTCTTTCCGCGCGCGGGGTTAGTTCGGTGATATCTCTTTCCAGCTCTAAGAAACGGTCGTAGGAGCGCATGATCACTTCGCCGAAGTCTTCGATGATGTTATGGCGGCAGTGGATTCTGCGCAGATAAGCCTGGGTCCTGATACGGCACTTTTCGAGGTCTTCTTCACTTTTAAGTCTATCTTGCTTCTTGAGGCTGGGGTTTTCATAAGTCAGCAGGAGCTGTTCGAGATTTTCATCTTCTTCTTTGAGCAGTTCGCTAAGCCTGGGCAAGAGGTTCAAGAACTCTTGCTTATTGGTAATTTCTTTTTCGGTGACGGTTTTGTCAAAACGATCCTTGCCCTGGATCAGATTGGTAGTGATGGAAATGGCTTCGCGTGTGGAGTAGCGGAAACGCATAATGATGCGCTCGATCTGGATCTGGGCTTTTTCGATGCGCTTCGATATTTCGACCTCTTCTTCGCGGCTAAGCAGAGGCACAGATCCCATTTCTTTAAGGTACATGCGGACGGGATCATCGGGGGTGCCTTCGGCCCTTTTGGGCAAGCCTTCTAATTCTTTGGCTTCTTTTTTGCGCTCGCGCTGCCGCTCGACTTCGGATTGATTTAGGATTTGGATATCCATTCCGCTTAAATAAATCAACACCTGATCGATTTGCTCGGGGGAGTCAAAATTCATCGGGAGGATATCGTTGATCTCTTCATAGGTAATATAACCTTGATCTTTGGCTACAGAGACCAACTCATCAATTTTTTGTTGATGTTGATTAGAAAAGCCGTTTTTGAAATTGGTTTTATTCATGAGTTCCTAAAATGTTATTGCAAAAAGAGCAGATTAATTTATTTTCCGATAGCCGAGCGTTTTTGTCAAGGTAAGAAACAAACAAAACATATTTCCATATAGTGCATTATCAAACTCATCTTAACTATCGAGCATCTTCGCGTCAATAGACATTTTTATCTCAACTATTCAGCACGGTCAAAACTGTGTAACTTGTTGAACCACAGAGAACATGGACAACACAGAGGAAATAAAATTCAAAAAATAAACCACTATTACATTAAAGGATATACATATCGTGAATCAAGAATTGCTTTCGTGCCCATACCATTACCCATTTTATTAGATAATTTATTATAAGACACCCTTATTGCTTCAAGTTCAACGCAGAGAGCACGGAGGCGCAAAGACGCGGAGTTAAGGCTTTGACAAGAAGCAACAGCTTTAAATAACGCGCGAAGCGCACAATTTTAAGCTGTCAGTCAAACCCGCTGGGTTTAACTGAACCCTCTGAGCATCAGCGACCTCTTATAATAAATTATCTAATATAATAGGCTATGGTAAGGCTCAAGCCCGACTTAAAAAAACGAACTGTAAAAAAATAGTCCGCAATTATAATATATTCTTTTTGGGGATTTAGTATCATGCATCTATATGCCGTAGATTCTTCAGGCAAACTGATGGAAGCCAAGCGGGCTTCTAAGCAAAGGGATTACTACTGCTTGGAATGCCATGGAGTTGTGCGGCGCCGAAGTGGGATTCATCGCACGGCGCATTTCTACCATCTTAACCCGCCCGACTCTTGTCGTCAACAAGGAAAAAGCCTGACCCATCTACAGGTGCAGTTTGCCATCCTTTCCTTATTACCTTCCGGAGAAGCGACGATGGAGCATGCTTTCCCTGCCGTCAGGCGCATTGCCGATGTCGCTTGGCTGCCTCAAAAAATCATCTTCGAAATACAATGCTCTCCGATAAGTCCCGAAGAAATTGAAGCGCGTCAGCGCGACTACCATTCCCAGGGTTTTCAGGTAGTGTGGATTTTACATGACCTTCGCTACAACCAGTTGCGTCTTTCGGCCGCGGAAAATTTTTTACAGCCATTTCCCCATTATTTTACTAACATCGATGCGGAAGGATACGGAGAAATCTATGACCAGCTCTCCCGCATCGAGAATGGAATGCGCAAAGTCAAAAGCGCTCCTTTTAGCCTGGATCTCTCTCAACCTATGGCGGCGCATAGCGAGCCGCCGCTTTCCGCTTCGCATCCGCGACACCGGTGGCCGCTGTTTTTTGCTGGAGATGGCAGGCACCATTATGTGCTAGGTGCCACGGATTTAGAGGTGTTTTTCGAAGACTCCCTAAAATCGCAGACATTTCTATCTCGTCTGCAAGGACCCTTGAGAATAGCAGGCTTTTACCTGCTGCGTCCTTATGACCTTATTTTCAAAATGCTCCTAGAAAAAGCCTGTAAATAAGTAGACCTCGTGGATGATTAGACGTCTTGCATAATTCATTTCCTTGCCCTTGCCCCTGCCCTTGCCCTTGCCCTTGCCCCTGCCTGTGCTCAAATTGTTTTTAATTCCATTTCCTAATCCCGAATAAAAGGGTTTGAACCGCTGTGATCAGTGACAGTTGTGTGAAAAGATTTGAACCACTGAGGAAGGGAGGGCAGTGAGACAAGAGCGATTGCATCATAGAGGAATGGATATGTATCCTTACCTGCAAATTTATTATGACTCCAAGTCAAATTTATTTGTAACAAATCAATACTCTAGAAAATTCTATACATATTGCACAGTCGAAGTAAAGTGATTCAGATTACTTTTTAATCTAATAGCGTATATATATATATATCTGAGAGATAATATATAACTATCTAGATTTAATTAAATAGATGAACAAAGAGGGCCGAGCAGGGAAAAGCGTAAGGGCATAAACTAATACATTATTTGTGAGCTCACACTTGTCTCACTGCCCTCCCTTCCTCTGTGGTTCAAATCGTTTTACAGTACTTTCACAGATATATGTGGTCATATTTTTTTTCTTGCACCCACAATCTGTGGTTTAAATCTTTTCACACTACTGTTGCTGATCAAGGATATTGGTTATGCAAGAAGTCTATTCTAGATTAATTACCACAGGGTGGGATTTGAGTTCATCTCTTCCAGGCACATCTCTAAGGCAGTTTTCCAATGCGGAAGCTGAATTCCGGACATCTTGTATAACTTCTGCTGGCTTAATGCTGAATACGGCGGCCTCCTGGCCGGAGTGGGAAAGTCTTTAGTGTCGATTGGATGCAGGACAGGCGCAATACCTGGAGAAAAATGCGCAAAGACCTCCTGCGAAAAAGCATAACGGGAGACCTCTCCGCCGCAGCTCATATGATAAATTCCGCTAGGCACATGCTGCAAACACACGACGAGCTGTGCTGTAGCTTCGGCCACTAGCCGGCTCCAGGTCGGGCAGCCCACCTGGTCGTTCACAATATTGATCGAGTCTTGCTTCTTAGCCATTTTCAAGAGGGTTTTGAGAAAATTTTTTCCCCGCCATCCATAGATCCAGGCGGTCCTTAGGATGAGGTAATTTCCGCCTATAGCTTCTATGGCTTGTTCACCTTGGCGTTTTGTCTGTCCGTATATGTTCAGGGGATGTGTTGGACCCTCTTCGTCGTAAGGACGACGAGCAGCACCATCGAAGACGTAATCGGTAGAATAATGCACCAGCCAGGCATGCATTTTTTTTGCTTCCTCGGCCATGGCTTGCGGGGCTTGCACATTGATCTTATAGGCTAGCGCCTGTTCTTTTTCGGCCAGATCCACCGCCGTATAGGCGGCGGCATTGACGATGATCTGCGGCTGGAAGGCGCGGATCGCCGCGCGCAGTTGCTCGATATCCAGCAGGTCTATCTCATGACGGCTGCACGCCTTGACTATACCCAGCGTGGCCAGCGTGCGCTGCAGCTCCCAGCCGATCTGCCCCTCTTTACCTAATAGAAGAATCTTTTTCATGGGAAAACCGGGCTCTCATGCAAGGATTTGCCCTGCAGATCTTTGGCGGACAGCAAGGGAGGGCCGCTGATCGGCCAGGTAATCCCCAGATCGGCATCATCCCATCGGATGCAGTGTTCTGAAGAAGGATCATAAAAATCTGTGGCTTTATATATAAAATCGGCCTGAGCGGAAAGCGTTAAAAATCCATGTGCAAAGCCGGGGGGGATCCACAGCATCTGCGGCGTTTGGCTGTCGAGATGTACACCGACCCATTTACCAAATGTCGGCGATCTTTTGCGCAGGTCCACAGCCACATCATACACAGCACCATGCACCACCATCACCAGTTTTCCCTGAGGACGGGCTAGTTGATAGTGCAATCCCCTCAGGACATGCTTTGTAGAATGAGAGAAGTTGTCCTGCACAAAATCTGCCTCGATGCCTGCCGAGGCTTTGAGCTTATCTCTTTGATAACTCTCCAAAAAGAAACCTCTGGCATCCCTGTATACCACAGGAGTAATGAGTTTGACGTCGGGAAGCGAGGTGGCTTCAACCTTCATAAAAAAACTCTATTCATGCACTTGGTATTGAGCTAATATCCAGTCGCGATATTCGCCGCTGATCACATTTTCCAACCACTGCAGGTGATCTAGGTACCATGAGACCGTTTTGCGCAGGTTGTCTTCAAATTTACATTTGGGCTTCCAATGCAGCTCGTGTTGCAGTTTGGTGCCGTCTAACGAGTAGCGTCGATCATGGCCTGGGCGGTCTTTGACATGCTTGATCAGGGATTCATGGGGTCGATATGGAGAATCGCAGCGCAATTCATCCAGAATATTGCATAACATCTTGACCAAGGTTAAATTGGTGCATTCGGTGCCCGCGCCGATATTATAAGTGGATCCGGGAAGACCTTTCTGCAAGATCAGATTTAAAGCTTCGCAGTGGTCGCCGACATATAGCCACTGGCGTACCTGTTGTCCATCTCCGTAGATGGGCAAAGACTTGCCTTGCAAGGCATTCACAAGGATCAGAGGAATGAGCTTTTCCGGGAACTGATACGGTCCGAAATTGTTCGGGCTGTACGTGGTCAGGGTCGGCAAGCCATAAGTCTTATGGTAAGCGCGTACGATGTGGTCAAAGGAGGCTTTTGAGGCAGCATAAGGACTGTTAGGTGCAAAAGGCGTGGTTTCGATACAAGAAGGTGCATCTGGGCTCAAAGAGCCGTAAACTTCATCTGTTGAGACGTTCAGGAAACGAAACTGCGCCCGCTCGTTGGGAGGCATATGCTTCCAATAAGCCAGCACCTCGTCTAAAAATGCGAATGCGCTGACGATGTTGTGGTGGATAAAACTTTCTGGATGGTGGATCGAGCGGTCGACATGTGTGTCTGCGGCAAAATGGATGATCTTTTTAGGCTTATATTTTTGCAGGGTCTCCCTGATCAAGCTGCGGTTGCCGATATCGCCATGGATAAAGATATGGTGGGGGTTGTGCTCCAAAGCGGCCAAATTGTTGATATTGCCGGCATAGGTAAGCTTATCGATATTGACTACCTGTACCCTCTCTTGGCCCACAGCTTGGAGCACAAAATTGGAGCCGATAAATCCAGCTCCTCCTGTCACCATTAACATAGATATAACCTCACATGTTTTTAGAGTGCGCCATTGATTAATAAATACAATAGCGGACTCTGGCAATTCCGATGATACCTATCATAAAGATTTATTGAAAGCTGTCATTTTGTATTAAATTTTTATCAAGCATTTAGTAATGACATATCATCACATTTCTTGAAAAGCAACTATGCATCTCCGTACAAGTTTCGTAACGTATTGAAATGTGTATACAGAAAATATAGAAAGATCAATTCCAGGTAAAATCGAATTGTGCGATTTATTGCGTACAATTGTCATTAATAAGTTATCAATAATGTAGAAATTTTCTCTATGAAAGATCAACCAAATGACCTGAAAATTTGGCATTAGGACCTAGCCTAGTTTTCAGGTCATTTGGATATCCATGGCTAGGAATTGGGAAGCTCTTACTGAATTTTTTCAACCAAAAAATATCCTAAAGTCGGATCATCTGTTGACTGAAATTTTGCCTGACTTAATGACCGAGATCCAGTCCCATCACTTGAGTCTACTAGATTAACCGATAATGACACCGGATTTTTAATCACTGTAACGATTGAATGGAAGCGATTATCATCCAAGCTAACAAATTGAGTGCCATTTATAAATGTAGCGAGTGCAAAACTTAAACCCACAGTAGGAATAGCTTTACTCCCATTAACATAAAGGGCAAAAAATGCATACGATGACGTGGTTAGATTAAGATTAGCATCCAAACCATAAAATTGCCCTAATCCATATGATACTTGATAAATTCCATCAGGAATATTTTGCAAAACAGTGCCTGTCCAATTTACCCCTGGTATAGGATTTTGACTAGCAACTTCAGTGAAGGGCACTGCTCCCCCGGGAATAAAACTGGCTGACAAAGCAACCGTAAATAACACTCCAGAAGATGTCGCTGTGGATCCCCCTTGGCTTGCAACATTGATCGCCAAAAAATAGGGGAACCCAGATGCTAAACCTGTGGGGCCTTTAGGCCCAGTAGATCCAACGGGACCTTGAGGACCTGTTGTACCAGGATAACCATTTGGCCCTGTATTTCCTTGAGGTCCCGGTGGGCCCTGGTCACCGATCATACCTGTGGGTCCAGTGATTCCAGTAGCACCTGTAGGGCCTCCAGAAGGACCTATTGGTCCTGTAGGACCCATCGGACCTGTAGGTCCGATCAAGCCCTTATTCCCTTGAGATCCTTGAGGAGGTTTAACACATTCACAACAATCACCTTTTCTGGATGCATAATTGATCCCAGCAGGTATTGGGTTGTCATTTTGGGCTTGCAACTCGCACATAAAAGCAAACGATGTAATTATCGATGTGAAAATTATACCAAGAATTCCACGCACAGCCTTCATAATCTAGACCTCGATCTCTGTTTGTATCTTAAAAATTCCAATACTTTAAATTACCTTAATTTTATTATCTGAAAGTATCCTAGGGTAGGATCATCAGAACCATTTATGCGCCATTGACTTAAATTTGTAGGATTAGAACTTCCGGTAACATATTTAATGGAAAGAGTATTCGTTGCGCCTGGTAAATAAACGACTGAAGAATTCGTATAAAATTCAGAATTGTTTCCCCAAATCGTATAAAGGGTATTAATATATATCGCATAGACAAAAGTTATACCGCGATTGTAAGGATTATATAAATCGGAAGGGGTTGGAAGAGCTCCGTTTATACTTAACGAGAAAAAATAGTAGGCCTTACTTGATGTACCAGTATTGGTGGTTAAGCTCATATATTTTCCCAATCCATATGTAACTTCATATAATCCCGGGGGGATGTTTGCTAGTTGAAAGGTTTCTGAAATTGGAACAGAATTCCAAGAAGCTCCTGGTATAGGATTTGAACTTGTTACGGGGGTAAATGGCACATCACCGCTTGTATGAAAAGATGCCGAAGTATTAACCTGGCCTGTTGTTCCTCCTGAAGAAGCCACATTGATAGCAAGCATATAAGGAAATGATGAGTTCGGCCCTGTTTGTCCTGTTTGCCCTATAGGACCCGTAATACCCATAAGTCCTGCATTTCCAATGGCCCCTGTTATTCCGTCAGGACCTTGACTTCCCTGGGGTCCTTGTGGCCCAGTAGGACCTTGAGGTCCTGTGGGGCCTATAGGGCCTGTGGGTCCAAGCGACAAACCTGTTGGCCCTGTAGGCCCAATTGGGCCTACATCTCCGACAGGCCCTTGAGGACCTCTAGGGCCTCTGACAGGCTCTGTACACTCTTTACATTTAGCATTTGGATATATTTCATTCATTAGGTTTGATGTGTTCTTACTTTCTTCAGCATAACTAAAAAAAGGCAAAGCACATAATGACATACTCAACATTAACTTGTTTTTATCGAATAGAAATTGAATAGTCATAAATGATTCCTTATATCCATTTTACTGCAGTTTTTTTATAAGTATAAATCCCAGAGTTGGATCATCTTCAGCAGAAATTAAAATTTGCGATAATCTGGCTGAAGCAGCTCCATCAACAAACTGCACTTTTACAGGTTTTGGACTTCCCGTTATATTGATAATCGTAGATATGGTATGAAATTGATTGTCTAAGTTTTGGTATGACAACACAACACCTGCCTTAAAGCTGATACCATAGGTAGGACTTAAGCTAACATTTGGAGTTAATCTACTTGAATCTACAAAAAGCTCAAAATATAGATATTGATCATCGTCTTTTTGTCCTAGATTATCTGTAGTTACTGAGCATCCAAAAATAATACCTAAACCGAAAGTCACTTCATAAATGCCAGGAGGAACTGTAATTGTATTCCCCGGAACAAGTCCTGTTATAGGATTAGCACTGGGCACTTCAGTAAATGGAACGGGAGATCCTTGGTTAATAAGAGCTGAAACCGCAGTGCCGAATCCTAAAACAGAGCTCGATGTTCCCCCTTGACTCATGAGGTTGACGGCATAATAATATGGAACATCAGCCATAGGCCCTGCAGGTCCAGTAAAACCCGTAGCTCCGGACGGGCCAGCAGATCCTGTTGGGCCGATAGGTCCCACAGGTCCTGTATTACCGATAATACCAGTCGGTCCAGACACACCAGAAGGCCCTTGAGGACCTGTCGGTCCTACAGGTCCTTGATATCCTTCAAAAGGACCAGTTGGTCCTGTAAGCCCGATTGGACCTGTGGGACCGGTTATCCCTTGATAGCCTTTGGGTCCTTTTTTAGGTTTATCACAATCACAACAACTCGCAGATTCTGATAAATTTAATAGATTACCGGAAGGATTTCCTATTGCATCCACATCCGCCAAAAGAGATGTTTTGATAAATACTTGAATAACTAATGCTGTGAAAACAAAAGCCGTGGCTACTTTCATAAATATTCCTGCAGTCTAAGCAAACTATACAAGAGAGATCCTATGCTTATCCCTTATATATACAAGATATTTTTTTGAAAACAACTAATTCAGTATTATGTAACTGTCTCTTGAGGGTCTCTTTTGGATGCTTTAACCTCTTCTTGATAAAATAGGATGAGCCCCAGACTGAGGACCATCAAGGAGGCGTAGAAAGGCCAGGTGACGTTTTCTCCAAGGAGCATCCATCCAAAGAAAGCTGAAAAGAGAGGCGTGCTGAGACCGGAAAAGGACAGCAACGTCGGAGAGAATTTTTTTAGGAGCCAGCCGTAGAGGTTATAGCCAATGATATTGGAAACCAAAATCAAAACCAGGGTGCAGGTGATAAAGGGGAGCATTTCAGTCACCGGCAGGGGCTGCCAATCTTCCTGAACGAAAGAGTGGGCCAAGGAAAAAGCCCCTCCGATCATCATGCTAAAGCCATTGGCTACGAGAGGCGAGTGCTGCCTGTCTTGCACCATTTGTTTCAATAATATCCATCCGTAGACACTGCATGCTGCAGCGCTCAGCACGGCCAGTTCTGCCCAGGAAAAGATCCAGAAATGCCCGGTTAGCTCTTCCGAGGTTGTTTGGGCAAGCAGCATGGGCATTACCCCTGCGATGCCGATGAGAAGGCCCAGCCATTTTTTTCCGGAGAGTTTTTCGTTGAATACCAAAAAGGAAAACAATGCCGAGAGAAAAGGGGAGAGGCTATAGATAAAGCAGGTTTTGAACGAAGTCAGGTATTGCAGCCCCCAAAACTCAAACACATTGGTGAGGTAAATATTGAAAAAGGCCAATTGCAGAAGAGGCAGGAGGTCTTGTTTTTTCAATGTTAGGAGGTCCCGGCGGCAGCACACCAGATAGCCGACCATGAAAATGCCTGCAAGCAGCATGCGGAAGCCGACGAAAAATAGGGGCGTGCTGTAGGATAAGCCAATTTTAGCCACGGTGAAGACGCTGGCGAAGAGCGCATACATGATAAAGACCATCATCATGGTGTGTGTACCTTTGTATTTGTGTTGTACTGGCCCATTTGTGAGGGGCCTGTTATTGTCTTGGGTAGCAGCCTTACAGGCTGGGACACCTTATCCATATGTCAACCAGGGCGATGCCCTGGGCTATTACGTACCAAGCCTTTGGCCTGAAGGCATAATATATACGCTACCAAAATCATGGCAGCAATTATATGAACATCCTTTCGCTGTTCTGGTCTTTAGGTAGAAGGCTCATCACAATCACGCAGTCAAGACCCGAACAACAACCTCGCACATCAAGCCTCCAGCCCAAAGGGCTGGAACGTAATAGCCCAGGGCATCGCCCTGGGAAATGGATCTATCATCTTTGGCACCCTGTAAGGGTGCCGCATCCAATCTATTCCACTGCGCCTTCTGCGTATTCGCCAAAAATATCATTATAAACCTGCAGATGAGAGACAGCGACTGGATCTTGCTCCTCAAGTTGCAGATAGAGCCTCGCCCAAGCCATTTGCAATAAAACTTTTTGGTTATGGGGTTGAAACAGGAACACCTGTTGCAAAGCCTCCGCGGCCAGCCAATAGCAGCTATCTTGGAGATAGAATTCCCCCATTTTTTGCCACAAGACCGGATCTGCCGGTAAAAATATGAGGGCTGTTTCCAAGTCCGCATAGGCTTCAATTTTATTGCCCAGCATCCTGTTAGCATAGCTCAAGCTTTTTAATGACTGCATGCACGAGGGGTTTAAGCTGAGGGCTTTTTCATAGGCGTCTTTTGCTTTTTCCCAATCGAGATTCAACGCATGATATTTACCTAACAGCACATATAGCTGGGGTACATCTGGATAAGCATCAATCAAACATGTCAAAATTTTATAGGCTTGATTCAAGTTGGCCAAGGCTTCTTGGCATTGTGACGAGTTTAATATAGGGGTTTTGGCCACGACTTCTAGGTATTTTTTAGCCACTTCCAATTTAAGTGTGGCTATCATGGGATGAACCTGGCTAACTATTTGCAAAACGGACAATTTTTGCTTCAATCCGTGCAGATCTATTTCGCGCATTTCATTGGAATCTATCAAGGCATCCAATGTGGAGTGGTAGTAGGCTTGCATTTTTTCAGCTTTGCCGGCGAATTTTAAGGCTTCGCTGAAGTTGCCTTGCCTGGTTTCGAAAGTCGCCAGCAGCAACAATCCATCGAAAGTTTGCTGCAACTTTGGCTTGAATTCCTCGATCCACATGGAGGCTTTTGCATATTCACCCATATGAATCCATAGGTTTAGAAGCGAGTGTTGCACGGCAGTAGAGCATTGGGAGGGTTCGGGAATTTTTGCGAGGATCTGTTGCAGCAGGGACTGGTTTTTGATGATGTATAAATATTTAGCCATTTCCAATTGATTCTCTAGAGGCATTTCGGGATCTTCGGCTAAAAATTTAGTTATGGTTTTATCGGCGAATTTGAATTGATTCAGCCGCACCATGCATTCCACATACAGGACTTTATCCTGAGGACTCAGGCTTTGATGTTTGGCGGCAAAGGCCCATTGTATAATAGCTTCTTGGTAGAGTCCTAAGTGCATCAGAATTTGCGCATATTGTTTTCTGTGCTTTATTTGCCAGGGAAAACTGTTATAGTAGCAAGCATAATGCTCTGCCGCTTCGAGGGAGTAGCCTAACAAACCTTCCACTTCAGCTAAAAGAGGCAGAGCTTTGGCTTGCTCCTTTTTTGATAGGGAAGCTATGAACTTTAAAGGGTATGCCTTGACTATCACGTCGTAAGCTTCTTGATATTTTTTTTCTTCGCATAGTATTTTGGCGAGGCTGAGAGAAATAAAAGACGATGGATCGGGAATTTTTTGGAAGTATTCCAAGGCTTTGGCGGTTTCGTGTTTCCACTTGTAAAAATACATTCCCACAATAAATTCCGCTGTTTGGTCGTCTAAATACTGCCTCTTAAAATTTAAAAAGTGATTACTGAAGATTTTTTCTTTAGCCTGCGGTGTCGATTCTAATATTTGGTTCACTAACAGGGAGCAAGATTGAAAGTCACCTAACGCGGCAGTGGTTTCTAATAAAACCCTCTGCAAGCCCGGTAGCATTTTAAAATGATTCGGCAGGTTGTGATATTCATTTAAAGCCTCCTTCCATCGGTGGGCCTGAAAAAACGCTAGGCATTTGCCGGCCACGACTTCAGGCGGAGTTGGAGAGATGAAAGAAAACCAGTGCAGGCTTTCGGTTGGATTTTCTTGAAGCAAAAAGGCAAAACCTAAACGCTGATAGTCTTCATTGCTTACAGCAAATTGAGACGCAAACGTCTGCAATAGGGCGTACCCGGCATTATAGTCGCCGGCCAACATCTCTGAAATAGCGAGGGCCTTTAAAGCTGTTAGTCCCGGTGTTTGCACTTTGTGCAGATAATTCAAGGCATCTTCATAATTTTCTTCATAATATTCCATCAGACCTAGGATGAGCAGGTTGTTTTCACTATCGCGATCTTGAGGATCAGTGTTGGAAAGTGGTTCTAAATCCTCATCCTCTTCCATCGATGTCAACAGAGCGGAGTCTTTAAGGTTATCAAACAATTGAAGCTTTAAATTTTCTTGGCTTTGTGGAGAATAACGCTCGATGATGTTTTTTAAGGCGCGTAGATGAGCCTGATCAGCGCGTTCCGCTTCAAACAAAGTTTGTGTAGCCCTCGAGAGTGTCTGATGGATTTTGCTTTGGTCCATGTGATAAGGAAGGGCTGATCCTAAGTTGAATACCGCTAAAGCTTTGTCTGCTTGCCGATCGTTGCTCCATAGCTGTACTGCAGAGTGGATGAGCTGATCAGCAAAAAGATAACGGTAGGAACGCAGATCATCCAACCTCATCCAGAATTCAAAATAAGGAGTCGTTAAGAAGAGATCGGACGTGTCGATGGGTAATAGATCAAAAATCTGCACAGCGATGCTGTTGGCGATTTTTTTGGTTAGCTGCTTGTTATTTGCAGTAAATAGGTGAAGATTTTCATAAAGCGGATCTAAATCATTAATGCAGTCCTGTGACAAGGCTTGTTGAAATAAATTCAGAAAAGCGAGTTCGAGATCCTGTCTTTTCGAGGCGTCTATGTTGAGGGGGTTCAGGGCCTGAGCTAGTTTTTTTGTGGCCAACCAATCCTTGGCATGCATAGCTTTGTAGAGAGCTTCCAAAAGCGATCGTTCTAAATTTTTGACCTCTAAAGCCTCGCTCCATGTGCTTAAAACCTGTGTATAGAAAGGGATATCCTCTAATTGGCCGCTGGCGATCAAGCTTTGGGTATGCGAGTGAAATGAGTTGATAACCTTGAGGAATTCCTCTTGATAATCGTTCACAGATACAGGCACTTGGCTGAGATAATAAATAGCCTCTTTGTAATAGAGGTTGGAATTAGATTCTGGATTGAGCTCTGCTTCTTTTAAAAAAGAAAGCCCGATTAAGAAGTTAATGCTTATTTGCTGCTCACTGGAAGCGTTATAGACGAGAGATTGAAGCTGTGTGCGGGCTTCTTGCTGGTTTCCCAAAGCAATTTTAGCTTCGCACGCGCGGATGCTGTACCAGATGAAATCAAACTTATCGCCGAAGGCTTTTCTCATCCACGGGGATAGGTAGCCAACATGCGGCTGTTCTTGCCAATCTTCCAAGATAGAGGCATAGTTTTTGTTTGCTAAATCTTCTATGGTTGAAAAGAAACGCACCCAAATGTGTTTGGCTTTAATCTGCTTGGCTTTTTGAATAGAAGCGCTCATGGCAGCATAGTCTTTTTGCAGGTAGGCATTAAAAGCTCTATTCAAATGCGTTTCAAGGCAAATACGCCGGTATGATTTGGGCGGCAATTTGAGTGTTTCCAGTCCCTCTTCGGCTTTTTTAAGGTGTTTATTGGAGCTTTCTAAAGCGCCTAAATCCCTTTGAATGTAAGCCGTGTAAAGGTGATATTCGGTAGCGGAAATTTTGTATTTCAGGTTGCGCAGCAATTTCTGTGCAGAAGCATAGTCTTGCTTGATGAATTCCTCGCTAGCACAGTCCAGCTTATATTCGGTTTTTAAGTTATATGAGTTATAGCAGGCAAAAAAGATAACAAACGACGCGCAAATTACCGCTATAGTTTTTATTCGTATCATCTAATGAATACCTCAACTCACTTCTAATAAATTAAATAAATCCTAGAGTAATATTATACATTAATTTCATCTAAAATAACAAGGAAAATATTTAATTCATTCTTTAGACAGCAAAAAATCGAGACGTTATTAAAAAAAGTGGGTAAAAATATGTGCCATAAGATAAAATGAACTTAGAATATTTAATTTTTTTTGTAGTGGAACTATGCAGAAACCCAAAATTTTGTTAATTGAAGATGAAGAAGATATCGCCGCCTTGATTAAGCTGCAAGCGGAGATAGCCGGCTATAAGCTGCATGTCGAGGTGGATGGACTCAATGGCTTGCGGGCTGTGGAAAGAGAGAGGCCCGATCTGGTCATTTTGGATATCATGCTGCCCGGTCAGAGCGGTTTGGATGTGTGCCGCAAAATCAAGACCAATCCTGACTTGAAAGACATTCCGGTGATCATTATCTCGGCCAAAAGCGAAGAGTTGGATGTGATTCTGGGATTAGAATTAGGTGCAGACGACTATGTCACCAAGCCTTTTTCACCTAAAATCTTATTTTCACGAGTCCGCGCTGTGATGAGAAGAGGCACGGAACCGGAAAAAGCACCCAAGGTAATTCAATTTGGTCAATTTGTCATGGAAGTGGATAGGTATCAACTGCGCTACAAAGACAAGATCATCCCTTTGACCTTGTCTGAATTTGGCATATTGCGCCGCCTGTTGACCAACAGAGGTAAAGTCTTGACGCGCAATCAGCTTTTGGATGATATCCAAAACAACGATGCCTTTATTGTGGACCGCAATATTGATGTGCATATTGCTTCTTTGCGCAAAAAATTGGGCCCCAACTTCAATTATATTGAAACCGTACGCGGAGTTGGTTATCGTTTTCAAGAGGACGATGCTTAGCCTAAACCCTAACACTGAAATCATAGCGGTAAATCATGCGGCGTATCTCTGTATTGTGCTTGCTCATCACCCTAGTCATTGCAGCCTTGGTGATCTATTATCAATATGAAGAAGCTGAGAAAAAAGACCACCTGCTTTTATATGGCAATGTAGACATCAGGCAGGTGGATATAAGCTTTAGAGTCAGTGGCAAGTTAAAGTCTTTATATTTTGAAGAAGGCGACTTTGTTCCTCGGGGAAAACTGGTGGCGGAATTAGATAAAGAGCCTTATGAAGACGAAATCCGACAAGCCTCTGCCGCGGCCACATCCATACAAGCTTCTTTGGATAACGCAGAAAGAGTTTTGAAACGCCGATTAGAGTTAATCCCCCAAGGAAGTGTTTCACAGGAAGATGTAGATAATGCCCTCGCTAATAGGAATGTGCTCGCAGCCAACTTGCTGCAAGCAGAAGCGGCTTTAGCTGTCGCAAAATCCAATCTAGCCTTTACCCAAGCCTATTGCCCCGCAGACGGCGTTTTGCTGACACGCATTCGCGAACCCGGTTCCGTCGTCAATCCCACCAATCCTGTCTGTACGATCTCGCTGAGCGATCCTCTGTGGATCCGAGCTTTTGTGAATGAAACAGAGCTGGGCCTCATTTATCCTGGGATGATCGCCCAGGTTACCATGGATACCTCTCCAGACAAAGTCTATATCGGCCATATAGGTTTTATTTCGCCGCAAGCCGAATTTACACCAAAGGCCGTGGAGACCACCCAGCTGCGCACGGATTTAGTCTATCGCCTCAGGATTTACATCCCCAATCCTGATAGACAATTGCGTCAGGGGATGCCCGTCACGGTGAAGCTGCCTTTGACCAAGGAAAATCCGTGAGCACATCAGTTTTAATCCAAGCTGATTGCGTTTCCAAATTCTTCCCCCCGCACAAAGCTCCAGCCATAGAGGAGATCTCGCTATCCGTGCACAAAGGCATGCTTTTAGGCTTAGCGGGTCCTGATGGCGCAGGCAAAACCACGTTGATCCGCCTCTTAACGGGGCTTTTAAAACCCTCTAGTGGGTCCATAGCCGTATGTGGTTTTGACACCGTACGCGAGGCCGAACACATACATCCCCTAATCGGCTATATGCCCCAGAAATTTGGGTTATATGAAGATCTTACGGTGCTTCAGAACCTCAACCTCTACGCCGACTTAAAAGGAGTGCTGAAATCGGAGAAAGCCGCGATCTTTGATAAGCTGCTGGGGTTTACCGGCTTGGCTCCCTTCCAAGATAGACTAGCGAAAGCGCTTTCGGGCGGAATGAAGCAAAAGCTAGGCCTCGCCTGCACCTTGTTGAAGTCGCCTCAATTGCTTTTGCTGGACGAGCCTACTGTGGGAGTCGATCCCATTTCGCGTAAAGAACTGTGGAAAATGGTGCATGATTTGATGCTAGGGGGTATCTCCGTCATCTGGAGTACGGCATATCTAGATGAGGCCGAGCGCTGCGATACTGTCTTGTTGTTATCTGAAGGCAAGAGCCTGTTTTTTGGTCCTCCGCGTGATCTAACCGCCAAGGTCAAAGGAAGAACCTTTAAGCTCACAAACATCCCTTCCGGCCGTCGAGGTGTATTGGAAAAAGCCCTCAAACGGCCAGAGATCAACGATGGGGTCATACAAGGAAAAGATGTCCGCCTTGTCTTTAAGCCTGATGCATCTACCCAAGTAGATTACGCCGCTTTGGGA
>CAYMKI010000043.1:0-19882 GCA_964390695.1 uncultured bacterium
AAACCCATATTGTGAGTTAGGGATTCGCAAGATTCCATTTATGAATCAAGTCTTCAAAAGCCCCGCTGCTTTCGGTATTTTCAAGACCCTTGTCGAATTTCTCAATCAGCACCGCTTCAAATACGCCTCTTCTAGCCACAAGCCTTAAAGCCAAATCTGTCAGAGGATCGGTGGCAATTTTGATTTTGTCCTTATAAAAACCATGCGTATAAATCTGAGCGATTTCCGCATCTAGAATAACCCCTGCAATGATATTTTTGTTGAGATCATCCAAAGCGGAGATCATATTATCGTAAGGAGTGAAAAAGGCCGCTTCGCGCCCGAGTTGGAAAATCTGAGAAGACCCTCGTTTGATCGCAATAGGCTTGCCTTCTAAATCTTTCAAGGATTGAACCGCAGAATCGGCATTCACGACTAACACCGGACCTGCATTATAGATGGGTTGAGATATGTAATATTTATTTTTTAAATACTTAGCCGGGGAAAAAGTAGCTAATATAGCATCATACTCGCCGGCATCCAGTAATTTGAACATCTCTTCAACAGACAGGTTTTTGCTGACACTTAAATGAATTTTAAAGCGTTCTTTTTCTGCAATAACGGCCATGAGATCATCGACAAAGGCGCTCATGTTGGGTTCTTTTCCAAAAAGCTCGATAGGAGCGAAGTTGTTGCTGCGTAAGATGCTGTATTCATGCTCAGGCAACAGAGGCCCATGATAGGCTCTGTATATGCTGAACAGTGCAACCAACACACAGAAGGCCAAAATCAGCTTATTTTTCGACTGTTTTGAGATTTTATTCCATACGTTCATCATATGCTTATATTGTACCTGATTTAGTTTCACTATGCAATTTCATTTCTTTTTTTATTTCTATTAAATCCAAAATTTGTATAGTTGTCATGAACAATTATAGTTTCTCATATGACACAGAATCTGCATTTTCGTCAAAAAGGGTACCTTCACCTGGAAAATGGCTCCATATTTTCTGGTTTTATGGCTCCCTGGCAAACCGAGACATACCACGGAGAAGTGGTTTTTACCACAGGCATGACAGGGTACCCTGAATCTTTAACTGACCCTTCATACACAGGACAGATCTTAACCTTTACCTTTCCCCTTATCGGCAACTATGGTGTACCTTCATCATCTTTATGGGAATCTTCCAAAATACATGCCAAAGGGGTCATCCTAGATTCTCCCTGTCTACACTGGAGCCACTATACCGGCAAAGTTTCTTTGCAGGATTGGCTGAAAGATCAAAATATTCCCATGTTATACAGTGTAGACACCAGGCAAATCACCAAAACCCTTAGATCTGCCGGGACTATGCTGGGCGTGATCTCTTCTGATAGCCAACCACCACGCAAATTTATCAATCCAAATGAGGAGCACTTGGTGGCTCGGGCTTGCCGCCAAGCACCAAAACGCTATGGAAATGGCGCAAAACGCGTGATTGTGGTCGATTGCGGTGTAAAGGAAAATATCTTGCGCTGCCTGGCGCAATGGCCTGTCACCCTAGACCTTGTGCCCTATGACTACGACTATTCAGAGGAAGCTTTTGATGGGGTTTTAATTTCCAATGGTCCTGGCGATCCGGCCAGATGCGTGGAAACAATTGACATTCTTAAAAAGGCTTTCAAAAGGCAAAAACCCCTGTTCGGAATATGCCTAGGCACTCAATTGATGGCTTTGGCCGCCGGAGCCAAGACCTACAAGCTGGCCTTTGGCCATCGCGGCCACAACCAACCCTGCATCGATACAGTCACCAAAAAATGCTACATCACCAGCCAAAACCACGGATTCGCTGTAGACGAAGGCTCCTTGCCGCAAGAATGGAGAGTCTCCTTCAGAAATATGAATGATGGATCGGTGGAAGGGATCGCTCATAAAGACCTCCCTTTCTTTGCCGTGCAATTCCACCCGGAGGCTTCTCCAGGACCTACTGATACCTTATCTTTATTTGAACAATTTTATCAGTGCCTATGACACATAATACTCACAATACTCAAAACATTAAAAAAGTTTTAATCTTAGGCTCCGGCGGTCTTCGCATTGGACAAGCAGGAGAATTCGATTACTCCGGATCGCAAGCGATCAAAGCCTTAAAGCAAGAGGGCATCACCACTGTCTTGGTCAATCCCAATATAGCTACAGTGCAAACCGATCCGGATATGGCTGATGTCGTCTACTTGCAACCCCTGAATGTCGAAACCGTCAGCCGAATCATCGAAATGGAAAAACCGGACGGCATTCTACTCAGCGTCGGCGGACAAACCGCACTGAACCTGGGTCTTGAACTCGATGCCCAAGGTATCTTAGCAGCACATCATGTCAAAGTCCTCGGCACCTCCACCCACTCCATTCGATTAACAGAAGACAGAGAACTCTTTAAACAAACCCTGAAGGCTATACATGTAGACACCCCGCTGAGCATCTCCGCCTGCAGCGTTGCAGAAGCCGTGGAAGCTGCCAAGCAGATAGGCTATCCCATCATGATGCGAGCCGGATACTCGCTGGGTGGATTAGGTTCGGGTAAAGTCTCCTCTGAAGCCGAGCTGATCAAAAAGTCGCGGGAAATTTTCAATAGCGTCCCCCAAATATTAATCGAAGAATACTTAACCGGATGGAAAGAGATAGAATACGAGGTGGTAAGGGATAAGGATGACAATACCTTGACGGTGTGCAACATGGAAAATTTCGATCCCATGGGCATTCATACCGGCGAGAGCATCGTAGTGGCCCCTTCCCAAACCTTGACCAATAGAGAATTCCATTTACTTCGAGAAATCGCCATTAAGACCGTACGCCACTTAGGCATCATCGGGGAATGCAACATCCAATACGCACTCAACCCTCGAGACAGCAGCTATAGAGTTATAGAAGTGAATGCTCGCTTATCTAGGTCCAGCGCCTTAGCTTCCAAGGCCACGGGCTATCCCCTAGCTTTTGTTGCAACCAAACTTGCCCTCGGCAAACGCTTAGACGAAATCCAGAATGCCATCACAAAAAAAACCACAGCGTTTTTCGAGCCTTCCCTGGATTATATTGTAGTGAAAATCCCCCGCTGGGATATACAAAAACTAAGGTCGGCAGAAAGGACCCTCGGTTCGGAAATGAAAAGCGTGGGCGAGGCCATGGCAATCGGACGGACTTTTCCGGAAGCTCTGCAAAAAGCCGTACGGATGCTCAACCAAGGAGCCAGCGGCCTCTGCGACTATCCCTATGAAATTCCAGATCCCTTAATAGAAATCGAAAAAGCCACCGATCGCCGCCTATTTGCCATCTACAAATATTTTTCGCAGGGCGGATCTGTCGAAGAAGTGCATCGCCTATCTGGCATCGATTCCTGGTTTTTACATCCCATCCATGAGATTACCCGGCTGGTCCAGCATTTCGCCACACAGCCTTTCGACAAGCCTACCCTGCTGGTAGCTAAGCAATGGGGCTTCTCGGACAAAACCTTAGCTAAACTGACGCATTCTTCGGAGGAATCCCTGCGCAAGACGCGCCTAAGCCATGGCATCGTCCCCTACGTCAAGCAAATCGACACCTTGGCAGGAGAGTTCGAAGCGGAAACTAACTACCTTTATACCACCTATCACGCTTGTGCCCATGATATTGCCCCCTCGCAAAACCAATCCATTGTCATTTTAGGCTCTGGTCCTTACTGCATAGGCTCTTCGGTAGAATTTGATTGGTGCGCGGTCAACACCGCCAGGACATTGAGAAAATTGAATTGTCCTACCATCATGATAAATTCCAATCCGGAGACTGTTTCCACCGACTATGACGAATCCGACAGGTTATATTTCGAAGAAATCTCTCTTGAAAGGGTCCAAGATATCATGGACTTTGAACGAGGGCTCGGCATTATCGTCTCGGTGGGCGGACAAGTCGCCAATAACTTAGCAATTCCCTTGGCCCAATCCGGCTATAAGCTGCTAGGCACCTCAGCAGAATCCATCGACCAGGCTGAAAATAGAAAAAAGTTCTCCGAACTGCTGCACGATCTTAATATCGACCAGCCTGACTGGACCGAAGTCACCACACTGCCCAAAGCCAAGGCGTTTGCCGAAAAGGTAGGCTATCCCGTACTGGTCCGTCCCTCCTATGTGCTTTCAGGGGCAGCCATGAACACCGTTTTTAATCCCGAAGATCTGGAAAAATACCTTCTGCAGGCCACCATCCTCTCCCCGGATCATCCTGTGGTCATTTCCCACTTCATCTCCAACGCCAAGGAATTGGAAATCGATGGCGTGGCCAGCCAAGGCGAAGTGATCATTGAAGCCATCACTGAACACATCGAAAACGCCGGTGTACACTCCGGAGACGCCACTTTGGTGCTCCCTCCCCAACGCCTGTATATGGAAACCATCCGCCGCACCAAACGCATCACTAAAGACATCGTCAAAGCCCTCAACATCACAGGCCCGTTCAACATTCAATTCATTGCCACCGACAACCAAATCAAGGTGATAGAGTGTAATGTGAGGGCCTCGCGTTCTTTTCCCTTTGTATCTAAAGTCACGCATCACAATTTTATCGAAATCGCCACTGAAGCTTTCTTGAACAAGTATCAACAACGCTCCTTTGAGACCTTAGAGCTGGATTACGTAGCTGTCAAGACGCCGCAATTTTCCTACAGCCGGCTGAAAGGGGCCAATCCTGTAGCCCATGTCGAAATGGCGTCTACCGGAGAAGTAGCCTGTTTTGGAGAAAACTTATTGGAAGCTTTTTTTATGTCCTGGCTTGCCACCGAACAGTCGATCAAAGGCAAAAAAATCCTTCTCAGCATCGGCGGCGATAAAAAGATGAAACTGCTGCCCTCTATTCAACAGCTCGATCAGCAGGGCTGGGAAATTTATGCCACAGAGAATACCCACGACTTTTTGGTACGCCACGGCGTCGGCTCCAGCTTTTTATATAAAGCCAGCGAAGGCTATGAGCCTAATGTCGTTTCAGCCATAGCCAATCGCCATGTCGATCTTATCATCAGCATCCCTAGAACTCTAGCCACCTCCAATAACACCACAGATGGCTTTAAAATACGGCGCCTAGCTATCGACAATCATATCCCCCTGATCACCAACATACATGTGGCGCAACTCTTTTTGCATTGCCTGTCGGAACTGAACATCTCCAAGGTTCCAATCAAACCCTGGAATTACTACTCAGCCAAAAAGAGCCGCTCTGCAGATGCTCTATTATGAATTATTTAGAGGATAGAGAATGGGGTTTTCTGAGATTTTCTTCTTCCATATTTCTATCGCTTCATCTGGCAAATACATCTCAACGTCATAAAGCTCTTCGGTGTTAGCCGTTAGTTTTTCTCCGTTTTCCTTAGCCTTCTTTACCTTCTCTAATTCTTCATAAATCGTCTTATCCACCTTTTGACATTTTTCAGGTGTATTTCTTCCCATAGTGCGCATACCTTGGAGGTAATGAAAACCATGAGAGTTCTCAACTGCTGTTAATTGGATGCGTCCTTCGCATTTTCGTGCGAAGCTATACTCAATGGCCACTTGAAATAAGGCGGAGCCAACACCCTTGATGTTTTTATTGCCTTCGGAATTAAGGAATTCTAGATTGTTTATTTCAGAAAGATATATTTTCGGTAAGTCCTGGTTGGGAGGATTACCAGCATTGTCGTTCGGACCATAACCTCGCCCAGTACGAAAGTACTCGCCGCGAAAATGCGTTCCCTGCACTGGATCGCTCATCGTTCTTATCCAGTCCAGTTTCATTTCTCCGACTTTATGGGTGGTTCCTTTGATATAGGCGTGGAGACAAATGCAGTTATTTTTGTCGGTCCATTGGTAGATGGAAAGCGGCAAGGGCTTTGAACCTTCCATGACTACTGCCACACCAACCTCTACACCGACAGGCCCTTCAGAAGATGTTTTTTCAATTTGCGTTGTTGGCGCTGAAGTATTAGATGAGGAATCCGCTAGGGATCGTGAGGAAGTGGAGCTTGAAGAAGATGGTGGTGAAGATGGATTATTGAGTTGCCAATTCTTCATAAGCGCGGTATTTAATACGTTTTCGTAATATTCCTTTTTAGCAAGTAGTAGTGTTAATTTCTGATCACTTGAATTAGATTTTTTATTTAATGAGCTACCTACGACTTTAGTTTTATTAGCTGATTTAAATGTGTCTAATCTTTTTTGAGACTTAAGTAATTTAGATTTTCTGTTGTCAATTTTTTCTTCTAATTTACCAATTTGTTTTGATATGTTGCTAGCAATTTTATTTAAATCTTTTACATCACTAATTTTATTTATTTTACTTAGGGCTAAAGCTGTAAATTCCATTGTCTTTTCTGCAATAACCTCTGGAGACTTTTCGTTGATCTTTGCTACCCATTCAAGTTTATTGTTTATAGGATCCATAAAACACCTCCATGTTATACAAATTATTATAACTATCAAGTGTTTTTATAGTATAATATTTTTTACCTCCCGACGAAGCAGTGAGGTGAACATTTACTATAAGTTAGTTAATTACTGAACATTATCGAAAATTTAAATTAAACTTAATTTAAATTATCAATCAACACAAGCAACTAATTTTTATTATTTTTTTATTGCAATTGCTTCAGATGATATAAACTCATATAATATATATAGATAATAATTAACTATACGGAGGTTACATGAATATAGTCTCTAATTCAGAGAAATTAAGCATAACCTCCCATTTTCCAATAACACCATCTAAAGAAAACATTCGATCGAATGAAATAGATTGGATTGAAAAAGCTGTAGCAGACATCAAAAATCCAGACAGAAAAGTCAGCCTCCAAGACAAAATATGCCGACATGTCGAAACATTGCAAACCTTTTCATCCGAGCAAATCATTAATTTGCTCGAGTCTTTACATCAAAAGCTTAGATAAGACGCTCATAACGAGGAAATTCTCAAACATTTGTGTAAACAAGTTGCGACTTTGACAATAGCCAAAAACATCTCTTTGGATAAGCTCTTAAACCAAGTATCGGATAAAAAATTCGCTATAAACGTTATCACTGAGCTAGTTAAGCAAGACAATCTTATTCCACTTGAAGCCGCCGAATATTTACTCAATAGCGGCATCGATTCACGTAGCTCAGAAATTCAAGCAGGATTGATCGAAATCGCTAAGATATGTGCTCAAAAGGATGGGGCAGTCATCTCCTATAATATAGCAAAATTTAGAATCGATGCTTCCACGCAGGAAGGACAACTCGCAATGATTGAAATTGCAAAGATAGCATTACAGAATGATCCTTTGGGGACTTTCTATGATATTAACAATTATTCCATACACTCAAATACCGATGAAGAGAAGGTTCGCTATAAAGAATTGTCCAATTTTATCTTCATAAGCTCCTTCGCAAGATAGCCCTAAAAAAAGCAGAACTCTTAAACATTCCCCTGGTAGTTAGTCCTCTAGAGTACGAAAACGAGGTGGCCAAACTATACCCATATTCCTTGGAAGCCCTACAAAAGCCTGTTCCCTTTGAATATGTGGATGCTTTAAAAGGCTTGAAATACGGCACTTACACAATCTCAAAAGCTCTGCACATTAATGCAGAAAAGCGACAATAAATGCTCAGATAATTCGTCCAGTTCGTCCAGTCTGTCCAGTTCGTCCATTAAACGTAGACAAAAAATTCACATTTTTATAAACAAATAATTAATTTTCAATGGCACACAACAACATGTATACCACAAGCGGTTTGATTCCAAAACACGGTGGCTATAAAAGCTTAAAGACCTTTCAATTAGCTCAACTGATATTTGATATCACCGTCAGATTTTGCAACCGTTTTATCAACCCACGCAGCCGAACTCATGACCAGATGGTGCAAGCCGCTCGTTCGGGTGTGCAAAATATAGCAGAAGGTAGCCAAGCCTCCGGAACCTCAAAAAAAACAGAGCTCAAATTGACAAATGTGGCCCGCGCTAGCCTCGAGGAATTAAAACTCGATTACCAAGACTTCTTGCGTCAACATACTCTCAAACAATGGGAATATAACCATCCATGCGCAAAAGAGCTGATCCATCATCGTCTAAGTACGGCTGATGAATTTGCCCTATGGGCCAAGCACTTAAGCCTCAGCCGAGAAGAAGATCTCTCTGAAGTCGCTGCCAATGGCGTCTTGGTATTGCTATCCGTAGCATGCTCTTTGATAGACAGACAACTGAAAGCTCAGGCCGATGCTTTTGAGAGAGAGGGTGGATTTACGGAACGTCTTTATCATTTCAGGAAAAAGACCAAAAACGCTAATTAGACATAGACGGAATGGACTAAATGGACGATATGAACTTTGTGATTTTGAAGCATTGTTTGAAAAATAAAGAGGCAGCCTAGTGGTCTTCAAAAACACTAACCTTGCATTCCATAAGCGGCATATGTATGCCAATGCTACGGTGTGTATAATCTACGTTTTAACTGCCAAGCTGGGCTTGATGCTTGCCCTGCCTCCCGGCGTGGCGACTCCCCTTTGGCCTCCCTCGGGACTCGCTTTGGCTGCAGTGCTGCTGTTTGATTGCACCGTCAAACCCGGCATTTTCCTCGGATCCTTTATAGTCAACAGCCTCATTTCTCCCTTGCATTGGCCGTTTTCGATGTTATTATCTTGCGTGATCGCCTTCGGATCTACCCTTCAAGCCTGCCTTGCAGGGTGGGCGCTAAGGAAATTCAAGCTCGCCCAGGATTTATTGAACCGTCACCATTATGTATTTTATTTTTTTTGCATAGCCCTTGCCAGCTGCTTGATCAGCTCACTTATCGGCACGGCAAGCCTTTACGCTGTCCACCTTATCGATACTAAAGACCTATTTAATACCTGGATCACATGGTGGCTGGGCGATTCTACCGGCATGATCGTATTTGCCCCTATAGCTCTTGTATGGGCGCCTCCTTATATATCAAAGCCCACAAAAAAACAGCTGCAAGAGGCGCTGCCCCTGCTAGCTTTGCTAATCATCGCATCTCTATTGACTTTTGGAGGTATCTTTCATACAGGTTATCCGATAGAATACATATTGATCCCCTGCCTGCTAATCGCTGCATTTCGACTGGGTGCGCAGCTGACCACCCTAATGCTCATGATCGTCATCATCATAGCCATATGGGGAACCTCTCAGGCGCAGGGACCCTTTGCCCAAAGTAGCCTGAACGAATCACTACTCTTGCTTCAAAGCTTTATCGCCATTGTTTCAGCCACCATCCTCATCCTGCTAGCGGTATTAGAAGAGCTGCATAAAGCCCAGACCTTACTGCTTGAAGCCAACAAAGACCTGGAGCTCAAAGTGATCGAACGCACCTCGAAGCTCACAGAAAAAACACAGCAGCTGGAAAAAACCACACTGCAATTGCGGGATCTCACCATCTTGCTGCACCAAAAGAACCAACTCTTGGAGAAAACCTTAGAGGAATTCAAACTCACCCAAAAACATGCTCTCTTCCGGGAAAAACTAGCCTCCCTGGGAGATTTGACCTCAGGGTTAGCTCATCAAATGCGAAACCCCCTCAATTTTGTCATCAACTTGGCCGAACTTAGCTCAAATTCTTTGACCTCCTGGATTAATACCTTAAAGCAAAAAACGCTATTAGAGGCTAACACCATTACCGAACTTAGCACGGCTTTAAGCCAAGCCAGCCAAAACCTGAAAAAAATCGATGAACACGGCAGAAAAGCCAACGCCATTATCGAGACCATGATCAAGCACGCACAGGGCACCACCGAAATCTACGAGACCCTCCACCTGCATGCCTTCTTGGATCATTTAGTCAACATCAGCTACCAAAGCAGAAAATCACGCGAAAGCTCCTTAGAGATCCAATTCCACAAGCACTACGATATCTCCCTAGATACTATATACACCATTCCTCAAGATCTATCCCGAGCTTTGGTCAATATCCTGGATAATGCCTACGATGCCATCAGTGAAAAGCAAAGACTAGCTGCTAGCCCGTATACGCCAACCATCACACTAGCCACTTCCGAACTGGAAGATACTATTGTCATACGCATCCAAGACAATGGCGTCGGCATACCTGAAGAAAATTTAAACAAGATATTCACTCCCTTCTTCACCACCAAAACCAGCGGTTCAGCAGGATTTGGCTTGTCCATCACCTACGATCTGATAGTCGAGCACCTAGGAGGCGAGATAAAGGTCGAATCCACACCTGGCGAGTATGCCGAATTTATTCTCATCTTGCCAAAACAGCCTCAAACAGCTAGATTAAAAAAAGAAATATAAAATCATGAATATTTAATGCATCCATCAATACTGTTTCCCTGCAAAATTCTGGTGGTCGACGAAGAACCAGATATCCAGTACTTACTGGAGCAACAATTTGCCGAAAGCATCAAAAGCCAATATCTTCATTTTCTGTTTGCCGCCAACACCTACCAAGCCCTGAACATCCTCTCCGCAGAACCTACGATCCTAGTAGTTTTAGCCGATATCAACCTGCCTTTTGCCGAAGGGCTTAAATTGCTGCAGAGTATTTCCCTAGATTTCCCCTTGATCAAAGCCATCATCGTCTCCAGCTACGGAGACATGGACATCATCAGAAAATCGATGCAAAAAGGGGCTTTTGATTTTATCCTCAAACCTTTCGACTTTGCCGATCTCAATACAACCTTGCAAAGAGCCGTTCAAGCCGGGATAATAGAAAGAAAAAACGACTATGAAAGAACCCTATACCTCAACCTCAAGAAAGAACTAGAAATAGCCTCTCAAATCCAGCAAACGCTTATTCCACATGATTTTAATCCTCTGCCCTGCAAAAACAAATACGAGCTGCATGGAAAAATGATACCGGCAGTTTCTGTCGCCGGAGATTTTTTTGATGTTTTTGCCATCAGCGATCATGAGCTTGTCTTGGTCATCGGCGATGTCAGCGGAAAAGGTATTCCGGAAGCTTTAACTATGGCCGTAGCCAGAACTTCCACGAGATGTTTCGCTCCTAAAGCTCCCTCTCTCATTACATGCGTATCTGAAGTCAATACCATGTTATGCCAAGACAATACCACCTCGACATTTGTGACGTTTCTCTACGGCATCTTGGATCTAGACACCGGCATGTTCAACTATTGCAATGCCGGACACCTCCCACCCCTCTTGATTTCCGAAGATGGAACTGTGGAAACGTTAAACACTCCGCCTTGTATGGCGTTGGGAATTTCGTCTCACCTGACCCTATACGAATTCTCCAAGCAACTGAAAGACCATGATACGATCTTCTTCTACACTGACGGGGTAAATGAGGCCATGAATATTGATTATATACAATACTCGCAGCCACGCCTGGAAGCAAAATTAAAGGAGCTGTGCCGGGAACCACTCGATGTCCTCGTCGAAAAACTGCTTGAAGACATCCGAGAATTCACCCAAGGCAGAGAACAATCCGATGACATCACCGTGTTCTGCCTCAGGTATCTATCCACGAAATCTAGAAGTTCTTGATCCATTTCTGACATACGTCTGTGACGAGTACATCTTTCCTGTTCACAGGCTGCAAGAACAGTCCCCTGCAAACGCTATCCGGCATGCGATAGGCACAACCAAAGACTTCAAATGGGATCGTCAGCTGCAAAGCGCCTTGCAATTTGCCATTGCAGGCTTTGTCGTAGCTAGCTTTCACTTCCAGGCTCAAATATTCGTTATACTGGATTTTCACCCTGCCAACAACACCCAAGAAGTGGTCAAAGTTATTTTTATAGTAATAATACCCGCCTAAAGCCGCATACAGCATATAGGTGCCGCAAGGGCCTACATAACTGCCAATCTCAACATCCGCTCCGGGCATGGCATATTCTTTGCGTTTGCATGTGATGACATAAGGGCCAATATAGTCGTTATACATGCGGGTATTCGTAAATATGGTCTTTCCCACCGGCATATAACCGTTGATGCGAATGTCGAAGTTCAGCCCCAAGGATTCAAAGCCCATGCCTACCTGATTGTAATCGCCTTTGCATCCTTGGCGAAAATCATAATACACATTGACTCCTGTCACCCTTCGGTTGCAGCAGGTTACCCAGCGCACGCCTACACCTGCGTTGGCAGCCCAGCGGCCCTCATCCAAAAAGTGCCCTTTTAAATCTATAAAAGGGATGATATCTTCATTGCAGATAGAGGGCGCTGTAAAAAAATCCAGTGTCGCCCACCTCTTCTCACACCCATAGCTTTCCCCAGCCAACCCCGTCAGGCTGATCCTGTCCGTCTGTGTGTATTTTAAATACCGTTCATTGGATGGCCTTAACAGTTCAAACGACTCGCCTTTGACACTACTTAATGCAAAACTTACGACAAGTAAGCCTATCAGATGCTTTAAGGACTTCATACACACCTCCTCGATTAAACATTAAGTATTAGCGTATATACATGTTTTTTGAAAACATTTTTTTAGAAGTATGCCCTTTTTTCTTTGAAACCGATTTATTGATTTATTAAAAACAAACAGGTAGTATCCACCCTTGGAAAATTGCTCTTAGAATGAGCCGGCCGCCAGGGCTAATGATCACCCAAAACAAAACGTAACCTTACAGGCATGAGTGCTATTATGAAAATGATCTTCATCATGTTGTCCGTCTTAACCTGTCTTTACTCCTATGTGGAAGCTGGGTGTAAAATGTGCGAAAAGAGGAAAAATCCCCCCATAGAGATCCATAGCCTGCCCTATGTCATTACGCAACCCGGCAAATACATGCTACAGCCCTATTATGCTCTATACCCCCAGGGCATACACAAGGCGCTGATCTCGGTCCAATCCGACAATGTGTGGATTGACTTAAGAGGCAATACTCTGCACCTGGAAGGCCGCGACACCGCCGGTATATTAATCGACGGCAAGAAAAATGTGCATATCATGAACGGCTCTTTTTTCAATGCCAATGCTCCCCTCTCGCTAGAGTCCGACACACTTATGCCTCCCCATCCCACGCCCAATCTCTCTTCCAGTGTGGACGAATTGATGGCATTTGCCTCCGGACAATTTGCCGATCCAGTACATGCCTGCGTCGGGGTAGCAGTCATGTCCGGCAGCAGCAACATCAGGATGCAAAATCTCGTGTTCAATCAACTCTACATCGGTATCGCCGGTATCGACGACATCCACCATGTGGAAATTACACACTGCCAGGGAATAAACTGCGGACACTGCGCCGATATATCGAATCTTGGCAGATCCAGCTTCCGTGGCGGATTTATCGTGATAGCACCTACTCAGCCTACCCATGTGCCCATCTCCTCAAACATCACCCTGCGCAGCTGCAAGGTCATCTCTCCTGCCGGTTTTGCAGGCATAACCCTATGCAACAGCAAAAATTCCAGCGCAAAATATTGCCTCTTGGAAACCTCATCTTCAGACATCTATACAAATGCTCTTTCCGGGCTTATAGCTATTTTCTGCCATGACAGCCTTTTCCAATACATCACCAATACCCACGAACACTCCTGCTCGCATCTTTATACTTGTAAAAATTGCTATTGGGAAGAATAATAAAGATTATAGCGTCCTCGTCTATACTCGATACTATCTATAGGAGGTTATCATGTGCTGGTCTATGTTTTGCGATTCTACGCCGCGCCTATACAAAATATATTACGACACAGGCAGTTGGTCCCAACAAACCATTCAAAGGAACATTGAAGCCGCCCCTTACTGCACAAGTGAAACGGATTTAAAGGAAGTCAAAAAGCTGGTAGCCTATTATCAACAAAATTATAAACAGACTGGATTAATGGGCAATAAATCTGTGAATCTTCTCAAATACCTAGATGCCATTGCCGATAAAAGAATCAAGGAATTGCCTTACCTTAGAACCGCAAATAGGATTACGGAACTGCATAAAGTCTTCGGCACGGCTATCGACTCCCCATCCTGGAATCAAATTATCAAAGAATCCAACGAGGGCATCAGGTCAGCAGAAAAGGATATCCACACTCTGACCCAAACTATCGCTCTGCGCAAAAAGCAAGGGACTTCTTGTTCGGATCAGCTAAGCACCCTTAAAGACCTCGTTCAAGCCGCTAAAAAGGCTGCTCAAAAAGATTGCGAGGACATCGCACCTGACACCACAGCATCTTCATCCTCAACGCCAGAACCGGCCCTTCAATCCCCCGAAAACCTGTTTCAAGATCCTCAACGTATCGTCACACTCAAACAGGCCATTCCGACCATGAACTATCAGCAGCTCACAGAGCTGATCGACACTCTCAGCGCCTTGCAAGTTTCGATAGAAGCCCAGCTAGCGGACCATGTCGAAGAGATGAAATGGTTGAACCGTTCGCTCGATCTCGCCCATCGAAACCTCGCCCGTTGGACGAATTTAAAGCAGCAGTTCGAAGGTAAAATCACAGATTTAGCTTCTACTTATATACCCACAAAAAGCGATGACCGGCATGTAGCGCTGGACGAGATCAATCCCGACGGCACACAGAATTAATATATACTTGCCTGCGCTGGCCATCGGCAGTGCAGGATTCTCGACTTTATTAGGGTCAATTAATTCGTTGCTTTGGTCAATAGGATGCGTTATACTCTCACTCATTCATCCCTATTTTCATTAAAAGGATACATTTTATGTCTAAACTCAGCTTTATTAATTACCCTATTGCAGGAGCTATCAGCTTGTGTGCTTTATTAAATACCCCTTTCCTTTCTGCCGAGGCAGATACCTCTCTTAAAGCCCCTTTTGAACAGGTGCTGCAGAAGAGATATAGCAGTTATAAATTCGACCCTTCTAGAGACGTCTCCCATGAGCAGCTGAAAGAAATCGTCCAAGCGGGCCGTCTAGCGCCTTCTTCCTACAACGAACAGCCATGGGTTTATATAGTCTGCGACCGCACTACTCAGCCCGAAGCTTATAAAAAAGCACTGAGCTGCTTGGTGGAATTCAACCAAAACTGGGCAAAAAATGCGCCTGTTTTGATCATCGCCATCGCAGCGACTAAGTCCGCACATAATGGCAGCACCAATGGTTGGGCGCAGTATGACACCGGCGCAGCCACCTTTGCCATGATGCTGAAAGCCACCTCTTTGGGCCTGGTAAGCCATCAGATGGGAGGCTTCGATGCCCAGAAGATAAAACAGGTCTTTAGCCTGCCCGAAAGCTATGAACCTATGTCCGTAATGGCCGTGGGCTATGCTTCCAAAGAGGATGTCCCCTCGGAGAGGAAGCGAAAACCCCTCGGAGAGAATTTCTTCTCGGGCGCCTGGGAAAAAAAATTTGAATAGCCCAGATAAGCCACTTAAGTTAGGTGAAAATATTCACACGATTTAAGCCGCTTTAGCGGCGGAAGCGTGTAGCCACAGGTTAGGAAGATGATTTTGCACCTATTTTAGGTGAAAAAACAATCAAGCCAGTTTAAGCCGCGAACGCGGCGCAAGCATGTAGCCACAGGCGTAAGCCTGTGGAAACCAAAGCTGATGAGATAGAGCCGTGGAACGGCGACAGAAAAAAGTTGATGTTGCCTACCTGCCGCCGTTCCACGGCTTTATTTTTAATACAATCTGTACCACAGGCTTACGCCTGTGGCTACATGCTTCCGCCGCTTTCGCGGCTTAAATTCGCGTGATTTTTTATCTAAAAAATGCACAAAATCATCACCCTACCCCCAGGTGCAAACCTAGGGTAAACATGACCCCTGATTTAAGCCGCGAAGGCGGCGATAGCATGTAGCCCCAGGTGTAAACCTGGGGTAAACACGACCCCTGATTTGAGCCGTGAATACGGCGAAAGATCGCATTATAAATTCTATTCCCATGTTCACGTCTTAATTTTGCTATGAAAATTGCTCTTAGAAATCAAACCAAATGCTCTGACTCAAATAGATACCTGTGTTCAAATACAATATTGTGTAGGGTGAGTAATCTAATATACTCATCTTCAAATGTTTTAGTTTGATGATGTTCACGCTGATTTTGGATATATTTCCTAACGGATTCAATTTGAGAATAGCTAACTGTAAATGCTCCATACCCTTTCTGCCATTCAAACCTGTACGTTTGATCGGACAACTCATTCACCCATTTCGACGTGTTCGCTTTAATATCGCGGATTAAATCGGAAATGGCCTTCTTGGGAGTAAAATTAGCTAGCAAATGTATATGATCCTCGATTCCACCAATTTCAATAAGATGGCCATTTTGGGCACGGATAATACCTCCAATATATTCATAGAGCCTTTGTTGCCATCTATCTTGGATTGACGCTTGTCGGTATTTTGTGCTAAACACCACGTGATAGGTAAGATTGGTGAATGTGCTCATATATGTTTCTCTGTCGCCGCTAACGCGGCTTAATTTTTATTTTATATTTTCCCACAGGCTCACGCCTGTGGCTACATGCTTTAGCCGCATTCGCGGCTTAGGCAAACCCATTTCCTTACAATTGCGAGATTACACCCAGACAACATAAAAATTGGAATTTCGATGTAGCCAAAACCCCAAGTTTCGATCTTTCAAAACAGGAGCCATATTATAAAATAATATATTTGATTTGAATATCTAATTTCAGAAGCTTTGCATGTAGCCCCGGGTAAAAATCTGAATGAAATATAACACCAACTCTGGCCGCTTTACCGGCGGAAGCGTGTAGCCACAGGTTAGGAAGATGATTTTGCACCTATTTTAGGTGAAAAAACAATCAAGCTAGATTAAGCCGCGAACGCGGCGCAAGCATGTAGCCACAGGCGTAAGCCTGTGGTTCAGATTGTATTAAAAATAAAGCCATGGAACGGCGACAGGTAAGCAACATCAACTTTTTTTCTGTCGCCGTTCCACGGCTCTATCTCATCAACTTTGGTTTCCACAGGCTTACGCCTGTGGCTACATGCTTGCGCCGCTAAAGCGGCTTAAACTCGCGTGATTTTTTATCTAAAAGATGCACAAAATTATCACCCCACCCCCAGGTTCAAACCTGGGGTAACCACGACCCCTGATTTGAGCCGCGAAGGCGGCGATAGCATGTAGCCCCAGGTGCAAACCTGAGGTAACCACGACGCCAGATCTGAGCCGTGAATACGGCGGCAGAATCAGACCATCAAATAGCTGGCTTGCTTATTGTAGAAAGGTCAGCCACGACGACGGTGATATCATCCTGATTCAAGGGATTTCCATGATCATCCGCAGCATTTCTTGCTTTAATGGCTAATTTTTCTGCCAGTTGGGTCGTAGACTCATCTTTACTATCTTGAACAACCTTGGCAACTTCTTTGGTACTAGCCACATCAAATAAGCCATCACAGGCTAAAATCAATCTAGGATTGGCTCCCAATTCGCTTAAGGGTAACTTGGTAATTTTTGGCAGGGCAGTCATACCTAATGTTTCTGTATCCCCAAAAGA
Organism: uncultured bacterium; assembly: GCA_964390695.1. Lineage (GTDB taxonomy): Bacteria > Chlamydiota > Chlamydiia > Chlamydiales > Parachlamydiaceae > CAWACC01. Next base: position 17,356 of record CAYMKI010000043.1, read on the forward strand.
TCTAGCAACAGCAACAGCCCCTAATCTGTTTCCTAATACACTGCCACCGAGCTTTTCTGCCTGATCTTTGAATCTCTCAGTATCCGGGGAAGCATCCTCTGATAAAGCCTTTACCTGAGAGTCATCTACAACAATAGCTCTAGAATCGCCTGCATTGGCGACCCACAAGCTACCGTTGATGACCAAAGCTACTACTGCCGTCGATCCTGAATGATCGTTTTTTAATTGCTGCTGCTTAAAGGCATTGTTGCATTTCACAAAGGCCTTTCGCAAGGCTGTATAAATTTCAGCATCTTGTAACTTTGTTTTATTCAGCTCATCCCCCAAGTATTTAGCTAGATTTCTTTCGAGATACAGACTAGTCTGATTGCCTCCATGTCCATCAAAAACCCCGAAGATGGGTATTGTTTTATGATCAGATATCGATATTTTAGTAGCTATCGCACGATCTTCATTCACTGGAGGTTTATCTGAGCTTTTATAATTTGTCAAAGTTGTGATAGCTGTAGACACACCCTGAATGGTAGTCGATCTTGTGAAATCTTGCTTTATATGATCGCTTGTTCTTTCATAGTTTAGCTTATTGAATTCAGCATTGATCAAATCAGCTTGTTTAAAAGATTTACCATTTAAACTTTCTTCCGCATTACAAGCATTCATTTCTTTATCGAGCGTTTTTTTCACGTCGCTTGCACTTAAGACTTTCCCCGTCTTATCATTTATAATATTTTGGATTGCTTGATTTTCGTTTTTCTTTACTTCAACTATAACTTTCTCAATTGCGCCTGATAGTTTTGTAAACTCCTCTTGCTTTCCTTTTGTCATGCTTTTTTTTACACTAGCCAACTTATCCATCAATATATCTGCTTTAGCTAAATTCAGATAGTCTATAGGCTGTTTTATCAAAGAATTAACATGCTCAAAAGCTTTATCAATTAATATTGTATCCTTTATGGAAGGCATATACCCTTTGCTTTTTAATCTGTTAGAGAGCTGAATTAAATTATGCCTTACAATTTCACTGTCACCAAACACTTTTTTTTCTTTCTGATTTGTTTCTGCTATTATTTCTGCATTCAATTGTTTCTTCACGTTTTCATACATTACGGGACTTGTCCGTTTGGGTTTATCTAATCTACTAAGATCATCCAACTCTCCTTTGAATTTAGCTAATTCAGCTAATGCCGAGTCCGTATCTTCAGCTTCTAATGAACGCTCCTCGCGTACTTTTGCCTCCTCCACGGCTTTTATTCGATGTTCCATCCATTTATCGAATACGATTTCGGTTTTTTCAGTTTTACTTATCTCTTCTTTAAACTTGGATTCTTTGGTTATTTTTTTCTCTTTTTCAGACTGGGATGTTTTGGATTTATTTATTTCTTCCTGAATATCGACTTGTTCACGATGCATACCTTCTAAGCCTTCATTTAAACTATTTAATCCCTCATCAATTTCACGCTCAATAATGGGTTCTAAGACATGTCTTCGAAGGTCATTCACAACATCGTTAAGATTTAATGGTTTTTTTTGATTTTTAGAACTTATCACGCCCTCCATCATCAGATCTTGTTCCAACTTGCTCAAGTAGTTAGTAACCAAATTCCTGATATCGGGATTTGCGTTTTCTAGAATTGAATCCTTCTCTAACGCATTGGCAAAATTTATAATCTTTTGCATGGAATTGCCATCTAACTCACCATCAGCGCCTGTAGTTATCTTGGAAATATCTTCAATTAACGCCTCCACTTTCTCCCTTATTTCACCTACCTTCACTTTAGGCGGTAGGTTTGAGGATTCCCATATATTAGCCTCTTCTTTAGGCTCCGTCGATACAACATTAGCGTCTGTGGACTGCACCTGATCCTGACTCTGAACAGGACTCTCTGCTGATTTAACCGTTTGGTCTTCATAAAAGGTTGTCTCATCTTCAATTTGCTCCCACATCTCTTGGAACTCATTCTGTTCTTCTTGACTGGGCGATCTTCGAGTATCAATGGGAGATGCACTTTTTTGAATTTCTGACGTATCCTCTGAGGTATCCTCAGTAGTTATAGCTTGGGCCAAAGGCTGAGCATTACCGTTTAACTGCAATTTCTCTTTAATTTTAGCAATTCTAGGCTCAGATTGTTGCTTTTCATCTAAAACTTTTATCAAATACTCTTTTGTCACAATATTGTATTTCAACAAATATCTAAGATTTTCTGATATTTTACCATCTGAATTAGATGTAAAATTAAGAACATTATCCAAATTTAAATCGCTTGAATTTTGATTTTTTGGAAACATCTCGATACACAAGGATTGAATTTTTTTTATGAACTCTTGTTGAAATTTTTCTGACAACTTACCTTCTGAAAATAACTTACCTAATTCAATATACGTAATAAAATTCATAATTAATTTAATTTGATTTTCACTATTATCTTGAAGATTTATTAGCTTGCGTAATTCTAGAAATATTTCATCTGCATTTGGTGAGGGAGAATCGAAAATCAAGTGGTAAAAATATTTTTGATCTGTGGCATAT
>CAYMKI010000044.1:0-19724 GCA_964390695.1 uncultured bacterium
GATCACTTATACACCAGCTAAAAAAAAAGACTTAAGAAGAGCGGTCAAGCCTTCGTAAGTCCTTGAGGAAAAAGAATCTGAGTGAGAGGATTCGAACCTCCGACCCCTTGCACCCCATGCAAGTGCGCTAGCCAAGCTGCGCTACACTCAGATATGAAATATTAAATAGAGGCGAGCCCTTCGAATTGCACTTCGGATTTTTTATAGTCCTTGGATGCTATGCGGGCGCACTCTTCGATGATTTTTTCTAAAGAATCCGTGGCGGTCACTTCCGCAGCTGAGATATCCACAGAGATAGACGAATTGAAAGAAGTTCCTCCTTTCAAACCCTTCACCTTAAAATTGGCGAAAAGCCCATCCTTCTTTTTGGATATGCTGACAAAACGAATGAGATTGTTTTCTCCGAGATTATTCATAGGCGACTCCACTAATCCAACAAACTCATAATTCTAAGGGTTTATGCTGTTTAGGTCAACCAAAATCAAAGAATGTGTCATTTTTTGTTAGTGGGCATAGCTTACTTCATGAGACCGTCACCTCGATTTTTTTTGATATAGTATCAACATTAAGCTGAGGGCATTCTCGTATATCCAAGGTGTGCAGATTAGGCGTGTATTTCAGATTATTAAACGCTTGAGGGTGGAATTGCAGGCATTGGGCGATATTCAAGATTTCCAACATGGGCACATGCTTCAAGTGCATTAGAGCCTTAGGATCTAGCTGTAGACAGTTCTTGAGATGCAAACTTTTGAGCTGGGGGGTATGGGCCAAGTGCTTGAGAGCGTCGGATTGCATCTGCACGCATTTTGAAATATCTAGTTCTTCAAGCTCGGGCGTGAGCGCAAGTTCTTTTAAGGCATTTCGAAACTGGTTGCATGAGGATATGTTTAATCTTCTCAAATGAGGAGTCAGCCGCAGCTGGTTCAGTGCGTCCTGCTTCAGCTGGGTACATTTGGAAATAATCAAGGTTTTTAACTTTGGAATATATGCCAGATGTTTTAGGGCGTCTCGTTCTAACTGAATGCATTTTGTGATATTTAAGTATTTCAAATTGGGAGTTTGCTTGAGGTGTTTAAGGCTATCGCTTGAAAGTTGACGGCATTTTGAAATATTCAAGTGCTTCAGGTGGGGAGTGTGCTTGAGCTCTTTCAGTGCATTTGTTTCCAAATCTCGACACTTGCTAATATCTAGGCTTGTTAGCTGTGTCACAGAGGCAAGATTCTTAAGCACAGAGGGGTTAAAGAAAGTGCAGGAGGAGATGTTGAGTTCGCGCAAAGAGGGCACCCATTTTAGTTGCTTGAGGACATAATCATCGATGCAATAACAATCGTTGAGGTTTAAGCTTTGCAAGGCTGTGGTGTATCTGAGATTCATGAATGATTTTGAATTCAACGAGTAGCATTGGCTTAAATCTAAATGTTGCAAAAAAGGTGTGTGTTTAAGATGCATGAGGGCGTGTTCGTTGTTATTGAAGCATCGAGTCATTTTCAAGGTTCGAAGTTCAGGTGTGTAGGCTATATGTTGAAGGCCATCGAATTGGATATTATCATTTTGTATGATCAAGGTCTGTAGTCGAGGCACATGCTTGAGAGCCGCTAGATGGTCTAAAAGATGCAGCCCAAATTTCGAAATTTCCAGCGAGGTTAAGTTGGGGGTATTCACTAGATGTTGAGGATCAACTGGGGTGTCAATGAGCTTTAAGCATTGTAAATCCGTTGTGTGTTTTAAGTATTTCAAAGCATCCCATTCAAAATGCTTGAAATCGATTAATTCTAAGCTTTGCAGTTTTGGAGTATTTTGGAGTAGTTGGAGAGATTTTAGCTTTTTTGAGGACGACTTTTTTATGATGAGGCCTCGACACTCTGAGAGTTTATGAACATCTTTTAGCTGTGATGTGCTGATGGATACGGACGGTGTAATGAGCTTTTGGATATTTGGGCAGCGTTTTTGCACTTCAAGGAGGTGTGCTTCTTTGAAATCTTTGAAACCTTCAAAATTGGCATAGGTGAGCTTATCGCCAGAGGGATGTGAGAATAGCCAACGCATTGACTTCCGTGCAGATACCTTGCCGAGGATTGTATGCAGGGGTAGGTGTTCACTGTTTATTTGTTCAATTTGGATATGCGCCCCTACAATCCGCCATAGTTTATTGACGAGTTTTATGGGACCCAGTTTTTTCGCGGAAAGCAGAGAAAAAATCAGCTGTAGGACATCTACAGATAGATCGTTAGAATTGATTAGGGATGCTGTGGGATCTTGACGTTGTAGTGTCGCTTTTTTTGAAAACAGCGCGTTAGTAGAATTCACCATATAAAGAAAGTTTCCTTATGGATTTAGTTGCGTGTAGGATTTTTACAGGCGACTAATTTTCAAGGGTTGTATCCGAGACAGGAGGAATGACGAATACGTATGAGAGTTCTTGCATGTTGGCAGCTGTGGGCTTCGCTTCTAGTTCGTAGTAGTAATCACCCTCTTTCAAGGAGTGAATTTTAGTCACTATAGCCACGTCAAGGCCCGGAGGAAATACACCATCTAGTCCTGTAGTGACTAGTTTATCGCCGGCTTTTAGTATGGGCAACGCAGGCTTATTTGTCAATTCGCCCATGCGTTTGCCTGTCCGAAGATCCCTGGCCGGGCCTTCTGCGTCAGGAAAATCATAGTTAAAACCTATGCCCTGCAGAAGCTCTCCGTCGCCTTTGCCATAGGGCTCGCTGGCGCCGTAAATCTCTCCTTTAGCCAGGAGATATGTTTTTTTGCCATGCGTTCGCTGGGCTCTTACCGCGGGCCTTAAACCTGAATCTGTTATTAAGCGTACGCGGGATTGCCGGTCTCCGACGTAGTCGACTACGCCGATTACGGAGGTGCCGCTCATCACCGGGCTGTTTTTGACCACTATGCGCCTTCCCTGGAGTGGATTATGCAATTTGCCCACATTGATCCAGAGAGAGCTGTTCCATGTAGAATAGGGGCGAAAAATCACCTTGGCGGGGAGGCTTTCAAATTTGAAGTCAAAGAATCCTTTGTAGTCATTTCCTAGAAGGGTTTGGAGCTTATCCAGCTCAGCTTCCAACTGTTGGTTTTTGAGCTGCAGTTCTTGGATAAGTTCACGGGGAGGTTCATGGTGGGTGGAGCTGGAGAATACTCTTTGATAAAAATTCTGCAGGGATATTTTGAAATCCGTGACCCTCTCCCACGGGTTGCGCAGCAGCCCTGCGGCGAAGCCTCGGAGGAGTTCGGTGTTCTCTTTGGATAAGCTGATCAGAAGAAACAAGCTTGATCCGAAGATGAAGTAGGGTAGAATTTTTTTATTCCGCATAGGGGCCTCTAATGCTAGGTATTCATGGGTTCATCCGATCACGGCCCCGAAGCTGTCTATCACGTAGTCCAGGTTTTCAGAGGTCAAGCCAGCCACGTTGATTCTTCCTTTTAAGGCCATAAATATCCCATAGTCTTCGCGCAGTTTTACGGCTTGAGCTTCATTAATGCCCGTGTAGGAAAACATACCCCTTTGGTTGGTTAAAAAAGTGAAGTCATGATGGGGGCATTTTTGGCTCAATCCTTTAAATAGGCGAGTCCGCATCTCCTGAATGCGAGATTTCATCTCTTCCACCTCCAAGATCCATTCTTGACGCAGCAGCGGGTCCTGTAAGATCGTAGATATGATGGCGGCGCCATGCCGTGGGGGATTGGAATAATTTTGGCGTATGAGCAGTTTGATATGGCTGGCGATTTTTTTTACGGTTTCGGCTTGACGGGTGATGATGGAAAGAACACCCACTCGTTCCCCATACAAGCCGAAATTTTTAGAGAAAGACTGGGCGACCATCATCAGATGCCCTTGCTGGGCAAAGGTGCGGATGGGTTGTGCATCTTCGTCCAAGCTTTGGCTGAAGCCTTGGTACGCCAGATCGAAGAACGGAAAGACCCGTTGTTCATGGATGAGGTCGGAGAGGATCTGCCACTGTTCCATAGAGAGATCCATGCCTGTGGGGTTATGGCAGCAAGGTTGCAACAGGATGACAGAACCTGGGGGCATATGTCGGATGCATGCGCACATGCCTTTGAAATCCAGTTGGTGGTGAAGTTCGTCATAGTATGGGTATGTTTCCACCTTTAAGCCGCTGCGGCTGAGAAGGCCTTTGTGATTTGACCAAGAGGGGTTGGAGATGAAGATCTTGTTTCCAAATTCTTGAGCGATAAACTCGCTGCCGAGGCTCAGCGCTCCGCTACCACCCAGTGTTTGCGCGGCAAAGATGCATGGGCTATTGAGAAAAGGAGAGGTATTGCCGAAGAGCAGCCTTAATGCCTGGGTTATATATTCCGGATTGCCGGCGATGGGCAAATATTCTTTGTTGCGGGATGTTTGCAGGATCTGAGCTTCGGCTTTTTTTACGCTTTGCAGTACGAAAGGTTTTCCTTGGGCATTTTGGTAGGCGCCGATGCCTAGATTCACTTTTTTCGGGTTTTTGTGGGCCTGGAATAGGGCGGTGATGCCTAAGATAGGATCCTCAGGTAGCAAATCGACGGTATCGAAGAAAGACATACGCAGACCTCTTACATTTTTTTCTATGTGCCAGAGTATAGGACAAGGATATATTCTTTAATAGAAATAAATGTAAATATCAGGATGGGCAAGCCCAACTTGCAAGGCTTGTAAAGGTGTGTTTAATTTTGTCTACAAGGCTGAAATGATAAGGGGATGGAGCGTAACGGGATCGAACCGTTGACCTCAACAATGCCATTGTTGCGCTCTACCAACTGAGCTAACGCCCCCTAAAGAAAATAGGTAGATTTATTGAATACTAATTCTGTTAAATATTGTAAATACTTCCCTAATTTGCCGCAAGGGATTTTGTGCTGAGAGCAGCAATTCCCGCTAAATCCTCTTCCGCTCCATTTTGGGGCTTGAGAATTTTTTTGAGGGATTTGCAATGCCGTAACACTTAACTATTTTCTAAAGAAGTTTAGGATGGTCTCCGCGGAAGACGGGTCCTCCATCTTTTGCTCCGACCGGTAGGCTGGCGAAAATTTGGCGCCGTTCAAGGCCGCGGGCTGTCATTTTCTCTATAGCTGCTTTGACTAGTGCTGTGGGACCGCACAAGAATACCAATGTCTGCGAATTGAGAGGGCAGGTCGATAGAGCTTCAGTAATTCTGCCGTGTTGAAATCCTTCAGCGGTTTCTTGTGTGAGAGCAATGGAATGGCCAGCATGTCTCCATTGTTTGAGCAGGTCATGGTAGATGAGGTCGCCTTGAGTCTTTGCACTGTAGTACAGGCTTACCTGGGTATGGGCAGGAAGGCTGTGCATGAGGCATTTTAAAACGGTGATCCCTGAACCTCCGCCTATCAAGATCAGTTCAGTAGCGGGCTTGATCAAGTCCATGGGAAAACCTATGCCGATGGGCCCAATGATTTCCAAGGCCTGCCCTTCATTGCGCTGCAAGGAATGGTTGCTGTGCCAGGGGAGGAGGCTGCTTCTGGCAGTCACTTGAATATCGCCATCGTGAGTGCCGGAGGCGATGGCTAAGGTTGCTGGGGATTTGAAAAGAGAGCTGAGGCGATTTCCAGAGCGTATTTGCAGGTATTGACCCGGCTGAAATTGCCATGAGGTCGGTTTTTGAAAATGTAAGGTTTTAAAACCTCCGCCTTCTTCGTCTACCTGTGAGATTACCAGCGTATTTGCAGGTGCCAATTTATCTTGCATGCCGCGAAAGCCTGTATAGTCTAGTAATTTTTCCTTTGAAGTCTCCGAAGGCGTAGCCTCCACAGAAGATTGAAATACGGGCAGAAAAACGGCATCGATGAAAGCTTTGGTCTTGATTTTATCGTCAATGATGATATTGGTTTCATGCAGAGAGGTTAAGCTGACGATATCTAAATTGGCATTGCCGAATAGGGTGATTTGTTCATCGATGGCCATGAATTTGAGATGGCAGGCTCCGGCGACGTTGGCGACCACAGGTGTTTTACCATCCAAGGAAAACCACCTCACTTTGAGGTTGCCTAATTTATCTTCATGTATTTTAGAAAATAGTGTGTTGACGGTATTTTGGTTGGTGCCTCCGAGCGAAGGCATGGCTTCGCGCGAGTCGTTAAATCCCTTCCCTAGGATCAGCTCCAGGGTTCCGTTTGTATTGTTGATGAAGTTGACCAATGCTTCGACGATCGGAGGTGCATTGAGATTCGGTGTGGCTATTTGTATTTTATTTTTAGCTTGTGAAAGTGCTGAGAGGAAAGCTACGGCTAGGGGATTGTCATAGGAAGTATTTAGAAGTTCTTGACGTGCTTTTGTGGAGACAAATAGTATGGGCACATTACCTTGGCTGTAATTATGCTGAATGTTGGCTAGAGATTCGTTTTGCAGAGGAGGGCTGGGTATTTCTTCATGGCGTGCGGGGCTGTTCCAGGTTTCCACAAAATCAGCCCGAGCGGCCAGGGCAATGGGACCATTAATCTGTATTGAGGCATCATGGGCGGGCAAATGGCCAAAATTAGAAGCTTGAAAATTAGCACCGGTGATCACCAGGATTTTACTATCGACAATGAGGGTTTTGGCGTGGTTGCCTCGGAAGCTGTTGTGATGAAAGGTAGCCGCATAGACATCGATAAGGCCTGGTGCTGAAAAGAGGTGTAGATTTTCGGGTGTACAAGGCCATTTTTGAGGTATCTTGCCGTTGAAGCATACGTTGGCTAGCGTACCGCGTTCATCGATTAAGATATAGACTTTCAAAGGTTTTATGCTTGCTTGAGTTTTTTTGCGTTGGGCAACATCTTGTAGCGCTGCGTTGATCCACTGTAGTCCAGGTATTTTAACGTCCCAGGTGAATGTTTGAAGAAGCACTTCGTTTTCTGCTAGGCGGATAGCATCGGCCATTTGTTTAAATATGGCCTCGCCTTTAACAGCTATATCTATCTGCTCGGCAGCATTCAAAGAACCTATCAGAGACTGCGGCACCGTGCCCTTATCGAAGCAAAGAACTGCGGCATCAGTGATACATTTCATCAGAGGAGATGCTGCAAGATAACACAGGCGAGTATGATCTGCGAGGTTTTGATCTGATGAAGCTGAGGAAAGATTATTTTGGGAAGATGATGTCGTCATTAGACCTGTATTTTCGCCGGTGGTTTGCCAGTAGGTGTCTATAGAATTGTTCATGGAATCTCTTGTGTGTAAATGATTTCTTTAGAAGGTCGTATTGTATAGAATATCCTTTAGCCGAACAAGGTTTCCAAGCCTTTTTTGGGAGTTTGGCGCAAGCCGTGTTGGCATTCCAGGATTTTATAGGTGACGAAGCTGATGAGTTTTTCCAGCTCGCACTTATGTGCATTAGCTTTGGCGTCTGTTCCGATATGGTGTTGGTAGCAAGTGTTGTTATAGTGGTAAAACGAGATTTTGTTTTTGATGTCGGAGAGTTTGAGTTTATTGAGGAATTCCAAAACTTGGGCGTGGGTTTTACAGGCAGCAGCTTCAGTTTGTTCGGCAAGAGGTGAAGTGGCTAGGTAATTTTTAATTTCTACCTCATCACCCTCTTTGCTTAGGTATAGGGTGTATTCGGGACGCATGGAGGAATGTGCTGTCATAAATAATCTCCCATATTAGCTAATTTATGCGATGTGCGAATTTCTGAAAAGATAAAGCGATGTCCGGAGGGAAAGGCTAGCTGAATCAGCTCTTCCATAGTTAGCCATTTGTATTGAGTAACGGGGAGAGGGGTTTTGCAGGAAAAATGAAAGGGTAGCAGTTTCACTTGGTAGGTCGTGAAAGTGTGCCGTGTTTCTTTGAGAGGTTGTACATAGGAGGTCTTTAGGCCTAGCTGTTCTTGAATCCATGATTGTAAACGGGGAAGTTCAAATGGAAGCTGCTCTATTTCCATATAGGGAAATTCATGCAAACCGGACATGATTTGTCCTTCTTGGACTTGGCGTACTAAAAACTTATCTTGCGCGTGGATAACGGCTACAGCTCGCACTAAGTGCTTGATCTTTATCTTCTTGGACTTATAGGGAAGCTGGGCGGTGATGCCATGGCGGAAAGCTTGGCAAGAAGTTCTTAGAGGGCACTGCAGACAATTGGGGACTTTTTTGCAGACCGTGGCTCCCAGCTCTATCAATGCTTCGGTCATTACCCAAGATTGCTTATGGGGAAGAATGCTTTCAGCTAGGTCTCGTATATGGCGTTGCGTTTTGGGACTACCGATATCCGCTTCTATTTTGAAATAGCGGCTTAATACCCGCATGACATTGCCATCGACAGCGGGGTGGCGCTGATGGAAGGCAAAGCTCAGGATAGCTCCTAGAGTGTAGGGGCCTATGCCTTTGATCTTGGCTAGCAGAACAGGATCTTGGGGGATTTCTCCTTGGTGGTGTTCGAGAATATATTTTGCGGCAGAATGCAGGTTTCTGGCTCTGGAGTAATAGCCTAAACCTTCCCAGAGTTTGATCACGTGTTCTAGTGGTGCCTGAGCAAGATGCTTAAGCGTGGGCAATTCTCTCATCCACCGCTCGTAATATGGGATGACGGTAGCGATTTGAGTTTGCTGCAGCATGACTTCGGAAATCCAGACTTGGTAGGGGGTGGGATCATGCCTCCAAGGCAGGTCGCGCTTTTCTTCTTCAAACCATGTGATGAGGGCTTGTTGATCAAATTGTGGGTTCATGTTAGGTATATCTTCGAGTTTGGTTTGCTTCTGTGTTCTCTGTGGGCTCTGTGGTTCAACTAGTTACAAACTGTGTATAGTGCTGAATAGTTACGATGTTTTCGGTCTATTTTATTATATGCAACGATAAAAAGCCAGTCAAACAACGGTATGTTCTTTGGGTTTGAAGATCTTGTTTATTGCAGTACACAATAGCCATACAACAATAGCTATGGTCGCAATAATTCCCCATTCGCTGGAGTTTATGGGGACGGTTTTGAAAATACTTTGAAAAAAGGAAGTATAGAGTATGAGCATATGCAGGAGCAGGCCGATTATCACTGCAGCTATGAGATAGGGATTAGACACGAAGTTAAGGTTGTAAGGCGATCTGATAACTTGTATAGCTACAAATTCAAGAATAACCAACGTGGTAAATGCCATGGTTTGGGCTAATGCTGCGCTATGTTGGATGCCGTAATAGCATGATACTAGCGTACCTACAGCTATGGCTACGCTAATACATAGTAAATGTAAGGCCTTTTTTCTAGATATCAGCGCATCTGAACTTTTTCTGGGGCTGCGTGTCATGGATGAGGGGTTGAGAGTATCGAATCCCAGGGCAATGGCTGGCAATCCATCCGAAACTAAATTTATCCATAAAATTTGTACAGCAGAAAGGGGGACAAAAGAATCGCCCGAGATGTCGGTGAAGCCTAGAAGCATTCCCATGAAAACAACTATAATTTCAGCTATATTTGACGAGGCTAAGTAATGAACGAATTTGGAGATGTTATCATATATACCGCGCCCTGCTTCGATGGCATTGACTATAGTGGCAAAGTTATCGTCGGTGATGATCATGTCCGAAGCTTCTTTAGCTACGTCTGTACCCGTCATACCCATGGCGATGCCAATATTTGCTTCCTTCAGAGCTAGGGCATCGTTAACACCATCGCCTGTCATGGCTATGACTTCACCTAAAGATTTCCAGGCGCGTACAATTCTCAATTTATGGGATGCGGTGGTTCGGGCGTAGATAGCTATATTTCGCAAACGTGCCATGAGATTCTCGTCATCGATTTCGTCGAGTTCAGCTCCGGTTAATATCATTGAATCCGGCTTCAATAAGTTGATCTCTTTAGCTATGCCTACAGCCGTGTCTTTATGGTCGCCTGTAATCATGACAGTGGTAATGCCAGCCTTTACGCAGGATGCTATAGATTTAGCGACTTCTGGTCTTGGTGGGTCGATCATAGCGAAAAGGCCGACGAATATCAGTTCATTTTCTAGATTGTGGTCGATTCTAGTTGTTTTAGGGATATTTCGATACCCGACAGCGATCACACGAAAAGCTTGTCCTGCGAGGTATGAGATGGCTTGATGGATGTTGTTAATTATTTCTGGGGTTAAGGGTATGAGCTGTCCATTTTCGAGTAGGTATTTCGCATGCATCAGCAGAATATCCGGAGCTCCCTTGATATATAGCATAAGGCCTGCATCTGTCTGGCGGACTACGCTCATTCTTTTACGCTCTGCATCAAAGGGAATTTCGGATACTGTTGGGTAGATAGCCTCTAGTTCCTGTTTAAACAGTTGGGATTTACCAGCAACGGTCAGAAGAGCTCCTTCAGTAGGATCACCTGTGATATTCCAATTAACCAATGGATCTTGAGTTTGATGTAGATCAGCGCTATTGCATAGAACTCCTATTTTAAGAGATATCTGCAATTCAGGGATGTTTTGGGGATCGATGGGGATATGGTTAATTTCGAATCCACCCACAGGATCATAGCCTGATCCTGTGACATCAATGTATGTGTTATTCACCCAAACGCAACGAACTGTCATTTGATTTTCAGTCAGGGTACCCGTTTTGTCTGTGCAGATCACGGAAGTACATCCTAAGGTTTCTACAGAAGCTAGGCGGCGTACTAAGGCATTACATTTAGCCATTTTATGAACGCCGATGGATAAGGTTATGGTGGCTATGGCTGGCAGTCCTTCGGGTATAGCAGCCACGGCTAGACTGATGGAAATGAGCATGTTTTCGATTAATGGGGCTCCCTTGATATAGCCAAGGATAAAAACAATACAAATGATTCCTAGGCATAGCCATAATATGCGGACCCCGAGTTCCTGCAGTTTAATTTGAAGAGGGGTTTGCGGGACTTTTCCGTTTCCTTGTTGAAGTAGAGAAGCGATTTTACCCATTTCTGTTTGAAAGCCTGTTTCAGTCACTAAGAGATAACCCTTTCCTTTCAGTGCAGATGTGCCCAAGAATCCCATATTGGTTATGTCGCTGAGGATGGGTGTTTGATCTTCCAATGCCTTTGCTATCTTGTGTACAGGTAGAGACTCCCCTGTGAGTGCAGCTTCTTGGGTAGCAAGGTCGAAGATACGCACGAATCTGCCGTCGGCAGGTATTTGATCGCCAGCTTCAACTAGCACTAAGTCACCGGGAACGATGTTTTTTGAAGGTACAGTGAGTAGTTTTCCATCTCTAATAACTTTAGAAGAAGATGTGATCAATTTGCTCAGAGCTGCAAGGGAGCCTGCTGCCTTATATTCTTGGAAAAATCCAAGGAGGGCATTAAGAACTATGATAGCCATAATCGCTAAGGCATCGATCCATTCCTGTAATACACCTGCCAGCATAGCAGCAGCGATAAGGATCCACACAAGAAGATTTGTGAATTGAGCTATAAACAAATGAAAAGCTGATATGGGCTGAGGTTTTAATATTTGATTAGGTCCAAACTCTAGCAGGCGCTTGTGAGCTTCTTGTGTGCTCAAACCTCGTTTTAGATCGGTTTTTAGGATCAAGCTCAATTCATGTTCTGATAATAGCCACCAGGAAGTTGAATCCTTTTTGGTATTTTTCATATCGGCTCAGGTATTATGAATTGGCATCTGTAGCATCCATGCCTCAATTTTGGGCATAAAGTCGCGGATCCTGGCATCCCAGGTATGGTGTTGCTGCACCTTGGCCCTGGCCTTTTCCGTTATGGTGTTGCGATTTGCTTCATCCTGCAGGAGGCCTTGGATGACTGCATTCAAGTCCTTTAGATGGGTATGTTGGTACATGAGGACTTCTTGCTGCGGAGTAAAATGTGTTTTGAGATATTCACTTTCGGAAGAGATGACCAGAGCCCCGCAAGAGGTGCCGGAGAAGAAGCGTTCGTGGCTGCCTTGCTTATTTTTTAGGGAGGGATTAAGTACAATTTTAGAGCGTTTCATAATTTCGAGAGCCTGTTCGAAGTCCACAGCTTCATGTACATGGACATGAGGGTATTTATTTCCAAGGTACGTTTTCCAGTTGGTCTTGTCGGTGGTGTGTCCAAAAATATGCACTGGAAATCCTTCCAGGGATTTGATCAGCAATGCGCGGTCTTTGCCTTTGATGTATTTTTCCAGGCCTTGCAGTGCTTCGAAAAAGAGGTTTGAAGGTAGATGGGCTAAGTCGTATTTTCGGGCATTTGTGTAGAAATTAGACATAAAGGATTGGATGAAGGATATGCTAGGATCTTCGAAGGTTTCCTGTGCGGCTTCTTGCAGGATACCGACTAATTGCGGGGGGAATTTATCCTTCCAGCTATCCATTTCGGCTTCATAGTCGATGAATGTTGCTAGCAGCGTCACCTCATAGATCTTCTCAAGCTTAGGATCTGGCACCAATTCTGGTTCTACGGCATGGGGAATAAAAAGGCTGCGCTGAAAATTCAGATGTTCCAAAAAGGTGCAGCCGTATTCATCGTCACATCCTAGCATCATATAGGGGCTTTTGATGATAAACACCCCACCCCAGTAGGGCGGGTCGACGAGTATGGCCAGGTGCGGGATTTTAATCAAATCGCACAGAATAGCTTCTCCCTCCATCGCCGGAAGGCCGTTAAAAGCGATGGTGAGTTGTGGAGGATCCTGAAGAAGGATGTCACGGCGGTTTTGGCGTGTCAGCAAGCGGCTTTGATACCCGGCGCGCATCAGGGCTTCGTGCAATTTTTTCGAAAAATGATGCAAGACGCTATATTGGCTAATGTCTGTCATGAGGACATCGATTCTTTGTATAGGCCTTGTGCTCATGATCATCCTATTATAAACGGCCAACCCCTAGGTGGCCGCTTTTTGTTTTATGCTTTCGAGGATAGCGGGCAGTGCTTTCAATAAAGCACCTACTCTGTGGTCCCAGGTATGGTGATGTAGGACTTGGTCGCGTCCGGCTTGAGCTATTTTTTTGCGTTTGTCCTCATGCGCTAGCCAGTCTTTGACGATGGCATTAGCCTGATCCCACCGGCTAAAATGGTAGTAGCCGATATGGGTTTGGTCAGTGAAGTGCTCTTTCATATAGGGATTTTCGGCGGTGATGACAGCGGCTCCGCACATCAGTCCGGATAGTATTCTTTCATGGGTTCCATTTCTTATCCAGGCGCAGCTGTTGAGGACGATCTTGCTGTTTTGCATGATCTCTAGGGATTGGTCGTAGGGGACTTCGTCATGCACAATCACATTAGAGGCGTCTTTTCCTAAGAGTTTTTTCCAGGTGGCCGTGGGCGAGGGAGCGCCAAAAATATCCACTTTGGCATCTTTGATGGCTTTAACCAGCAGGAGCCTTTCTTTTCCGCGGATGTATAGTTCTAGTTCGTCTAAGATGGCAATGGAGTTCAATTTGGCCATATCGATTTTCGCACCTTGGGAGAGGTGGCGGTCCAAGCTGATGACAAAGGCTTTGACGTAGGATTCTTGGGTCTCTGAAAGGGCTAACTCTGCAGCTTCGTCCATGACTTTGCAGAGGGCTTCGGGAAATTTACTCTTCCATTGGCTTCTTTGGTGTTCAAAATCGAGTGCTGTCGCCAGCAGAACGACATCGTAGGCTCTGTTTTCCTCGAGCTTGGCGGGAGTGATTTTTTCCACTCCATGCGGTAAGAACAAGGCATGGGGGGCATGGATGCCGCGATAGAACTCGACGGCATCGCGATCAACTGTGGTGATGATGGTATAGGCGCTTTTAGCCAAGAGGTAAAAATTGCTAGGAGAATCTACGGTGAAGGCCACGTGAGGTATGCGAATCAAGTCGCTGAAAAATAAACCCTCGCTATCGGGAAGCAGACCATTGAAAGAGAGCGTGCAATCCGGTATTTCTTTGAATAGTTCAGCCAGAAACGGTTTGGGATTGTTTTTTTCGGCCACAAGGATGCGGCTGCGTACGCCTAGCCGCAGGAGGGCTTCATGGATTTTTTTGGTGAAGTGGTGCAAGACTCCATATTGGCTCATATTAGGAGGCATAAATACATCAACATGCTTGATCATAGCGATATCCTATTTGCAAATCTGTTATATTCTAAAGTCATAGCAAAACTAGCAATAAGTGGGCAAGTCTTTGGCTTGGCACAAGATCTTTAGTGATGAAGTGACCTAGGGTGATTTATTTTGTATCTTAGGTTTTTTTTTGTTTTATTTTACGGGCATCCATTTTTTTCTTGCCCCCAAGGTTTTTCCTTTGCGTTGCGAAGGGGTTGCCGGGGCTGAGGCTTGGGTCGTCCCTTTTGGCGGCAGGCCAACTGCGCCCCATACTTTCTCTCCTAATAATCTTTTGGCTTTTTCCAAATAGCTCAGCTCGGCAGGGGTCAGGTTGGGGTTTTCTTGGAGATTTTTTTGGAAGGTAGGCCCTAGCAGCGCACTTTTTTGTTCTATGTAGTCGAATTTAGCTTGAAGATCCTCCTGCATGGTCTTAATTTCGTTAATCATCGCTTCGGTTTCGCTGTCTAGGCGTGCGTTTTTTGGGGATGAGGGAGTCTTTTTTTTAGATTTAGGCTCCGGTTTTTTTTTACCTAAAAGATGGGAAGCTGTTTCAAAGATATTTTTATCTGCTGGCATAGCACGGCTCTAAATATAATTTCTTTTTTATTTTTATTATAACGTATAATCCTTTGACAAGAAAATAATTTTCTTTTTGCTGCGGGGGAAGAGGTTATCAATTGTATTTAAAAAGATAAGTGATTATACTATAGTAAAAAACCATCAAAAAACAAGGATTATATAACAATGAGTTATCTTGAGGATTTCAAGGTCCAAATTACAAACCGTGATTATTCGAAATTTTGGCAGCTCTGGGAAGAGTACTGTGCCGATGACACCGTCGATGTGGAGGAATTTGCCGCGGCATTGAAGTTCATCAAAACGTCTGATTTTGCTAAATCATTCGGTCAGTATGTGGAAACGGCCTTGCCGTTACTCAATTATATTCAAGACTTTAATCAGCAATATGAAATTTTGAAGCTGCTGATTGATTTGCAGACCACCCATAGTGCCAAGCTAGCGGAGATGGCCTTAAGTGCTCTGCAGCAAAAATATGGCCATCAGCCTGATTTCAATGACCGTTTGCGCATGGTGGGATTGCGCACCAAAGACAACTTCCAAGGGGCCTTGGCTAACTATGATTTACTTGCCCACATGGCCAAGGGTAAATTTGTGTACCACTCCAGCGGTTGGGGAGCAGGTCAGATTGTCGATCTTTCTCCTGTGCGCGAACAGCTGACGGTGGAATTCGAACATTTGGCGGGACTCAAACATTTTACTTTCAGCAATGCTTTTAAGGCTTTGGTGCCTTTGGCTTCAGACAGCTTTTTGGCCCATCGTTTTTCTAATCCTGACGATTTGGAACAAAAAGCCAGGGATAATCCCGTCGAAGTCATCAAGATGTTGCTGAGAGATTTAGGTCCAAAGACTGCCTCCGAGATTAAAGACGAGCTTTGCGGTCTGGTCATCCCTGAGCAAGATTGGTCGAAATGGTGGCAGAATACTCGGGCTAAAGTCAAAAAAGATACCATGATAGATACGCCGGAATCTTTGAAGGAGCCCTTTAAGCTGCACAAAGCAGAAGTCTCGCATGAAGAGCGCTTCCATAAGACGCTTGCCAAGGGAAGCAATATCGAAGAATTGATCCAATCAACGTATAGTTTTGCCCGCGACAATGCAGCCATGCTCAAGAAGGCAGATTTGAAAAATTCCATTCAGGAAAAGTTGGAAAAAGCCCTGAAGCAAGCCGCCATTACGACTGCTGAGAAAGTGCAAATCTACATGTTGCTCGAGAGTCATTTTGAATATCCTGAAGCCCAGCGTGAATTGGAAAAAATCCTCAAATCAATTGATAACGTCGAAGCCTTTTTAAATCAGGTAGAGATCATAGCCTACAAAAAGCGTTTGTTGGCGTTGATCAGAGAGCAGCGTGCTGACTGGGATAAAATCTATTTAGACCTCCTGTTTACTCCGCAGCAAAGCTTGGTAAGGGAAAGTTTGCTGAAGGATTTAAATCAGGGTCCGCAAAGAAAGCTCCTGGAGGAAAAATTACAGCATCTTATCCGCATCCCTCTAGAAGCGCCTGAGTTCTTTTTGTGGTATTTCCAAAAGGTGGTGGGAAAAAACAAGGAAGCTTTGCCTTTTAGCGATAAAAAGGGCTTGTGTACCCTGTTTGAATCCGTCCTGATTTTGCTGAGTTTATTAGACTCCAAGCCTGAATACAAAGATCTTTCCAAGAAGATATACGTTATGCTGACTAGCAAGCGTTTTGAAGTGGTGCGCCATTTGTTGGAAGGGGCCAGCTTGGAATTCGTCAAAGAATTCTTGCTTTTGGTCTCCAAATGCCAAGCGTTTAGCGATCACGATCAAAAGATTTTGGTGTCTTTGGCTGAAGTCGTGCATCCCAGCTTAGCTATTGCCAAGGGGTCTGGACGGGAGGAAGCTAAATTCGACAAAGAGGCGCTTTGGACGACAGAAGCCGGATACATCAAGAACAAAAATCGCATCGAGCAGATCAGCCATGTTGAAATTGTGGAAAATGCGCGCGAGATCGAAGCAGCTAGAGCTTTAGGGGACTTAAGAGAGAATTCTGAATATAAGTTTGCGCTTGAAAGGCGATCTCGTTTAAACTCCGAATTACGCCATTTGTCCAATCAGATGAATAAAGCCCGGCTGATTACCTCTATTGATGTTCCTCTCGATGAAATCGGCATAGGCAGCGTGGTAGAACTCAAGGATTCTAAAGGGCAGCAGATAAAGTATACGATTTTGGGTCCTTGGGATGCCGACCCTGAAGCGGGGATATTGTCGTATCAATCCAAGCTTGCCGAAGAAATGATGGGGCATAAGGTGGGAGAGACCTTTGGTTTTAGAGAGGAACAATATCAGATTCTCTCTGTTAAAAGTTATTTAGAGCTTTAGCATCATGGATTTAGTGATTGCCAGTAAAAATCTGCATAAAATCAGGGAATTTCGAGAGATGTTAAAGCCCTTTAAGCATATAGATGTGCTTTCGCTCTTGAATTTTCCCGGATACGAACCTCTTGTAGAGGAAGGCGCGTCTTTTCAGGAGATAGCCCAAAAAAAAGCTTTGCATGCAGCCAAGGCTTTGAATAAATGGGTTTTAGCTGATGATTCCGGATTAATTGTACCGGCTTTAGGTGGGGCTCCAGGAATTTTTTCCCGGCGTTATGCCGGTGATGAAGCTACGGATGCTGAAAACCGGCAAAAGCTGCTTAAAGCATTGGAGCAGCTCGAAGAGCATGCCCGTGGAGCTTATTTTGAGTGCTGTTTAGTAGTGGCGGGTCCTGAAAAAGTTCTCAAAAGTGTCAGTGGTGTGTGCGAGGGTACTATTATTTATGAGGAGCGCGGCCGCAACGGGTTTGGCTATGATTCCATTTTTATAAAAAGTGAATATGACAAAACCTTTGCAGAACTGGATGAAACCACGAAGAACAGGATTTCACATCGGCGTAAGGCTTTTGAAAAACTTATCAGCACGTTAGAAACCATGCTAAACTAATAGGGATATGCACTATTACATCGACGGCTATAATTATATGTTCAGGTATTGTTATGCCGAAGATGACCTGCAAGAAAAAAGGCAGAGGCTGCTGGCTGACCTCAACGCTAAAGCCAAGCTCTTGAAGCTCGATGTGACAGTTGTGTTTGATGCCCAGCATGAGCTTTCCGCTTACACACGCTCCCATTATGACAGCTTGGAAGTGATATTTACTTCACACGGTGAGATTGCCGATGAATATATCTTGCAAGCTTTGCATCATGCGCCGTATCCTGCCTTGCAGACGGTGGTGACATCGGACAAAAGACTATATGCTCACGCCAAACGCTTGCATGCGCATGCCGAGACGGTAGAGCTTTTCATCTCTAAATTGAACAAGCGCTTTCACAATAAAATACACCGTCTGGAGCATGCAAAACCCAGCAAGAAATCGCAAGGTGAGCAGGTTATTCAAGCCATACTTTCCAAACATAAAGAGAGCAAAAAAGTCGTAAAGCCAGGCTCTAAGGCTACTTTAGGAGAATGCTTCGAGTACTACCTAGAAACTTTTGAACAACGCTATCTCGATGAGCAAAAGTAAGGTGAGTAAGTTATAGTCCATCTCGGATGCGAGAACCTCGCAGAACCTCTATTCCGAATAAATGCAAAATTATCCATTCCAATTTGGTCCAAAAGCCTATTATATTCAGGATAGGATTAACAAATTCGCTCATTACGCAAAAATTGGTTTCATATGGAGCTTTGTGGTGCCATCGGTGTGTTTTTCTACCCTGTAGCAGTCCAGTCTTTTGAAAAAAAAGAATGAGTTTTCCATTGGCCTGGTCTGAACGGTGACTCATGGCATGAATTTCATTGCCCTGCGCACAAAAAAGTAGGCAAACAACCATTTGCCAAGCATGCATACCGAGAAGCCAAAGAAGGGTTCCGACAATGGTGGCTCCGATGAATGAGGTATTGATACGGTTCCAGTAGGAGCCTTCAAGAAGTTGGGTTGGGTGTTGATGGTGAATCATATTGGGATACACGACATGTTTACCCAGAATGGGCCAGTTTGGATTTCCATAAGTGTCTTCCCACCAATGGATGATTCCGGTAATAAAATCTGCACATGTCCATAGTAAAAACAACTGAAGCGCTATCCATGTCCAAGCTAAATAAGGCCAGTCAAAAAAAACATTCATGCAGGTGCAGAAAAGCAAAAGCAGCCCTACGCAAAAGGTTGAAAGTAAAGGTATATTATTTTTTATTTTATTCATATTAACTCCAAAAACTTAATGTGTATATTTACTAATGCTTTAGAGTGAACATAGTTCAGGCTAAAAGAAAGCTTGCAGTGGCATGCATAGGTGAGATTAAGCATCATTGAGGATAGAGAAATGGGGAAGGTTCTTCACTCAGGCAGCATGGGAATTACGTAATACCTAGGCCTATTCTGTAGCCTAAGATGTAATTGTGAAATAACTCTTGGCACAAGTTTACAGTGTCCTCCTTTTCCGGGAAATTGATTTTATCTTTAAGCGTTAGGCTGGTAATGCCGTGTAATGAACCCCAAAGAACCCGAACAATGCGATGGGTATCTTTTTTGGGCCCTTTGAGTATTCGATGAAACATGGAGGCTATTTCCTTAAAAACATCATCCACCTGTTTCAAATACCATACAGGAGTTTCCATTTCTACTGGGTATTCAAGCAGCAGCAGCCATTCTGCGTTGTAGTCTTTTGCGTAACGGATATAATTATTGCAAATCTTCTTAATGATATCTTTAGCTACATCGTTCGGCTGTACATCATGGAAGATGAATTCTTTCATATGAACAAGCGTTTTGCTGTTGATGTGGACAATAAGATCATCCAGACATTTGAAAATGTTGTAAAAAGTACCGATGGAGCATCCGGTGGCTTTGGTTATTTTTCGGATATCCAGACCTTCAATACCCTCGGTTTTTAATATTTGGCGAGCATGAGTGATGATATCTTCTTTTAAAGGTCTAGTTGTATTTTTTTTATTCAATAAATCCTCCATAGAATGAACATTGTTCATTTTAGCAATCGTATTATTTTAGAGTCAAGATGGATAGTTATAGTTTGTACTTTTTTGAGGGTAGATAATTTTTTTTAAATTTAAGAGCAGGCTCGATAATATACATGTTTGAAAAGCCCTAAGTTTACAGCCTTGTCATTACCCATTTTATTAGAAAATTTATTGTAAGAGAACTTTTTAACAAAAGGATCTCTGGTGACTATTCACAAACCCTCATAAAATAATAAATT
>CAYMKI010000045.1:0-19689 GCA_964390695.1 uncultured bacterium
ATTGTGCGCTTCGCGCGCAATTTTAAGTTGTTGCTTCTTAAGCCTTTACTCCGCGCCTCCGCGCCCTCTGCGTTGAACTTGAAGCAATAAGGATATCTTATATTTAATTTTCTAATAAAATGGGTAATGACAAGGGCGTAAGCCTGTGGTACAGATAATCATTTAACTCTGGGCTATCCTCTTCCGCTCCATTCAGGGGCTTGTGAATTTCTTAGCGCGGAGCATCTGCTTGTTCGCGCAGCTTTTTTTCTGTGTATAATTGTATCGCCACCGGAGCCAAGCTGCATAGCAGTCCTCTAAAAAAGGTATAGTCAGCCGATGAGCCACCACCCCATAGGGGTTGAAATAGAGCCGGAACAAAGGCGTCAAGAGTTTGCATAGAGGGAGGTCCTAAGTATAGGGTCATAAAGACAGGGCCCGTGATTTCCATAATGATGAGCGCATAAGCAAGTATATCGGCAGTCCTATCGCTAATGGTTTTATTTTCGCCTATCCTCGGATTTATATATTTGACAATTGGTTTTATTGCGTAGTTGTGCTCTAAGATAGAAGTTAGAGCTTGAAAGCCTCCTAGTTTTGGCCCGACTCCGACCATCCATCCTCCTAATCCTCCCGTCACCAGGGCCGTGATGCGATAATGCTGTTGGGCCTGTTCGGCAACACTTTTAAATAGAGTAATGCTAGAATTTAACGCTTGAACGACCATTTGTATACCCCCATAAAATTTATTTGCGCTCAAAGATATAGGCGAGGCCCCTGCGTCTTTTCCAGGCGGTGATAAAATCTTGCAGAGGATAGGCTATAGAGGTCTCTTCATCCTCTGCAAAGGCAGGATCCATGCATAAAACTTCTTGGGTATCCGGAGCATAGCCTCTGACCACCAGCAAATGCCCTGACTGGTAGGGCAATGCGCTGCCTGCTAAAGGGCCTCGAATGCTGACAATCACCGGATAGCCTTTCGATAGTCGCTCCAATATATGCTCAAAGGAGGTCAATCTGGTTACATAGCATTGCCAGGGAGCTTTCAGGTAATGTGCTGCTTGGGCAGTATTCAAGATCCAATTTCCATAGATGTCAAAGGCTGTATCGATGACCTCATTGGCAAATGACAAGGGGTGTGGTAAGGGAGATTGCGATAAAAATTGCAGCACGGCGGTGGTGGAAGTCGGAGAACATAAGCGTGTATTACGAGCATCCTGCAAAGCCATCTGAGATATTTTAGGCACATCTAGATGCAGATGGTCCGGACAGTTGGCCGGTATGGAATCTAGGACTGCATGCCTCTTGAGATCTGTGGCGCAGGCATGGATGCCTCGAAAGCCTTGTAGATCTGCCCTATTTTGGGCTTCAACCCAAACTCTAAAACCTGTCGCCTGGATGCCATTAAGGCATTCCAGTGAGTCTTGATAGGTTTTTATATGCCATTCCGTGTTTTCCTGTTGGAAAGTATGCTGGTCTTTGGTGCTCCATGCGGCATAGTCTAGCCAAGGCGACCACTGATCCGTGAGAACACTTAAGCGCAGCAGGTAAGCTCCCGTAGAGGGTCTTTGTGCATCCCAAGAGACGATCAGTTCGTCAAAAGGCGAAGGAGTGATTTTTTCCCAGATGAAGGATGGGCTCCTTATCTCCGCATAGGATAGAAGACAGTGATATTGTTCAGTGTAGCAGCCTTGAGAGGAGGTAAACATCATAATTAATGTGCATATAACTTGTTTCAACAAGTGTTAGAGATACTCTTTCTAGATTTTCTCGTGAAATTTAGGCAAGGCACTCAGGTCTTTCAAACCAAAATGAGTCAAAAAAGTTTTGGTGATGCCATACAAGGTAGGCCTGCCCGGGGCCTCTAATTTTCCAGTAGCTTCAATCAATCCCCTCTCCAACAGATTTTGCAATGTACCGGATGAATCCACACCTCGGATGGCCTCAATTTGCGGCTTGGTGATCGGCTGGCGGTAGGCGATGATGGCTAAAACTTCTGTGGCTGCCGGCGACAATTTTTCATGGCGTCTATTGCGGTAAAGGCTGTCGATATAAGCACTGTAGTCTTTAAGAGTGATCAGAATAAAACCTTGGGCGACCTCTTCAATTTTGAAGGCGCGCTGCTGCTGGATATATTCTTCTTGAAGCTCTTCGATCAAACGGCGCAGGCTGCGGGGTTTTAAGGGATAGTCCACCTCGAGAATTTCGCGTATCTTGGTAAAAGGCAAGGGTTCATTGCTGACAAACAGTAAAGCTTCAATGATACGTTTGACCTGAAAATCGGAGGCGGCATCGTGTTCAATGCCCGGTTCGATGCTGGAATCGCAGTGTCTGTCGGATTCCATCTGATTTAGAAGCGAAGCGGTCTCCACTTCTTGCGGAAATAAATTGATTTCTTTTTTCATTTACGGCAGATCATTATGCATAAAGGTTCATATGAGTTTTTATAGACAGAGAGTTCACCCATTTTCATTAGCTCCAGCAGAGCCAAAAAAGTCACCACCAGCTCGGCGCGGGACATAGAACTTGTAAACAACTCTTCAAATTTTATTGGGCCACTGGATTGCAAGCATAGGCGGATATAGGCTATTTTATCCGAGACTTTCCAAGACTCATCAGCCACATGTCCCACTTGCCGGCTGGCTTTTGCGACGATTTGCTGAAATACGGAAGCTAAATCCTCCAAAGACAAATGGTCTACACCCAGCTGTTTTTTGGCCGCGGGAACGGGATCGGTACCGCGGAAATAATGAAAACTTTGTTGATGCTCTAAATGGGAGAGCTCTTTGGCCATCTGTTTAAAACGGCAGTAATCGATCAGCTGTGGAATGATATTCCAGTCTAGCTCGGCATCGAGTTCCTCTGGATTTTCATTTTTTTCGTCGGCGGGAAGGAGTTGCTTGCTTTTCCACCACAGCAACGAAGAGGTGGTGCCGATAAACTCCGCGCCTTCATCGATGAAGTCGGGGTTGGGTTCGGGATATTTTCCCAAAAACTGGTGAATAAGCTGTTTTAAAGGAACGTCGGTGATTTCAATTTCCGATTTTTGCACCAGTTGAAACAAAAAATTCAACTTACCTTCAAAATGCTCTAAAATATAAATATCCGATTTGGCCTTCATCATATCAACTTTAGCTGATCCCTCAAAGCACGCAATATAGCCTGTTAGGTATATTGATTTCAAGCGGAACTCATGAGTTGCAGCAGCTCCCCCTAAAAAAATCACAAGCCACAGAATGAGGCGAAAAATAGTAGCCTAGGCAAAAGTAATCCCAAAGTGGTTACGCACCCAGAGAATAAGAGGATTTAGCCTAAGCTGTTGACAAGTTGTTCAGATATAAATCTGTTGATATAATATAATTAGAGATAGTAATTAATAAATAGAAGTGTAAATTAGGTGAAAAAATGAAAGTCTATAAGGTAGTCCATCTGTTCTTAGCATATTTATTGATTCTAGGAACATTTATCCATGCCGAAGAAATTGAAAGGCTAAAAACTTCCGACATCCATAAGATCATGCAGCAGATCCTCGCGCAGCATTTGGGCGAAAAAAGCATGAACGAAAAGGTGATCAAACAAGGCATGAAGATCTACATCAACCAGTTTGACCCATTTAGGATCTATCTTTTGGACGAAGAAGTAAAACCCTATATCGATCCATCTCCGACGCAACTTGCCCAAGATGTGGATGAATATACTAAAGGACAATATAATACCTTTAAGCAGCTGAATGATGTCATCCAAAAAGCCATCGTACGCGCTAGGCAGATCAGAGAAGCTGTAGAAAAAGATCCTGCAGTGATTTCATCCAGTCCAAATCCCTCAGCCAGCGCCAGTTTTTTTCAAGATCCTGACCTAAAGTTATCTTTTGCTAAAAATCCCGCAGAGTTGCATAAACGCATTCAAAATCACATCCAAAGTTATATTGCTGAGGAAAAAAAGAAATATGGTGCCGATAAAATCAATAAGAACATGACGAAGACTTTATTGGTGTACAATAAATACTTTGAAAATATTGAAAATGGCTATTTGTTCGTAAATGCGGAGGGACAGCCCCTCTCTGCTGCACAGCAGGAGAGCTTATTTACCTTGCATGTTCTGAAAGCTTTGGCAGGAAGTTTGGATGCGCATACTACCTTCTACAATAAAGCCGAAGCTTACGATATCAAAGTCCACCTCGAAAAAGGCTTTGAAGGCGTGGGCTTAGTGCTAGAACAGGCGCCTAACGGCTCGATTATGATCAAAGATGTCATCGAAGGAGGGCCGGCTGCCAAGGAAGGTCATATCAAGCCTCGCGATCAGCTCCTCTCAGTAGATCGCAAGTCTCTGGAAAACAAATCTTTGCAAGAGGTAATGGAGCTGTTGCGAGGTAAGAAAGGCACGAGCGTAGCTCTAGAACTTAAACGAAAAAATGCCGACGCCCAGAATTCCGATGCCGATACTTACCAAGTCAGTTTGATGCGCGAGGAAATTACCTTGAATGATGACAGGGCCAAGTACACCTACGAAAATTTTGGCGATGGGATTATCGGTAAGATAACGCTCAATTCCTTTTATCAAGGCGACAAAGGTATAAATAGCGCAGCCGATATCAGAAATGCCATCAAGGAACTCAAGCAAAAAGGAAATTTGAAGGGCCTGATTCTCGATCTCAGGGATAATGGCGGTGGCTTCCTGAGCCAGGCAGTCGATGTGGCAGGTCTGTTTATCACCAATGGTGTGGTGGTGATCTCGAAATATTCCGATGGTAACGAACACATCTACCGAGACATGGATAACTCTGTCACCTATAATGGCCCATTGGTAGTCCTGACTTCAAAAGCCACGGCTTCAGCGGCTGAAATCGTCGCGCAGGCTTTGCAAGACTATGGCGTAGCTTTGGTGGTAGGCGATGATAGGACCTACGGCAAGGGTACAATCCAAAGCCAGACTGTCACCGATGACTCTGCCACGTCATTTTTCAAGGTGACGGTGGGAGAGTATTACACCGTATCCGGCAACACGCCGCAGATCAAAGGCGTCAAAGCCGATATCGTCGTACCGGGTAAGCTGAGCGAGGAACATATTGGAGAAAAATATCTCGAAAATGCGATTTCGGGCGGCAGCATCCCGCCTGAGTATAAAGACGATCTCAAAGACATCGATCCGGGCTTAAAAGGATGGTATTTGCGCTACTACTACGCCACCTTGCAGCCAAAAATCGATAAATGGCGCAATATGCTTCCCGTCTTGCAAAAGAACAGCCAGTATCGCATAGAACACAATAAAAATTATCAAACGTTTATTCATCAGCTGAAAGGGCTTCCAGATGAAAAAAACGATGAGGAAGCGCAGCTCGAGGAAGATACTACAGGAAAAGCTAAAAAAGACTTTGGCGTGGAAGATCTGCAATTGGCAGAAACAGTCAACATAGTCAAAGATATGATCATGTTCAATGCCCGCGAAGGTAATGCTTCGGTGGCATCCGATGGTGGAAAATAGCTTAGACATCATCGCGGCAGAGAGGAAGTGTTGGTTTGTACGGATCCTCTTGCCGCGATAAGCTGACAATCTGATCTTAAAATTCAGCAAACAGCTTTTGCAGCGGGCTATCTTGGTAGCGGTTGGTCTTTATAGGGTAGCCTTTGAGGATATAGTCGATGAAGAGCTTTTGCATCTTGTCTGTTCCTTGCACTTTGAACCACTGTTTTAAAAGATCGATTTCTTCTTTAGAATACTGGGACTCTCCGTTCAGAAATTTAAGTTTCACGATCTTGAACTGTTGGTCCAGTGTGAGCTTTTTACCCGGATCATTAAATCCCATAGTTATATTGTAGTATTCGGGACTCTCGCGGTACTTAGTAGCTTCTTCTTGGCTCATCAAGGTAACTTCAGAGCCTTTTACCAATAGGTGATGGAAATCTGTGCGATGCGAGCCAAGCAAAGTAAAGCATGTTTTCTCTTTAGCCTCATCATTCATATGCCATTGCAGCATATTGATAGACAAGCGAATGCCTTCAAAGGCGCTAGAGTAGCCATTCAAGACTTTATCTTGCGCTAAGTAGGATTTTAACGGAAAAGTCGGACAATGATTTAAGCGTACATTATAAACATTGCCTGAAGCACCTCCGGAGCTTGCTTTTTTTACAGCTTCAACCACCTCGCCAAAGGAGAGGTAGTCTTTTAAGGTGTCAGAATTTACATAAGTCAGCTTGGTTCCTTCACTGCCTGCTCCTTTTTGCTCTTCTAATTGTGTTTTTGTTTCCTTTTCCGTTTCGGTCTGGGTTTGTTTTTCGGTCTCCTCTTGAGCCTCCTGTTCCATCTCGACGGTTTGATCGTTTTCTATTTCTTTGGAAGGCACTTTCAATTTTGCCGGCAGGTTATCTTGGATGTGGTTGGCGATCTTGTCCACTTCTTCCAGGCAGGCTTTTTCCGTGAAGCCTATCTGCGCCAGCCATGGCATCTTCACAAAGAGGTCTTGGAGGACTGCTTTGCATTGTTGTGTGTCTTGTTTTAACACTTCAAAACTATCTTTTTCAGTAGATAGTTTTCCATAGAGTTCTTTGGAGCTAAAGCATGCCGGTTTTATCCAGGAGGATTGCAGATAGTAAAATGCTTGCGAGCGCGCTTTTGGGGTTAACTTTTCGCTCATTAGAGCGGACAGCATGATTTGTTGTGTCAGGTTGGCAAACTCCTCTTTCAATCCTTTGTAGTTGTCCAGCCCCTGCTGCTTGCCTTGATTGGCTATCACAAATTTCAAGATGGCTTCCAACTGGATGGGGGTGTCTTCGTTGAGCTGCAGCTTTTGGCGGATGATGCCGGCGACTTCATCCGTAACCAGGAATCTGACCTTTTGGGATTTATCCAGACCCCGCAGACGCCAGGCGGCTTGCAATAGGTCCCGCAAGAGCATGTTGCGCCCGATGGTGACTAGGCTGATTGCATCCAACTTCTGGACGACGTCTGCACCTGTCGTGTGGCTTTGGTCCAGGAAGGTCAGCCGCTCTTCCGCAGCTTTTTTGGAGTGATCCAAGGGCATATCTTTGGTTTGATTGGTCAGAGTTTTGCCGTGCTCGCTATAGAAAGCCACCTCTTTCCCATGCATTCCCGCAATAGCATGGGCAATCTCGCGGTTGCTGCCTTCTTTAAAGTATCCTCCCGCATCGCTGATCATATCATAGCCAACGCCTTGGTCTTGCAGTTGTTTGAGCATGTCTAGTGTGGAGCCTGCTCTGATGCAAACTGCATTCGTGCGGCTGTGTTCCCAAAGTAGTGCCAGTGTTTTAGCATCCGTGCCGACTGCAGGTTCAGGCTGCAGCTTATGGTGCATGCTCATGCCATTCCATAATGTGCCTGTGAAGCCTGAGGGATGGTTGAACAGCTCTACTAGATTATGCGGATTGCAGCTGAGCTTGCTTTCAAATTGTTCCATTTGCGGCAGGATCACCTGGGAGACAAAAGCCAGCTTGGCATGCGGATTGGCGTTAATGGCATCGACCAGTTCATTTAGGTTAACGGGTTTGTAGTTGAAGAGAGGCATATCTATGTGACCTTTTAAGCGGGCAAAGGTCTTTGCGGCTTGGGTGTCTTTGATCTGCATCTTACCTCCACCGGCAGCGACTTCTCGCAGGGCTTTTTCTTGCAGGCGTTTTATTTGTTTTTCTATACGCTCTTTATGGATACCTTTCTTCATATAGGATTGGAAGGTATAGTTCATGGTAATATGCGGGTTGGCAAACAGCGATCCCGTATTGGGGATATTGGCAGCGGCAAAGGGAATCGCTAGGACCCCTTCGGCTTTTTCATCTACGCCATATTTGACATCGCAAATCTGCGTCAAAGTATAAGGCAGCAGGTGTGAAATTTGTTCTCCCGCCAGAGCAACGACATCCTGCACATCCTCATCCAAGCTGTCGAAAAACTTTTGGGCCGTCTCAATATGGTCTTTATCCCGGCATAGATAATGCAAGAGATGCATGCGGTCGGCCTCTTTTAAATTTGCAATGAGCGCTTGCATCTTATCGGTCAGCGCTTTGGATTCAAAGGCCATCGTGCCCAGTCGGACGATGCACGCTTCGGCCAGAGGTTTTTGCATAGCATTGAAATATAATTCCGAAGTCAGGACGGGTGCCATGGAATTTTCCGCCGGATCGCTCTCCAGCCGGGCCAGCTTCTTGAACAGAGGGTCCGTGTATATCAGGCTATAAAGTTCGGACAATAGTTCTATCTCAGATGTTTCCGGCGAGAGCCGTTTGCCCCCGCTGAAGCTGACTTCGTGCAGCACGTTCAGGACCGTATCGGCTTCATCTATGATAGGATGACCGCTATCTTTCAGAAGATCTAAGATTTTTTGCATGATCCGGAGTTCATCGCTCAGTTCCCGGTTATGGCCGGTGTTGAAATGCTGAGCATATTCTCCGATGAATTTCAAAACCAGGCATTGCAGGCTCTTGCTGGTCATGATGAGGCATTCTTTGTTTTTTCGCACACTCTCCAGGTCATCCAAGATGCTTTGCAAGGTATCTGCGGTAAAGCGGGTGTTCCTGTCGAAATGCAGAGAGCGCAGGGTCTGTGCAAAGGCTCCCTGCAAGCGGGATTGGGTGTCTTGCGAGACATCTTCAAATAGAGGCTGAGGGACTACCAACAGCGACAAAGCTTTTCCATCGGCCCTCATCAAGCCTAGCAGGGGCAGCAAGACCTTGGACTTGCCCGAACCCATGATCATTTCCATGATGAGGTTTAAGTCCTTATTCTCCAGGAATTTGTCCAGCTTCTTGATCTGCTCGGGACGGATCGATATATTGTCGAAATACTCAAAGACAAGATAGGCCGGATATTTCCATGGGTCGAAGTGACGCTGCGTGAGCATCTCTTGGGCTAATTTATTGAGAGTATCGTTATATTTCTGCGGTTCGGTCTGCACATTGAGGTTGTCCAGCTTTTTCAGCTCTTCTTCTGCGCGCGTACGCTGTTGATCACGGGTGGCATACAGCAGGAAGCCGCCGATCAGCTCGGCCAGATGGTTTAGATCGTGTTCATCCAACACCGGATTTCTTTGTTGCACATGACGGTAATCCTGACGGGCAAAGTCGACCAGCAATTCTTCGAGCGTAATGACTTTTTTCAGCCCGCCCCAGTGTTGCAGCTGCAGTTTGGCTAACGCTTCGGGGGATTGAGGTTTTTTGTTGGCTAAAGCCAGGATGGCCTTTTCCAGGTCCTCCATTTTCTTAGCATCGTATAGCTTGTCTTTAGCCAGAATGGCCTTGATCTCTTTGAGTCCCTTGTCATTGCAGGTGTGCGTGACCTCCCCTATAGGCTGCTTTTGATATTCTTCAAGGTCTTTCACAAGGCGGGAGAGCTCTTTCTTAACAGGATTGCTGGAGGCTGTTGGGACAGGCCCTAGGCTTTTTTTATCTTCTTCCAAGGCAAATTTTTGCAGTCCGGCCGTAAGATCTTGGACGACCTGCTCTTTATGCTGGGCGTCTTGAGATCTTTCCACCGTGCTTAGCGGAATGAAACAATTAGCCTTTAGGCATTCCTCTGCTAATGATTTCAAAGGAGGCAAAATAGGCTGGACATCCACAGGTTGTACCTGAGAAGGCATATCGTCTAAACGATAGCCTTTAGGTGTGATGTCGCCGAGAAGGAGTTCTACATTCTCTTTAGCTACAGGGAAAGGCTTCTTAGCCAAGATCTCTTCGGTGATGTCCTTCAATTGCTTTTGCCACTTATTAATAGCCGCCTCACGTTGATTAGTGTCTCTAGTATATCCATATTTCGTGACGGGATCCGGAAAGGCCGTGGGGTTTTCCATGACGGCTTCAAAAAAGTTGGCCATGCCTTCATAGGATCCTCCCTGGGCATGGCGCATAAACGGCAGGGAAGCTTTCAGCTTTTGTTTTTCTTCCGGGCTGCCTTTGCGGGCTATATCATAGAAAAATAAGAAGTAATTTTTTTCTGCAGCATATGCCTGCGGTCGGGTAATCATATAATTGGAAAGTAGAGAAAGGCTATAAGAGGTCATATTTTTTTCACTAGGCATATCTTCAGCAAAAACTTCCGGAATGGCAAAATCTTTGAGGGTTCTACTAGGCGTTTCCTGTGGTAAACGTTGTGATATGGGCACTTGCAGGCGCATAGCGGCGGCGGGATCCAAAGCTTTGAGGCGTAAGAAGAAGCTTGGATCGAAATCTTCGGCTAGTAATGTTTTTAAAAGGAATATCTCCTCTTGAGGTTTCAATTTTAAAACCGTGGCGTGTGCATAGTGCTTCAGGTAGTGGTGATAATGCGTTTTCAAGATGCGGATATCACCATCAGTCAAAGCCTGATGATGCGATAGCTTGTTTTTAGTCCTTAAATAATCGGCATACAACTCGATAACTGCAGCATTGCCGCTTTTGTCGCCGGTCACTTCTCCAAATAAAGAAATATCGAACAAGAGACTCGTCTCTTGAGGTGTATAAGCACTCAATTTATCGCCATATTTCTTAAGATAATCGACCGCTTGTGGGTATTCCTGTGCAATGCCTAAGACTTGAACTAGATAAAGGTTAGCTTCTCGGGATTTGCTGAAGAGGCGGCCATTTTTTTGTACCTCAAATTCCAGGTATCTTTGCGGTTCCAACTTTTCAAGTTCCAGGTTCTTCTTTACTTCAAAGCGAGGCAGCAGGACTTCATTCTTATCCGAGGCCTTAAAGTCATATTGAGGCAGCAGGACTTTTTGGTGGCCGTTGGGATGTTCCAGCAGGATATAGTGGGGATACATCCCCAAATCTTTTATGGGATGCGTGGTGTTCAGTCTATATTCGGGATATTGATCACACAGGGGTTTTCCTGGATCTTTGGGATCGAGGTGGAAAGAGAGCGAAAAACGAGGCAGCTCAATCTTTTTCAAGTTTCCCACGTCATCATAGCCTTCATGGATATAAGCAGGGTCCTCAAAACCCTGGAAAAGCTTGGAGGGTTTTCCCAGGCGAGTGCCATCCTTTAAATCGTAGACCTCGTTTAAGCTTAAATACAAACTTTTGTCGTTTGCGGCCCTTAAATTTATTTTAATCATGGTGCCCATAAGATTTGCTTCTCCCATGGGTTCTTGCGACTTGCCGGAATACCTGTATCTCAGCTCGCCGCTTTTGGGATCGGCGGCATAAACCGTGTAGCTTTGATCCGGATTGGGAGTTAAAGCTTGCCAGTGAGCATAATGCTGGGCCACGTAGCGGCTGCCGAGATAGCTCTGCAGTTCTTTCATGGGAGTTTCTTTGATGAAGACGCTCGACGGAATATAACGAAACCACTCCCCGCTGTCTTTCTTAATTTTCTGTTCAATGATCAACAGGTCGCCCTCCATATGCACCAGAGTGTCTTTGCCATGGGCATCTTTAAAGGCAAAGATATTTCCCGGTAGAGGATTTCCTTCTGCTACCCCGGGAAACAGCTGGCGAAATAAAGGGTTGGAGCGAATTTTTTGGGGCAACATCACGGCGGACCCGGCCGAGATCAATTTGGACTGCAATGGGTAAAGGGTATGTTGCCCGTCGGCTGTGGAAAAGGCGGGAAATTCCCCCTCTTTGCTTTGTTGGACCCATGAGAAGTTTCCACTGCCGCGCAGTTGCGATAAAACAGAGTTCAAAAGACCTTGATTGGCTCCGCCTTTTTCAAGCACAGCTTTGATTTGCGAGGCATGCATGGCCAAGGCTTCTTGCCTTTCCTTCAGGGTATAGGGATCTTCGCGGTAATGACTTTGATTTTGGTGTTCCTCTATGAAGATATTTCCTACTAACAGGGTGATGATTTCCTCTTGGCTTAAGGGAGTTTTATGACCTAGTTCGGCAATAAGTTCGCTATAAACCCGGCATTTAGTCTCCGGCTCTAGGCCTTTGCGCTGCAAGAGGGCTTGAAGTGTTTTTTCGGTATTCTGGTAATAGGTTTCTTCAGGGCAAAAGTCTTTGAGTTGATGGGCTACCTTGAGGAGAAATACTCCGGCTTGGATTTCATTTTCATCCAGAAATTGCTCTATATTATTTTGGAGAAAAGCCGAGAGCTGCTTGGAAAAACCTTCTACTTGTAATTCTATTTCGAGAAGACCTTCATTCACCTGATCATGATTATAGAACCACACCACCCTGAACAATAGAGCATGGAATAAGATCTGATACTCAGGGTCTTTCAATTTTTCAGGATGCTTACTGAAGTACTCGAGAAGTTCGACGTAATGCAGTTCGGGTTTTAGGAACAAGCGTCCCAGCTCCAGAAATTCCTCTTCCGTAAGAGGTAATTTATCCCTATTTGCTACCGAGGCCAGCAGCTCTCTCTCTGTAGAGAAACGGGTTTCGGTATTTGATAAGCGTAGGGGCGATAAGTCCAGTAGAAACTGTTTCATGGTCTTAGAGATCTGATCAGGGTATTGATGTGAGTATCTCATAATCTCCCCTCTAGCCATCTGTTCTAGGATACTTCTGACTTCCGGGATATTCAATATATCCCTACTTACCCCTTTGGTATGAATACGAACGATAGACTCCCGATCCTTATCTTCGATTTTGAATTCCGGGATTAAGTCTGCTTGGCGGTCTAGTGAAGGCAAAGCGACGGTATAAGATTGCTCATTATAGAACATGGCTAATTGCGTATCGCGCATGGCCTTAATCCAATCGGGCAAAAATTCGCTGGCATAGATTCGAGCATCCTGGGAGTATTTGGGAAGGCTTGCAAAACGATTGTCGGCCTGCATGATCTTTTCAATGACAGTCGGATAAGTTCGGCGGACATAGTCTGCAAAATTGGTCTTAAAGGAAGAAAACTTGTTATCTTTAAAGCAAAACTTAAAGCCTATTAAATCGGAGGTATCTCTTTCTATGCATAGGAATTCTCCGGAGGCATCATCTTGTCCATAAAGATCCAATCCTATTTTTATTTTATTTTGGATGCCGGGAGGTTCGTTTAAAATAGTGTTGAATTCCTGCTGCTTTTTTGCGTCGGGTAAACTAAAAAACAAGGCATTCGCCTTAAGTTTGTGATTGATATATTTGATATCGTTATCGATGATAAACACAGTCTCTGCAGATTTAGGATGACCGATAGCCGCTAGTAAATGCTCCAGATAGAGGATTTTATGGAAGGTAAAGACTTTTGCTGGAAAGAGTACATGGGCTTGCGGTACGGTAAAGCAGCTCTTGAAAAATAGATTGGCTAGTTCTCCAAGCTCCACGATGATCGCCTCGGCTTTTTGAGGGTCTTTTTCGAGAGCTTTTGTCCAAAAAGCCTCATCCAATTCCAAATTCAATACGGCATCGACGATGCCTTTATGCAGGGCGATATCTTCGCGGGCTATCCAGGCTTTATTTAGTAAGGCATTTAATTGGGATAAGCTCTCTCCGATTTTGCCAGGATCATTCAGAGCCACGGCATGCACTTGTGTCATAACATCTGACCAAGGCTGTGCGATCGGCAGGTTATTTTTCTGTGTCCGGCTAATTTCATTCAGAGAAGAGGGTAAGGTGTGGGGATTTTTCATCAGCTCCTCGCGCATAGGAGCCGGCTGGTAGGTGAAGGCTTCGGCAGGCAAGGGTTGCCTAGAACGGATATGCGCATGCTGTTGGACCCATTCGGCTATGGGTTTTAAGGCTTCCAAAGCCGACTGGAGATATTCATCCCCTACCATCCGGCTCTGATGCAGACGTACGATAGCTTGACAGAGATTTTCATGGCTTTTTTTTACCAAACGCCAATCATGCAGCGTTACCTCGTGAGATTGGGCCTGCACAAAATCTTTCAGGGATTGCAGCTTGATGTCGCATTTAAAGCGTTTGTAATCGTTCACATTCACTTTCGTCCGCAGGAAGGCCATCAGAGATTTCCAGGAGCATACACCCGCACGCTGCAGGGTCTTGAATTCATCGGGATGTAAGTTCAGTTCCGAGCCGGCTTTGACCTCTTTAGGGTTCAGTATAATCCTTAGAGCCTCATAAACATCTGCAGCTCCATAGCCGGTTGGCATCGGGCGATTGGGGATATCTTGAATCGATTTGATTTCATGTAAGGCCCGGAGAAAGTGAGAGGATTCCAGTTTTTCTTTGTCGATTCCCGCCCATTCTGTATAGGCTTTGTATTTGATCTTATGGCCAGCCTGCGCGCTCTCGTGGTAGTCTGTTCCCGCTCCGGTATTGTATAAGCGGAAGGAGGCCGTTTTTCCCGAGGGATCGGGTATGATTTCGTAATAAATCGCATGTCCAGTGGGTTTTCCTGTCCATCCGCCCATCATCAGCAAAGGTTTTTGTGTCTCAAAGGCGGCTTGGATTTTGGGTCGGGTATTTTCAATGAAATCTTTAGCGTTATGTATTTCAATGGCTTGCGATAGCTCCTCGATAACCTCTAATGAATATGGCTGCGAAGAGCCAGGGCTTGCTGCATTGACTCCAACCAGATAAGTTTTAAGATAGTCTACCGCTACTTTAGATTGGCTGCCTTCCAATTCCGAGGCGTTGCCGAACTCGTCGGCCTGGATATGAAACAACAGCCGGTTGTCGGGAACAGACAAGTTAGCTAAAGCTTGAAATTTATATGACTTGGCTTTAGCATCCTCGATGTTTCTTTGGATAGGCATTTCCTGAGAAAAAAATAATTGCTCTTCCGGTGCGGGGGGGATCATCACATCGCTGTGGATCAATTGCTCCAACTCGGGGATCACATCGTGTTTTCTTTTAGGTCCTTGTATTTTGGGTTCTTTGGCTATAAGTAATTCTTTATCAAGACCATCTGCCCAAGTGCCATTATCTTTAGTCAAGTGTGCAAGGCGGTTGTAAATGGCCATTATTTTGGCATGCTGGGACTGTAATTTTATTGTACACTCGGGATGATTGATATAATCGAGAACAAGTTGGTGAGCTTTAGCTTCGTCGTACCACTCGCCACCTTCTAATTTGTGTTTGGTGCGGCTTAAGCCTGTGGTAATTTTGCCTCCTAAGTTTTCAAACCAGCTCTTTGCCTTTGTGGATATATCTTTATCTTCTAGGGTTTTAGTTTCATCGATATCGGATGGATTTAAATATTTAATAATATTATCTATGTAATGAGCATTGTATTTAGAAAAATCTCCATTATTCATGTCTTACCTCGTAGTAAATATTAAACATATTATTACATAGTTATATTTTAACAATTTGTATTAATATGATACAAACCTAATACATTTTATAATAGCTGTATTTTAACAAATCAGCGCGGCGAAGACCGGGGTTTGTCAAAACCCCAGAATTTTGCTGGATTGTCAAATCTTTTTTCATTAATCTTTCACTGGACTTTTGACACATTCATTTGCACTAGAAAATATAGGCCATTCACAATGAATCAGACAGACAACAGAGTGAAAACATTGTCATATCATTCAGTTAATCCTAGGTATAAAATAAGGCAACGCTACGGAATTTCATGTATCTGGATCTTCGCCTTGTTCCTATTAACTTCCTGTTCAAGACCTTGCCATAATTTCGATGTCAAAGGAGCCGATGAGTTCGTCATCGATTCCTATAAAATCCGCCAAGGGAAGCTGGCTATCTTAGAAATGGAAGGAATCTGTTTGGGTGAGCTTCCGCCGGAATTTATGGAAGAGTATCGCGATGTCATCGCCGAAGACGATATCTTAAACCTTGTCCTCTATCACCCCACTCGCAAAGACCTCATGGAGGCGGTGCAGTTTGTCAATCAAACTCAGGGAGGATTCAAAATCACCCGCGGCTATGTCGATTTGCCTGAAGTTTCGCCTATATATGTACAAGGCCTGACCTTGGACGAAGCCCGCGAAAAGATCCGCGCCACATTCAATGAGCACATTAAAGAAGCCGAGGTGTTCGTCACCTACAAAGACCGCTTGACCCGTAAAGTCGAGCTAGCCGGCCTAGTGGAAACTCCGACCGTGCCTGTGGATGGCAAGATCCGACTGTATGAAGTTCTGGCCAAGGCGCATATCTCTCCTCAGGCCAATCTTTTCAAAAGCTATGTCATGCGCCAAGGGGAGGCCTTGCCGATCGATTTGCATCAACTGATCAACCAAGGCGACATGAGCCAAAATATTGTCATGCGAGGTGGAGATAAGATATTCATCGCCAATCCCATGGATGCTACCGTGATGATGATGGGCGAAGTGGGCGATCCTAAGCCCTTGAGCCTGCCTTATGGTTATATGTCCCTTAGGGAGGCGTTGGTGGCGGCCAGAGGTATCCCCTATACTGGCGATAGAAACCGCATCCAGGTGATCAGAGGCAACCTACAATGTCCCAAGATCTATGTGCTGTCATGGAATCATATCGTCCATTTGCCCAACGATAGCTTGCTATTAATGCCAGGGGACACCGTATACGTATCCACGAAGCCTATTACCGAATGGAACCAGTTTATCAGCCAACTCTTTCCCAGCATGTCCGGAATGTTGTCTGGCTATGAGATCTATCAAATCACCAAAAGGGCATCGAATTAATATGAAAGCGGATATCAACCATCTAAAGCTGACTTTTGGCGATATAAAAAATCTTGTGTGCCGATCAAAGAAAATGTTAGTCGGCACATGCGTGCTCTGCAGTTTGTTAGGGGGGGGGTATTTTTTATTCAAATCTCCTCAGTATTATTCCGAAGCTTCCTTTAGAGAAAAAAGCAAATCTCAAGTAGAAACCAGCAAAAGCTTGAGCCTGGCAATGATCATTGGGGGGATAGATAAGAATGAAAATGCGGCTTTGACCTTGATGAAATCGCGTACGCTGTTAAGTAAAGTCATTGGTGATCAAGGTCTTCAGGTGAGCATATCCCAAGGCAGTGGACTCATATCGCTCTTATCTAACATCCAAACCAATGCGCTGGCTGAATTGTCGTATTGGCTGCCTTTCTATAGGCCTATACTGATGCCTCAAGATACTTTGGATGTGGTCGAGGTGCTTTACCCTGGACATGAGCCTCTAAAAGTTACCTTAAAGTTTACATCCCCTCAACACTATACTCTATACGATACCTCCGGCAAAGAACTCGGAAAAGGCAGCATAGGCCAAAAATTTAGCTCGGATTCTGTTTCCTTTGCCCTTCTCACCCAGAATGCATACCCTCAGACAGGTTCGGTGTGGGGGCTTACCTTCCAGCCGATGAACCGTACATTAGAGGCTGTCAAGCACAAGCTCATCGTCAATACCGATCTGCAGGATAAGAGCTTAATTCGATTATCTTTTTATCACCCTCATCCGCAGAAAGGAGCGGCTTTTCTCAACCAGCTGATGTCAAGATATGTCGAATTCATGAAGCTAGAACACTCCACGCAGGCCAAAGAACAGCTAAGCTATTTGCGTAGAAGGCAGGAAGAAATAGCTGCAGATCTCAAAAGCATCATGGAGGATTATGCACAGGCGTTGGCTGCCAATGTCACCTCTATAGAATCCTTGGCTCAGCTGCAGGAATCTTATACCCAACGCACCCTCTTGATCGATCTTGAGCTCAAAAGATTAAACAAAGTCCTCGAAACCAGTATGGCACAGTATGATCATTACCCCAACGGTCTGGATTCTTCTGCTCTGAACCATTGGCTGGCAGACTTGAGGGCGCAAAAAGAACAGGCTGATACTCTGCGTGCTGTGCTTGACCCCTTGCCCGCAGTAGAAAAAGCTGCCGAATTCCAAGGCATGGATGTCGCGACGGCCGACAAGCTTT
The DNA here is from genome assembly GCA_964390695.1 of uncultured bacterium. Classification (GTDB taxonomy): domain Bacteria; phylum Chlamydiota; class Chlamydiia; order Chlamydiales; family Parachlamydiaceae; genus CAWACC01. Next base: position 17,641 of record CAYMKI010000045.1, read on the forward strand.
TCACGGACTACAGCAAAATCCTCGGTGAAATTGATGTGAACTTGTCCCACTATCAGTTTATCAAGCGCCAAATCCAGGACCCTGCGATTGAACTCAGCTCATTAAGCTCTCAGTTGGAAGATCCTGCCAGCCAAAAAATCATCCACAAGGCCATCGAGCTGGACGTGCAAAAATTGGACCAGGTGAATCGCAGCCAAAAAGAAATCGACAGGATAAAAGAGGATCTGGCCCTCCAAAGAAAATACCTGCTGAATCACATTGACCAAGAAATACAGCTGCTTAGCCTCAAGCAGGAGAAATTCTATGGCAAGCTTAAAGCCCTGCAGCTGACGCGATTGGACCAAATCGAGCAGAGAAACGCGATCCTCAAGCAGCAAATCGGCGACTATCTAGAAAGACGCATGCAAGATTTTCGCCATGAGAAAAACACACTGGCGGAACAGCAGCAATATATCCAATCACAGATGCAGCAGATGCCGCATAAATGGGCATCGGAAAAGCTCATGGATTTGCATCTCGAAATGAGCGGCAAAATGGTTGAGGAAATCACTAAACTGGTCGAAACCAAAAACATCTCTTCGCATATCGACACCACACAGTCCTCTCCCTTGGACAAGGCACTTGCCCCGCAGCAGCCTTCAAATCCACATATTATTCTAATGACATTTGTGGGTGGGCTATTTGGTGCCATGATCTCTTTCTGCATGATATCGGCAAAAGGCATTTATCGCCAGCTGCCCCCTTCGGAATCGTTATTAAAGCAACTGGATATACCTATTTTGGGCAGTTTAGATCATGCGGATGGGGAATTCATTTGCCGGGTGATCGGATGGCTGCAAGCCTGCAAGTTTCAGCATAAAAATACCCAAATCGCACTCTTGATGCTGAATAAAGGTCCCGATTATACTCATCAGCTGGCCCAAATGATGGCAGAACAAGGTTTGAAAGTCGCCCTGATTGTATTTCAAAAAATGAAAAAAGCCGACCTTTGCAGCGTGCCATCCCCTGCGTATCAATTCCAACAGTGTACTGGGTATGATTATCTAGGCATCGAAACCTCTTCAGAGGCTCACAGCTTGGCTATTATCAGCAACCCATTGCAAGCTTTTCTTGATAAGCACAGAGACAGGTATGATTGGATCCTCATCGTTTCCACAGCTTCGCCTTGCAGCTATGAAGCGGCAAAAATGCAGCTTTACAGCGACTGTGCCTTAGCAACTCTGTGCGGGGAGTCCATGCAGCAGATTGCTGCGGCTTGGAATCAGCATCCCAAATATCCCTTGGCCGTAGTATTTGATAGAGAAGGTCCTATATGATCTCATTCAACTTATTAAAATCTCTGTTCTTTATTCTGGCAGGCTTGTGTCTTTCGGCACCTGCCTATGCTGCAAAGTCCGATGCCTATTACGCCCTTTGCAGGGATGTTGTTAAAGACCCCTATATGTTCAATCTTAAATTTAATCCTAAAGGTCATCTGTGAGCGAGAAGATCGAAGTTTTAATGGCCGTGTACAATGGTGAAAAGTTTGTGCGCCAGCAGATCGAGTCCATCATCAACCAAACGTATGCGCCTGTGCATATCACGGTATGGGATAATGGCTCCACAGATCATTCTGTAGAGGTTGTCCGCGAAATTATGTGCAAGCACCCGAATTTAATCACGCTTATGACTTCAGAAGAAAACGTAGGAGTGATAGGTAATTTTTCCAGGCTAGCCCAACAAGCTGCGGCAGACTATGTGATGTTTTCCGATGCCGATGATGTGTGGTTGCCGGAGAAGATAGCCAAAACTTTTGAACGAATGAAAACTCTGGAGAATCTTCATGGTAAGCAGCGGCCCTTACTCGTACATACAGACCTTAAAGTCGTCCAGGAAAATCTCGAAACTATCCATCCTTCATTCATACAATATGTGCACCTGAAGCCCATGCTGCCTCCAAGCCTCTCAAGGCAGTTAATCCAAAACCAAATTACCGGCTGTACCCTCATGGTCAATAGACCTTTGTTGGATCTGGCCAATCCCATTCCGCAAGAATGTGTGATGCATGAT
>CAYMKI010000046.1:0-18818 GCA_964390695.1 uncultured bacterium
TATATAGTTGTGTGATCTGGATCCCATAACTATCATCCACGACCACTATCTCTCCCTTAGCGACAATTTGTCCATTCAATTCTATATCAACAGGTTCTCCCGCGAGCTTGTTTAAAGCTAGGGTAGTTCCGCTTTTCAATTCCAACAGCTTTGCTAGACTGATGTCGCTTCGTCCCAAAACGACGTCTAAGCGCAAGCGCACGTTTTCCATGGCTTCTTGGCTTAATAAGACGTGGTCGGAGGGTGCGTTATCCTGAAACTGCGATAGTTGTGCTTTGGATAGAGTAGGAGGAGCCCCGCGCACCCTTTTTTCTTCTTTAGGATAGGCTGGTTCTTTTAGCGGTTCTCTTTTTTGTATGGCGGGTGGTTCTATCACATTGTATATGGCCTCGAGTTCTGTTTGGCTAAGATCTGACATAGTTGCATACTCCCTAAATTTAAATGAGCACGAGCCCTTTTTGATGTTGTAAAAGACCCGGAATGCCCTGAAGAATTTTTTGGCCTTGTAAAAAAACGGGCATGGGGTTATCCACGCTGGCATCTAAGATCAGGATATCGTGCACCTGCAGCGCATGGAATTCTTGAAGGGATAATTCCACTGAGCCGCAATGAGCCACGATTTCTAAGTTAATATCGGAAAGGTCGAGTTTTTTTTCTACCGTAGGAGGTGTCTTTTCCGATAGGGCGGTCTCGAGACTTCGCAAACTTTGAGAGGGAAGAGCTAAGGAAAAGAAAGTCGAAAAGTCAAGATGCCGGTAGGAAAATTCTAGGACCACGTATTTAGCGAGAGGAGAGAAGGCGGGATCTTGCCCGGGATGTGCGCTGAGTTCCGTAATGGAAAATTCGGCATGTAGATGGGCATTCCAGGTAAGTTTTAGGGCATCGAGAAGTATTTTGGTGAATTTTCTTTGAACAGATAGTTGCAGGTCGGATAAAGGCTTGTGCAATGACAGCTGCTCTTTACTTCCACCTAAAAGTTCTTCTATAATGCTGAAACACATATCGATATTGAATGAGATGATCCCTTGTCCTTCAAGAGGAGATAGGTCTATAAGCGTATACATATTGGTGGGACTGCAACTTTTTATGAAGCGGGAAAGGGGTTCTTGTTGAATGTTCGCTAGAGTGATGGAGGGACAGCTAGGGAATAAGGAAGACAAGGTTTCAGAAAAATTGCGTGCAAAATTTTCATGAAGGCTGGCTAATGTAGATAGGCAGGCGGTGGGTAAAAAATAGCAGCTTCGCGCATCGAATAATGGCGGGGCATAACGCTGTGCATGATCTGACATGTTGGATCCCTCATTTGCCATAGGAACAGCTGTGTTTTTTTGGAGTATAAGCTCAAATTTGTTTACAGTCGAGATAACTGGATCCTATATGCTGGATATTACAAAATCAAGTATAATCTAGCATCTTAATCATCGCTGTCTTTTTCGAGAAAGAACCTTATCCCGGCAGCTTCTTCCACTTTTTTCAAGGTGGTTTGAAAAGACTTTAAAGGTTTTGTTTTGGGGATCGGTTGGTTGGGAAGGATATATGCTTCTATGCGTTTAGTTTTTTTTACCTCGCTGACCACCAAGATTTTGTAAAAATGCGTGGGCACGGCGATGTTGTTTTTTCCTATGACTTCATACTTTACCCATCGTCTTCCTTTCGCATCTGCTTGAGGTAAAAACAGCGGGCCGCTAAACACTTCCACGCGTATAGCTACTTTTGTGATTTTGCGTACATATTTTTCCAGTCGTACCCACGATCTTTGATTAAACGAGGGATTTTTAGGAGATATATTTGTTAAGTAATAGGTGTTGTGGCAGTTAGAGTTATTGCCTTTATGATTGCCGGCAGCAGCAAGGTGGCCTTTATCGTAGCCGGAATGCGAATAATCTTTGGATGTACAGCGAAATGCCTTTGCGACGCGATCGTCCTCTTTGAACTTTTTTTTATGTTTGGCTGTGGTGGCGGAGCTTAAGCTGTTTTTGGTGAGCCTTTCATATACCCACAAGGAATTTTTTAACCGGTAATCGTACAGCAAGGCATATTCTCGGTGTCGGATCAAGACCTGTACCTCGGGTTTTACACGAGGTTTAATACTCGATGTGGGTTTTGATTTATGAAAATATCTGCGCTGTCGTGGCAAGATCACCGTGGAGCAGCACCTGACTGTATTCAAGGCAAACATAGCATTATGAGCGCTCCAGTTAGGGGTTCTTCTGCTTTGAATCCATCCATAAGCTAAAATATGTACCATATTTTTACAAGGAATAAAAAAAATCGGGTAGAGGCACATATCCATTAATCGTTCTATAGTTTATGTTTATCGAATTTAACGATGATTGATGAGTTTAAACGCGGTGGCGCAGAGGCACAGAGGAGCGGAGGGGGTATTAGGAGGTGTAATTTGGTGTTGTCACGCCATCTACGCTAATGTGTCTGCGTTATGTTTAGCTTGCTACATATCCGTACGAAGGGTAGATGTGCATGTGACCCCGCTCAATTATCTTCTGAGTTCACACTTGTCTCACTGTCCTCACTGATCTCTGTGGTTCTATTTGTTTCAGTTGAGATTTAGGATCAGGAATTAAAAAGAATTCGGGCTAGGGCAAGGACAAGGGTAAGAAAGCAGTACTTCAGTTTAATTGTGTATAAAAATGGGGAGATAGGGTATTATAACTAGCAAGAATAATATCTGGAGATAATTTAGGAAAAGCCATGTTAGAAGAAATACCCGAAGAAACCTTTGATCAACGCGAATTAAGAGTTTTAGAGTTCTGGAAGACGCACCGTATTTTTGAAAGATCTGTAGAAGAACGAGCGCATCTGCCCCATTTTTCACAATACGACGGTCCTCCTTTTGCTACAGGATTGCCTCACTATGGACATTACTTAGCCGGCACCATCAAAGATGTTGTATTGCGCTATAAGACCATGAAAGGATTTTATGTTCCGCGCCGTTTCGGTTGGGATTGCCATGGCCTTCCCATAGAGCAAGAAATTGAAAAGGCTTTTAATTTGTCGGGAGCTGCTTCCATCGAAGCCTTTGGCATAGCCAATTTCAACGAAGAATGCCGCAAAATTGTCATGCGCTACACACATGAATGGCAATCACTTGTCAGACGCATGGGAAGATGGGTTGATTTCTCGCAGACATGGCGCACCATGGACGTGCCTTATATGGAATCTGTTTGGTGGGTCTTTAAACAGCTCTACGAAAAAGGGCTGATCTATGAAGGCTTTAAGGTCATGCCTTTTTCTGCTAAATTGGGAACGCCATTGTCTAATTTTGAGGCCGGTGAAAACTATAAGGACGTAGATGACCCCTCCCTGACGGTTGCTTTTGAACTCAAAGACGAGCCTAATACTGCCGTGCTGATATGGACGACGACACCTTGGACATTGCCTTCAAACCTGGCTGTAATGGCCGGTCCTGACATCGACTATGTCAAAGTCAAGGACCTAGCCTCCGGTCGGTATTTTGTTTTAGCTAAAACGGCTTTGAAGACCTACTATAAGCAGCCTGCAGATTATGAGCTAGTTTCGGAATGCAAAGGCAAAGACCTCGCGGGCAAACGCTATCACCCTCTATTTCCTTATTTTGCCGATAGGGCCTCGCAGGGTGCATTTAGAATTATCCTCGAAGATAGCGTCTCATTAGACGAAGGCACGGGCTTCGTGCATTCCGCCCCCGCGTTTGGCGAAGTGGACTTTTACGCTTGCCGGCGCGAAGGTATTGACATCGTCATGCCGGTAGACAACAACGGCAAATTCACTTCTGAAGTACCTGAATATGCGGGCATGTTTGTCAAAGATGCCGACAAAGACATTATCAAGCACCTGAAAAAAGAAGGCAGGATCGTACACCAAGGCACTTGCCACCACCGTTATCCCTTCTGCTGGCGTTCGGATACTCCGTTGATTTATAAGGCCGTTGAAACCTGGTTTGTGGCGGTAGAAAAAATAAAAGAAGCTTTGGTCGAGAACAACAAACTGATCCACTGGACCCCCGAACATATTAAATATGGCCGCTTTGGAAAGTGGCTGGAGAATGCTAGAGATTGGGCAATCAGCCGCAACCGTTACTGGGGAACGCCCATTCCCATATGGAAAGCAGCGGATGGAGACATCCATGTTATCGGCAGCATACAAGAGTTAGAGGCCCTGACCGGTCAGAAAGTCGCGGATTTGCATCGTCATTTTATAGATGACCTCTCCTTCGAACTGAGAGGGAAAATCTTCAAGCGCGAGCCTGTAGTTTTTGACTGCTGGTTTGAATCAGGCTCCATGCCTTATGCTCAAAACCATTATCCCTTCGAATCTGCTGAGCTTTTTGCTGAAGGGTTCCCGGCAGATTTTATCGGGGAAGGTCTGGATCAGACGCGCGGCTGGTTTTATACCCTGCATATCCTAGCTACGGCACTATTCAACAAGCCGGCCTTTAAAAATGTGGTAGTGAATGGGATCATCTTGGCTGCCGACGGCAATAAGATGTCCAAAAGGCTGAAAAACTATCCCGATCCTTCGTTGGTTGTGCATAAATTCGGTGCCGATGCTGTGCGGTTATATATGATGCACAGCACCGCAGTAAAGGCCGATGATTTGCGCTTCCAAGAGGCTGGGGTTGAATTGGTCTTGAGGCAGATCCTGATACCTTTCTGGAATGCTTATAGCTTCTTCGTTACCTATGCCCGCATCTATCAATGGAAGCCTGTGGATGCGCATTTTGGAAAGCCCGAAGCTGTGATAGACCGATGGATGTTGTCGCTGATGCAGCATCTGGTCAAGCAGGTAGAAGAAGGCATGGACCAGTATGACCTAAGCCTTTCCGTGGAGCCTTTTGTAGGCTTTGTCGACCAGTTGACAAACTGGTATATCCGCCGCTCACGCCGTCGTTTTTGGGAAGAAGAAGACACTCTGGATCGTCGTCAAGCCTTTGAAACGCTTTATCAGGTATTGCTGAACTTGTGCAAGATAGCCGCTCCGTTTGTACCTTTCCTCAGCGAGGCCATCTATCAAAATCTGCGTACGGACTCCATGCCCGAATCCGTGCATCTCTGTCATTATCCAACTTACCATCCGGAAGTTAGAGATGACCTCTTGGAAGCTGAGATGCAGGCGGTTCAGACAACCGTTAGCTTGGGACATGCTTTGCGTAAAGAACATAAGTTAAAAGTCCGCCAACCGCTGGCTGCTGTGCATATCGCCTCGGGGGATGAACGCATCCTGCATTTTTTACGCGACCAGCAACACTTGATTGCCGATGAGCTCAACGTCAAAGAAGTTAAATTCGGAAATGACGAGCAGCAATTTGTCACACTCAAAGCCAAGCCGAATTTCAGGGTATTGGGCAAGAAGGTCGGCAAGTTGATGAAGGCCGCTCAAGAAGCTATAGAAAAGTTACCTCAAGAGCAGCTGTCTTTGTTGATGGATGGTGATGATTTATCTTTGATCATCGGTGGCGAAACCTTTGTCCTGACGACGGAGGATATCCAAGTTGAGCGCCAGGTGAAGGAGGGCATGATCGCCGCCAACCAAGGACCCATCACCATTGCCTTGGATACCACCCTATCGGAAGACCTGCTGATCGAAGGACTGGCTAGAGAACTAGTCAATAAGCTGAACACTATGCGGCGCGAAGCTGGATTTGAAGTCACCGATCGCATACATGTCAAAATTGAGACCACCTCCCGCGTCCGGCAGAGTTTTGAAAAATATGCTGCTTATATTCAGGGGGAGGTTTTAGCTTTGTCAGTGGATTTCGGGCCATGTGAAGGTGCAGAGTGGGACCTCAACGGAGAATCTGCCAAAATAGTGCTCACCAAGGCTTAAAACCTAACATTTCCACTAAATCCTAGCTATACCCAAATTTTCAGATCATTTGGGTATAGGTTACCTAATTTGTAACTATTCAGCACTGCAAAGGGTCTTAATTATGAACCACAGAGCTCACATAGGGTTCAGAGTGGATTTAAACTGCAAGAAAGTAATTTAATATGTTTACTATGGCTCATAGCGCAAATGAGTTCAAAGACGCGGAGTTAAAATTAAGGCTTTGACAAGAAGCCAAAACCTTCTGAGCATCAGAGATGCTGTGCTTGAAATATAAAACGAAGATCCAAGTTATTTCACGATAGAGGGAGCTGAAAGCAACTGTCTCGTTCTGTGAGACACTCATTTGCTGCAGACTTTTTGTTATATCCATCTGTGAGCTCTGTGGTTTTTAATTTATTATTTTATGATGGGTGGTGAATAATCACTCTAAATTTTTTTGTTTTTTTAAGTGCATACAGTAATTTATTGTGGTTAAATATTTGTTTCAGTGATTAAATTAGCGCAATTGATAATAATGGGGTGTTTATGGACGTAGTTACCAATTCGTTTTCTATATATACACAAAATCCGTATTTGAATGGGGCTACTAAAGGAAATGTGGAGCCCTTGGAAGATGTAGAAAAAAAGTGGATCGAACAAGCGCTTTCAGATGTTAAAGAGAATAAATTAGATCTATTTCACGCTGAAAATGACCTAAAAAGCAATGGGGTGGATGTCTCTACTCCCAAAGGTCAGCAGGCTTTGATAGAAATTGCTAAATTAGCTGCTCAATAAGATGGCAGCGGAACTTCCGAGTATATCAAAAAATATCAGATTAACGGTTCGACTCGCGAAGGTCAGCAGGCACTAATAGAAATAGTTAAACTGGCGGCTCAAGAAGATTGCCTGAGAACATTAGTGTATTTCAGGAATTATGAGATCGACCTCAATAATTCTGAAGTTCTGCAAGTATTCATGGAGATTGTCAAGCAGACAGCTCAAATAGCTGCTCCAGATGCGTTAGAGTATTTTAGCACTTATCTGTTTCTATTCAGTTCTTCTGAAAAAAGAGAGAAAGTTATTGATTTACTAAATTTTATTTTTAATTGCTATGTCATACAGTTACCTTCTATCGAATCCAGATATTTAAATGAAATTTCAGGAAGATTTAATCTATGGATAGAAGGCTTCACCATCCCTTTTCAAGAAAATTTTGAGCTTTTTAGAAACCTATATACTAACGACAGTAATTCTGTCTTAGTAAAAAGCATATGTTTGTGTGCCAAATTATTCGACATGTCACAGCAGGATCTTGAGTGGATAAAAACAACAGTTGATGCTGCTGAGGGAGAAAAAGAGAAAATTGAAATCTTAGATTGGTTCATGAATACGACGGTATTATGTGCAAGCCATGTAGGCTGCAAGAATCTTATAAAGGGTAGACCCTCGCTGATAGCACTGCTATCTGTCCTCCCTATTGAATTAAGGGATTTGTTGACCCGTGAACTGATCGTTGCCGCCTATCAAGATAAGGGCACTGATAACGATCAATTAAGTGAGCGGATGCTCAAAGAGTTTGCACTGATTAAAAAAATAACCGTCTTACCTCGAGACCTGCGCCAGTCATTAGCCAAGGCTTTTGTTCAAGCTTGCCAACCCCAATATACCAAAGTCTGGGACAATATAAAGAAAGTCACAGAAGATGTAACCCACGGGGCGTTGCCGTGTCTATTATTGTCTCTGTATCCCTTTGGAGATTATACATCGGTGTTACGTATCATTAAGGGTGACAGGTCATTGCGAGATGCTAAATACCAACAACCCATGCTGTGGTTATTGACAGGTATTAAAAATTCATATTTGACCGATGAGATGAAAAAAGAGGTGTTGCAAAAGGTTTTTGGGATGCCTGACGACAAGCGTTACAGGGCTTTTAGATACGTGATAGATATTTTAAATTTTCAAGGTGAGGTGTATCTTGAGAATATTGAATCTTTCCATGATTTGCCACAGGCCTTGGAAAAGGTATTTGTAGAAAAATGCAATATAAAAGTAGATAACTTTAATAATCGATATGAAAGCTCCATTGGTACCTGGAGAAATAAAGAAGCTGTGACTACTTATGCCGCAAATGTGGCAAGAGACACTATTGCTTTTCCTTACTTTCAAACTTTTTTGACCACAGTGCTTCGGGGGCAGTTTATACCCACACGTTATGCTCTGGATGCAAATCCGCATCTTAATGAGATTGCAGCGAATCAGCCTGAAATTTTTGAAAAATGGAAGTTGTCCACAGAGCTCAATTTGGAAGAGCTCGGCCAGAACGCTGTAACAAATACCAAGACCCCGCAACAGACAGTGGTCGAGACGTTGAAATTTGCCGTAGAAAACGAGCATTTAGGCGGGGACAGGCAAGCTGACCTACTCCCTCATCTTAACAGCTGCCGGAAAAACTGGGAGCAGACAGACATGCACCTTAAAACTATTACCGAAGCGTTGAAGCCGCTATCTGATATTCGTCCTAATCCTGAACAACTAGAGGAAAGACAACGGCTGATGCTGCAAAAGTCCTTACTAGAAATAGTCACATCGACTGAAGACTTAGATAAGAAATTCAATACGCTAAAAGGTTGGAAGATCAAAGGATTGGATGAGCTCTTGAGTCCTTTTTATCAGGATTTAAAGGACGTAGAGACCCTTCTCCGTTCGCCGGCACAACCCAACGAGCAAGAGTATCGCGTTGTCGATACGGATGATCCGAATCATTTTCTTCTGATGGGCACGGAGGTGTTGAACAGCTGTCAAAATGTGAATGGTAGTGTCAGTTTGAATGTGGGATTGTTGGGATATGCTTTGGATGGAAAGCACCGTCTGGCTTTGGTCTGCGATCCTGCTTCAGGCAAGATTTTGGCCCGCACGGTTTTAAGACTGTTGGTGGATACAGAAGGCAAGCCTGTGCTTTTTCAGGAAAGGATGTATGTCGCCGATATAAATCCCGCGTATGCAGATCTTTTGAGAAAATTAGCCCGTAAAAAAGCAGATGCCTTAGGTGTTCCTTTGGTGGTCAGCTCTTCAGACTTTGAACGTGAAACCGCGGAAAAATATCCATTATTTATTGAAGCTAAAGACAAGCCGGTACCTTACGAGTATGTGGATGCTCTTTCAGGTTTGCAAAAGGGTACATACACAATACAAGATGCTTTGCTGATACACAAAAGCTAGGAATTAAGGTTAAGGTCCGAAACGATGGGATGGGTGTTTTGCCTTATTCTTAAGCGCAGCATGGCTTCGGGTTTGCTTAAAGTGTCTAACACAGACATCAGCCGCTCTCTGCGTTCATTCATTTCAGCTTTCATCACCATGATTTTGGGGGCGTGAGTGAAGACGGATAGCATTTTTTGCGATTCTGCATTGGAGAATTTACCTAGATAAAGTAGGCATAAACTCACCAGGGTCACTTTGGATTTGACCCCGCGGTCGTTGTCATCTCGGCAGATTATGAATAAAAATTTAATCAATATTTGGTGATCTAGCTTCAGAAAAGAGATCATTTCCAGTACGATGCGTGCATACACGATTTCGATAAAATCCAAGCGCTCTTGGAGGGACAGCAAGTTGGACTGTGCAAATACGTCCTCGTGGATTTCATTGAGGCAGGTCTCGATTCTTTGAGGGAATGAGGGATGTTCCATCCACGTTTTGTCGAAATAAAATCCTCCCGCTACAGAATGGAGTTGGCTTTTAAAATCCTCTTTAAAGTCTTGAAAGGTTTGGTAAGGGGAGTTGTGTGGAGCTTTCTGATGATAAAAGGGGGTGTCATTGGGTAAGACGATCATGAAAAAGGTATCTTGGAACTCTTGGGCGAGCAGTCGGATTTGCTGGTTGCGGCCGCTCTCTATCCAGGAGTTTTCAGCTTGTTCGCTGGTATAGAATACTTTTTCATTTTTACTTTTGCAGTAATGTAAAAAAAGGCGGAATTCGGGAGTTATCCCTTCAGTAGAATTTGTCGGGGTGCCCATTCTTAAAATTCTGAGTGAATGTTGTGGAGATAGAGCCAAATCACACAGGACATAGGGGATGTTGCTCTTCAGTTGCGGATCGTAGTACAAGTTAGTCGTGGCGGATGCCTTTTGTGCCAGCGTCCAGATTTGCGGTTCTTTCAGTTGAGAAGATGCAGCGTGGATAGCTTCGAATTGCTGATTCAATGGGATTTTGAAGACATCTTCCAGGGATTCTTTATGTAAGGGATTGAGGCTTTTCATGCCATCTTGGATCATCATCTCTACCAACTTTTCGCAAAATCCATAAAGATGCACTTCGCTGAAGCGATAATAGCAGATTTTGCCGGTTAGCTGTACCAGCGGGTCCTCGAATTTTTCCAAAAGGTCTTTTTGTTCTTTGTCCAGCAGATACCTGCAGGCGGTGCGCAAATGGACGATAAAGAGGCGGTAGCTTTCTTTAAAATTTTCTGAAGGCTCTAGCAAGGGTTTCAGCCAGCTTAAGGTCATTTTTTGCCATTCGGATAAAGTTTCCTGGTCTGTGCCTTGGAGAGTTTTATATGTCAGGTTTAGATCGACATTATCATGGTGGAAAGCATCGACGATATTTTGGAGTACAAGTTGATATTTTTGCTGTTTCCATGCGTGTTTGCCATCGATAAATAACCACTGCAGTGTTTCCGAAAGGTGCCAACATGATTTGAGAGTGGATGCGGTGGTAGTGAAGATGTTGCTCAGTTTAGACATAACTGTAGAAGCTTTCGAAAACCCTGTCTTGTCGACGACTTCGGCAATCTTTTTGAGAATATCTTCAGGGATGGTAAAACTTTTGGATATCAGGTTGATCTTATTACAGAATAGGACTATTTGGTTAGGGTCTGTTGGATTAGGGTGGTTGTCACAATAAGCTTTGCAGTTTTGTAGAAACAAGGCATGGGCTTGCTGGACTTCCGGTAGACGAGTTTGCTGGTTTTGGGCATACAAGCTCAAATGGTCCATCTGATCTAATAAAGAGTGCATGCTGACGGAGCTGATATCCATTAATCCCTGCTTTTTATATGTAATTTTTTGTAAATTGGCTTTTTAAGATTTCGTCTGTAGACCATATAGGCGATGAGAGCAATCATTGCAACGGTAAACCAGATGATAAGCCTTGGCCATACAAAGATAGGATACGGCTTCTGTGCAGGAAATCCCCATCGAGGGCCCGGTGGCCACAGGATCAAACTGGGAGCACCTTGTAAGTTTTCTTGAGGCACGACTCCAAAGACCCGGCTGTCTCCGCTCATGGCATGGTTATCGCCCAATACCAGGTATGTTTTGGGAGGGATGGTGATGCCGAAATGTTTGATGAATTCTACGTCTAAGGAGCCATTCTTATAAGGGGGGCCTTGATCTTTGAAGGGAATATAGGGAGCATTGGCAGAAGCATGTTGAGCTCTGTTTTCTTCCCTTTCGTTAAAGGCCTTCAACGTCGGGTCATCTTTTTTGATAATAGGAGCACCCACTAGATAGAGATCCCCTTCTCTGAAGTAGGCGTAGCGGTGCGGCAGGTAGACTAAGTTATTAGGAGATGGCTCTACAATGGTGTTCATGTCGATGCCTAGATTGAATAAGCGGTGAATATTCTCCGGAGTGAGATTATAGAGGGGATGATCCTGAGGTAATTGGGTAGCTATTCCTCCCCAGCCAATGCTATAAGCGGTCCCATAGTAAAATTCATACGTACCGTCTGGTATATCGTTGAAGCGGGGGCTATTGATGTTGAAGGGGATGTTCTCGACACTGTAGCGTTTGGCCATGTGGTCTTTGACCACGAAGCGAGCGGTATACATGTTGTCCATGATAGCTTTTAGGTGGTGTTCTTGCAAGGGTATAATCGTGGAGTACGGGATCAGGTGCAAGTTTCTGTAGTGAAATTGTGGAGCCGGGTAGTTAAGGTTGGGCGTGTGCATCAGCTGTAAATAAAGGACGCCTTTTTCCAGTCCGGTTTTAGCGACCTCGCCGAAATTGTCAAGTTCTTGCTGCGTCATTAAACGCGCTATGGCGAAATTGCGCATGCCTAAAAAATCGGAATACGTTTGAATTTTATCATGAGGTTTTGTTAAGGCTAGCGGTTGGTCTTTGACCCAATCAGTTCCATTGAATATTTCTCCGGTCATTTTTCCACTGCCTGAGAAGCTGAGACGGCCTAGAGGGAGGTGCATTTGTTCTAGCTGTATGACATTGCGGCCGGGCCAGCTGATATCGCCTTCAAACGAAAGGTAAGGGATGTACTCGATTTTATCCAGCCATGGGCTATCGAGAAGTTCTGTGATGGGTTTGCCCTCTTTATCCACACCGTAGATTTTACCTCCGTAAAAATACAGGGAATCCCCGGGTTTGCCCACCAATCTTTTAATAAGGCGTTTTTTATAGGGGATGATACCGAAATAGGTGGTATCAGGATCTGAGACAGGGATGGCATCGGCGGAGAAGATCACAACGCTGGTGCGTTGCACAAGCTCCGGATCAAAGTATAGATGTCTGGTTTCAAAAGGAAAATTGATGCCAAAAGCAGTCTTGGTGACGGACAGATGATCTTGTTCTTTGAAGGTGGGCCGCATCGATCCTGTAGGGATTTCATACATTTCAAACCACACCTGCCGCACGATAGCGGCGATAGCAATAGCGATGATGAACGCTACAACTAATTCGAGCGTGTATTCAATTGCAGTTTTGCGGAAATGTTGGTGTGAAAAGGCTTCTAATTCCACAGCTAAATCGCTGGCTTTGAACTCATCTTGGGCTAAAATGGCTTGATCGCAAGCATGTAAGTTAGCTTCTAGGATTTCTAGGAGAGTCGGAGTGAGTTTTTTTCCTTTTTTTTTGTATTGAGCGTAGACAATCTTTAATATTTTGCGGCACTTATTTAAGGAGTATGTTGGATAAACTTTTGACGCTTTTGTGTTTGCGTTATTGTTGTTCATGCTGTTGCCTAATAGTGGAGTTTGGACAAAATTGAGCACTCGCTGGATTTCCTCGCAAGCTCGGAGATCCAGCGTGTGCTTAATTCTGTTAAAATATATCATTCATATAAAAATTTTACTCTCAAAAAGCCATAGAGCATGTATAAAATGGATTTGTACGGAAACTTATATACACAAATGTAACACTATGACGCACATCAATATAGATTAATTTCGTAACTTTCGCAATCCTTTCAGAAGAAATTTTTCCATTTTGTTTCTTCATGCAATAAAAGACTGCGATTATTGCAAGGTGTACGCTTTATGTACGCATAATGGGATTAGATCCTTAGATTTAAAGGGGATTTTTTGTGGAAATCTTGTTGGTAATTTGTTTGTATAAAAGAAAGTATTAAGGATCAAGGTCTTTTTTTGAGACTTGCAGTCAATTATATAGGAAGGTGTTTGTTAGTTTTAAAGCTCTAGATGTAAGAGGGTTATATCTGCTAAGGATGTGCCTATTGAGAGGTGAAACAGTACTGGCTCCCAGAGTGATCACTAAGACTCTGTTTTGTTGATAACTTGAATAATGTCGCGTAATAAGGCAAAATTTTGAAATGCTAGATTTGGTCCAAACTCTTGTTGATAACCGCCGGTCTTCGCGACTCGATTGGAGGAGCTGGCGATTTCATTTGGCGGCCTGAGTCGATAATTCGCACTTTGGCTTTGCCTATGATGCCACTTACCTGCAGCCAATAGGGAAAATAGGAAGGGTACTTGTTGTTTTCTTGAGGAATAAATATTTCGATGGTTTTATCGGCCAGGTCTGTGCCATCTTTAGGCCACTTGGTTTTCCATGCATCGAACCACACACCCTGGACTTCCTTGCCCTCAAAAACCATTTTAGGTTGCCAGTAGGGGCGGTTATCGGTCATGCCCGGTATTGTGGGAAAGCCGACACGTTTTCTGTCTTCCAAGGAGATGAGATGAAATGGGATATTGAGCAGGGTGTTCAAAAAGCAATCGATATCCCGCGTATCATACCATTTGCGACTTGTGAGGGAGTAAAATTCCTTCATCTTACCTGAAGCGAGGTCAAGGGTGTACATAATCCATGAGGTATGACCGGGAGCTTGTTGCTGGATCCACTGTTTCCATGTACCCTCGCTGAAGGAGAATTTTTTGATAGGGATAGTGATCTCTTCCAGTGTTAGTTCCTTGTCATTGCGGTTATTGACATGTAACAAAGTGTAGTTTTTGTTTTGAGCAGTGACAATATAATCGCCGACATGTGCTTGTTTTAGATTATCTCTAAGGTAGAGGGTATTGTCTGTAGCATTTGCCTTCAATAAGAAGGAGAAGGTGGAGAGCACAAAAAAAATGAGATAAAGCTTGAATTTAGGCATACAAAATTTCCTGTTTTGATCTACACTGGTAATTTAGAGTATAGCTTCTGAGAGCTCTCATTTCAATCAAATATATGTAATCGATACCATTGTATGTCAAATTTTAGCATCTATAATCAATCTTTGTCGCTGTTAACTGACTTATACCAGCTGACAATGTCTTATGCTTACTGGAAAAAAGGCTTAGACAGAACGGAAGCGGTCTTTCATCTTTTTTTCCGCAAGCGCACATTTCATGGAGGCTTTACCATCGCGGCTGGATTGGAAACAGTCGTCAAATATTTAGAAAATTTTCGCTTCGATACAACCGATTTGGATTTTCTGGCAGGTTTGCGCGCAGCTGATGGGGAGCCTTTGTTTACCGATGACTACTTTAAGTACCTATCTGAAATGAAGTTTTCATGCCATCTCGATGCTGTTCCTGAAGGGACGGTAGTGTTTCCTTATGAGCCTTTGCTGAGAGTTCAAGGCCCTTTGATTCAGTGTCAGTTGTTGGAAAGCCCTTTGTTGAATTTGATCAATTTTCCTACCTTGATCGCAACGAAGGCTGCCCGTGTTTGTATTGCTGCCAAGGGAGATCCTGTTTTAGAGTTTGGGCTTAGGCGTGCTCAAGGTGTGGATGGAGCCTTGACAGCAAGTCGGGCGGCCTTTATTGGAGGATGCGATTCCACCTCTAACGTATTAGCCGGAAAGCTCTACGGCATACCTGTTAAAGGCACGCATTCGCATAGCTGGGTAATGGTTTTTGATGATGAAAAAGAGTCTTTCGATACCTTTGCCGATTGTTTACCGCATAGCTGTTTGTTTTTGGTGGATACCTACGATACTTTGGAAGGAGTGAAAAAGGCTATAGAAGTAGGGAAACGTTTGAAGCTTCAGGGAAAACGCTTGCTGGGAATACGCTTGGATTCGGGCGATCTGGCTTATCTAAGTATCCAAAGCCGTAAACTTTTGGACGAGGCCGGTTTTAAAGATGCCGTCATAGTTGCTAGTAACGAATTGGATGAAACCATCATCAGTGAATTGAAAAGGCAGGGAGCGCAAATCACGGTGTGGGGAGTCGGCACGAATTTGGTCACGGGCAAAGAGCAGCCCGCCTTAGATGGTGTCTATAAGTTGTCAGCGGTGCGGGACCCTGGGGAAGCATGGAAATACAAGATCAAGCTTTCGGAACAGATGGTAAAGGTATCCAATCCCGGCATTTTACAAATCCGCCGCTTTAGAAATAAGAAGGAATATGTAGGAGACGCTATCTTCGACATTCAGTCCTATCCCGACCAAGATTGTTGCATTATAGATCCTTTGGATCCCACTCAGCAAAAAATTTTAAAAAAAGGCATGTCTTCAGAAGATTTGCTGATCCCTGTGTTTCGAGACGGGCAGCGGGTATATGATTTGCCGCCTTTGCATTCCATCCGGGATAAAACCTTAAGGGAATTGGAGCAATTTAATGTGGGAATCAAGCGGTTTTTGAATCCGCATCAATATTTTGTGGGAATGGAAAAATCTCTCTATGACCTTAAAGTTAAGCTTATTAGAATGATAAGAGATAAAACGTCCCATGCCTATATTACAGCGGATGAAATCTAGGGTTAGTTGGATAAAGAATTTATGGATAAACGCGCTTTGATTATAGTCGATCTTCAAAATGATTTTCTGCCGGGAGGTGCCTTGGCAGTAAAAGCTGGCGATCAAGTAATTCCTGTTGTCAATGAATTGCTAAAGAAAAAGTTCTCGTTTGTATTAGCCAGCAAAGATTGGCATCCAGCTGATCACTGCAGCTTTGCCACGTCTCATGGCAAAGAACCCGGCGAGAAGGTAATTTTGGAGGGTATCGAGCAGATACTGTGGCCGGTGCATTGTGTCCAAGGAACCCGTGGTGCTGAATTCGCACCTGGCTGGGACGTATCCAAAGTGGATAAGGTCTTTTTCAAGGGGACGGATAAGCACACCGATAGCTACAGCACATTTTTTGATAACGGAAAAGGGCGTTCAACTGGATTAGAGGTATATCTGAGACAGCATGGGATTCGAAATCTCTACATGGCGGGACTCGCCACTGATTACTGTGTTAAATATTCTGTTCTAGATGCGCTCATTCTGGGCTTTAATGTGTATGTCATCCAAGATGCCTGCCGTGCAGTCAATTTGCAAGACGAGGATGAAGCTGAAGCATTAAAAGAGATGCAAATTGCAGGCGCCCAAATCGTCCATTCCAAAGATATCACATAGCGGCTGTTATTTTTCTGAGCCGGGGCAGATATGGCGTGCTCGGAAAAGAGCTATCGAGAGGAGCCCTGGAACGATAAATCCCAAATAACTGAATTCATGAGGAATAGATACTCCGGCGATAATGATTTCAAAGGGGCAGAAAATTCTTGCCAAATGAATCAATGCCATGATAGCAAAGATGGTTCCGGATAGATATATGGCTCCATTGCCCATCGTGTACTCCAGTTTAAGGTTAAAATTCATAATTACCTCACTTTTTGTTCTTTGGCAACACAAAAAAAATACACCTCGTGCATAATGAATCTCTTTACCCTTGCCCGTCTCTCTGCCCGAAATCTATTAAATTCAATATCCTAAAGCCCGACGGAATAAAATTGAACCACAGAGAACAGTGAGAGCAGTGAGACAAGCGTGACAGTGAGAAAAGTGTGAGCACGGAGGAAAATTTAGAGGGTGCATGTACACATCATAAATTGAGTACAACACAGAGAAAATTAAAAGGTAAATATCTATAATATTGTTTTAAATTCAACACAGAGAACACGGATGCGCTAAGACACGGAGTTAAAGCAAAAACTTGAGATTGCGCCCGAAGCGCACAATTTTATCGCTGTCAGTCAAACCCGTCGGGTTTGACTGAACCCTCCAGTTAATGGGTACACTTCGAACTTTTGACTGGCTTTCTTTTTCTCAGTGTTTTAGCAATCAACTCCTTATGAGTGGACATTTCACAGAATCTGTAGGCTTGGGTAACCTAAGCAAACGCGGTCAGCTTCATCGCTCTTAGAAATTACGGAAAATTTTTTCGCAAGAGGTATAATCTATCCTTATTAATTCTTATAGGCAATGAGATCGTAAAATGGGATCAAAGAAGTTAACAAAAAAACAAACACGCACACTGTCCAACAAAAGAAAAATTATTATTCAAGGGAACGAATATGACTCTCTTGAAGGTGCTGCAAAAGCATTTGGGAAATCACGCAATACAGTTGATTGTCGTCTTTCAACAGGTTGGTCTCCTGAGCAAGCTGTCGGTCTCGTACCTCCTCCAAGCTTTGCATCTAAAACGCCAGGTATCCCCGTTCAAGTCGAGGGCAATGAGTTTAAAACTCTAAAAGAAGCGGCAAAACACTATCAACGCGCCTATACGCACGTAATCGAATTGTTAAAGAGGGGTTGTTCGATTGAACAAGCCTTAGGATTAGCTCCAAAAGAGAATACCTTGCAATTAAAAAACCCTAACCTAGCAAAGCAATGGCATCCATCTAAAAACGGAGATTTAACTCCAAGTGATGTCTCGCCTGGCTCAGGAATAAAAGCATGGTGGGTATGCATAGAAAATCATGAATGGCAAGCTGTCATTAATAGCCGAAATCTGGGGATGGGCTGTCCTTAATGTACTGGCCAAAAACCCACAGAAAAACGAAATTTAGCTCTGGTATATCCAGAATTATTAAAAGAATGGGATTTTGAAAAGAATATACATCTTGACCCCCTCAAGATTACCCCGAGAGCAAATCAAAAAGTTTGGTGGAAGTGTTATGCAGGTCATGAATGGCAAGCAACAGGGAGTAGTAGAGCCCGAGGTTCAGGTTGTCCCTTTTGCTATGGGCGTTATGCTTCACAGACAAATAATTTAGCAACTCTATACCCTGAAATATTGTCCGAATGGGATTATGAATTAAATGATGGGGTCAATCCATCTGATCTTACTCCTCATGTAAACAAAAAGGTAGCGTGGAAGTGCGAAAAAGGTCATTCCTGGCAAGCAACGGTTGCAAATCGAACAAAAAGAAAGTCTGGATGTCCTATTTGTGCACGAAATAATAGGAGGAAATACTCAATAGAATATTTCCAAGAATTTGCCAGCAATCATGGAGGTAAATGTCTATCAACTGAATATTTACAGGGGAAAACTAAGATAAGAATGATTTGTAAAAAAGGGCATAAATGGACTGCTCGCGCCGACGATATCGTATATGAGCAAAAATGGTGCTCCATATGCAACAAAAATCAATCAGGAATCCCAGCGGGGAATATTTAGAACTTTTGACTGGATTAGCCTCTCTCAGGAATTTTCAACACTCTCAAAATTAATAGATTAAAATTTACTTGAAAATATTGTATCCTAAAAGATACAATAAGGTTATATGGAAGAAATCGACATTGAACTCTACGAAACCGCCACCGGCAAGCGACCCTTTGAGATCTGGATTAAGGAGATCAAAGAGATCCATACCCGGGCCAAAATCTTGACAAGGCTTGATCGCTTAAAGCTTGGGAACTTTGGTGATTGCAAAACTCTGCAAGAGGGTGTTTGCGAGCTTCGGATTCATTACGGGCCGGGAATTAGAATTTATTACGGGAAGATTGGGAATAAAGTCATTTTGCTTCTTTGCGGTTGAGTTAAATTATACCAAGATAGGTAG
>CAYMKI010000047.1:0-772 GCA_964390695.1 uncultured bacterium
CCCCTACCAATCCCTTGACCAACAAGTTACATACTGAACCCATGGTTCATTTGCCAATGCAACCTATACCCCCAGTACAGCCTCCTAAGCTAAACCCAACACTCCCATTAAATCCGGTTGCACCTATCGATGTTCCAAGATCTAATGCCCCTAACATGAATTGGATAATTCTTGGTGGAGATCAATATTCTAGTAATAGTCTTGAACAGTATAGTCAATTGGGTAAAAAAGAATTAATTCCTCATTTATCAGGTCAAATTATCCAGAAATTACCGAATGCTCCTATACAAAATGCGATAGGCATATTTTTAATCAATATCGGCGGCGATAGATTAAACCATGATGATCATAGTTTTAAAGCAAATTTCGACAAGCTGAAAACCCTAACCCAAAAAGATCCGATTGTAGTACTCATGAATATAGGTACAAACGATACTCTGAGCAAAACGCAAGTGGAAGCAGCCTTTGGAATAGATGTTAAGCATCTGTTGAATGTTAAAGTTAAGCAAAAATTCGCATCTAATCATATACTGAGCGGCTCAGTTTCTTATATTGAGTCATCAGAATTACAAGCGGCTAAAAATGAGATCTTAAAAATCGGGATGTCTAATAAATCTGCCTAACACATATTGACACGGACAAGATTTATAACCGCAGAGCCCCTGCATTCGATTTCCCTCTGTGCTCTCACTGAACTCTGCGGTTCCATTTTCCTTTGGGTTTAATTTCCCTCTATTATTCATTTCTCATATTCAATTTTTTTAAGAACTTG
>CAYMKI010000047.1:782-18661 GCA_964390695.1 uncultured bacterium
GAGGGTTTCAAAACTGGGCATAGGAGCATATTCTTTGAGTGCATAGCTTACGCTGATGATTTTGGTCCCTGCAGGCAATTTTGACAATTTGCCCATAAGTTTTTGAATAGAGCTTGGGTCTAAGCATGTGCCATACAGATAGATGAAAGTGGCGCCTCGAAAATCGGCTTTGAGAAAATCTTGCTGGCGGAACTCGATATTACTTAGGCGGTATTTTTCAATCACAGCATGGGCTTTCTCCACAAACTCGGGAATGTATTCTATGCCCACCACCTTACAGCCGAGGATAATATTTAGCCAAAAGCAGCCACGTCCTCTGCCGGAGCCGAGTTCAAAAACAGTGTCCTGGCTTGTGATCTTACACTCTTTGGCGATTGTTTCAAGTGTTGTCAAAGGGGTTTCGCCGTAGACGTAGACATCTTCTTCCCCTCTTGCCTCCATAAAAGCCTTGCTGACAGCAAAAGGACTTCTGAAGATGTATTTTGAAAGGAGTAACAAATCCGCGGCTCTAAAAGTAGCGTTGTAGTAATACCTGTAGATCACCCGGATGTATTCACACAAATTTCGTTTTTTTACAAGCAGGTTCAACCCTACCAGCTGCAGCCAATCCAGAAACTTTGCCATGCATCACCTTCAAATATTTTCAGGCAAAAAACAAGCTCAACATACGTGCTACAAGGAAAAACATGAGCGTGGACAACACATCGTTAAAAGCTGTCACAATGGGGCCGGAAGCGACGGCGGGATCTATGCCCATGCGGTCGAAGAAAAACGGCGACAAGGCACCTAGCGT
The DNA here is from genome assembly GCA_964390695.1 of uncultured bacterium. Classification (GTDB taxonomy): domain Bacteria; phylum Chlamydiota; class Chlamydiia; order Chlamydiales; family Parachlamydiaceae; genus CAWACC01. Next base: position 1,576 of record CAYMKI010000047.1, read on the forward strand.
AGTAGCCGTCATGCAAGCCCCGAATAAACCGCAGCTGACGGTAACCCCTGTGGCAAAAGCGCTTGTCCCTACGCTATGAATGCCAAAATGGTTGAGCAGATACACAACTACCCCGCACAAGATACCAAAGACACATCCAATGAGCAGACCGATCATCAATTCTTTAAGTATAGCCTCTGTGCGCGTACCTGTAGAAACTTCGCCTGTGTACATTCCCCTCACGAGAATTGTACTGCATTGGATGCCTACATTTCCAGACATTCCTGTAATCAAAGGCACGAAGAAGGGAACCAACGTAAACCATAGTCTATCGTGAAAATGAGTCATAAAGGTTGCTGTGACAAGACCTGCGCATAAAGTCACTAACAGCCAAGGAGCTCTCCACATAAACCTTTTAAAAATAGGCTCGTGTTCGCTGATGTCTTCAGCAGTACCTGCAAAGCTGGCAATGGTTTCATCGGCGATGTCCTCCATAGCTTCCACGACATCCTCGTAGGTGATGACTCCCTGAAGGTGGTTTTCCTCGTCCACAACAGGCAGGGCTGGAATCTTATACCTTCCTACCAGATCCACGACCTCATCGCGTGATGTATTAACGTTGACCGTATGCATAACTGGCTGCATCACTTGACGCAGAGGCAGGTAATGAGGGTTGACTATCAAATTTCTACTGGGCACAAAGCCGGCCAACTCCTCATCATCATTCAAAACAAATATATGCCGGGTTAGTTCATAGCCGGGGTTGTCGCGCATATTTGCGGCCACCTCGCCTATGGTCTTGTTCACATGGAAGGCGAAAAATTCATTGGTCATAATGCGCCCCGCGCTATGGCGGTCGTGCTTTTGCAACTCCCAAATTCTGGCAGCTTTTTTAGGGTCGATTAAATCCAGGACCCTTTTCAGGCGGCGATCTGACAAATCATCTAACAACCATACAGCTTCATCTGGAGGCATGTTTTCGATCAGTTCTTTGATTTCGTTGTCATCAATTTGACGGAAAATAGAAGTGCGGGTGGTATTGCTAGCGTTGATCATGAAGATGATCTTAGCGGCAAAGTCGGGCAGATTTTCGTACAGTACAACTCGTGCATAAGGAGGCAATCTTGTGACCGCATATGCCAAGTCGATCGGATCGTGTTCGGAAGCAATCTTGGCTACATTGTGAAGGATGACTTGGGAAGTTTGTTGGTTGAAGGCATTTTCGAGTTTTTGCTTCAGGACATCATCTAAATACCCAGTTTTTGTATCCAATAAGCTTCCAGAGAGCAGCACATGAGCTTGAGGTTCTACTTTTCCAGTGGAGTCTTGTTCTTCTTGAAGCCTTGCATTCATTTGATAACGTTGTATTAAATTATTAAAATGGGCATGCCCTACCTACTATCCTAGCTACAAGTAAACTATAGCTTTTTTGAAATTATTTTCTCAAGCAATTGGTTGATTAAATAAAATTTTTATTGTTTTTTGAGATTTTGTTAGAATAACTTGATTTTTTAAAATTCGATATAGTATACTTAATTATCATTTAAACAAGCACAGGCAGTATAATCATGACAGACCCAAATAAAAAAATTAGAAACATCGCCATCATCGCACACATCGATCACGGCAAAACGACATTGCTGGATAGTCTTTTGAAGCAATCCCATGTCTTCAGGGACAATCAATTTGTACCTGAGAGAGTCATGGACTCTAACGACCAAGAGAAAGAGCGGGGCATCACTATTTACGCCAAGCACACATCCGTTCCTTTTGAAGATTATAAAATCAACATCATTGATACCCCGGGCCACGCCGACTTCTCTGGTGAGGTAGAACGCGTCTTGGGCATGGTAAACAGTGTTTTATTGTTAGTGGATGCTCAAGACGGCCCTATGCCGCAAACGCGTTTTGTTTTGTCCAAATCCTTAAAGATGGGCATTAAACCTATTGTAGTACTAAACAAAATCGATAGACCCCATGCCAATCCAGATAAAGTCTTGGATATGACATTCGATCTATTCACCGAACTCGGCGCAAGCGATGAACAGCTAGATTTTAAATTCTGCTATGCTTCCGGCCTTTCGGGCTTTGCCATCCACCACCTTGATGATCCACGTACAGACATGAGACCCTTGTTCGAGCTCATCATCAACGCCGTCTCCCCCCCCTCAGGCTCTGTCAATAAGCCATTTCTGATGCACGTCTCTACGATCTCCTATGATGACTATGTGGGCAGACAAGCTTGCGGAAGAATCTTAGAAGGCAGTGTCAAAAAAGGGCAGCAGGTCATGCACATCGATGAAAAAGGCAATCAAAGCCGCTGCACCATCACACGTATTGAAGGACACCTTGGACTGGAAAAGATAGAGATCGAAGAAGCTCATGTAGGCGATATCGTCATACTTTCAGGCATGCCTAATGTCACCATCGGAGATACCGTGTGCGATACAAGCCAAGTGGTTGTACTGCCTAGAATTAAAATCGAAGAACCCACAGTATCTATCGAGTTTACCGTCAACAGCAGTCCTTTCGTAGGAAGAAGCGGCAAGCATGTGACCATGAACAAAATCCGCGATAGATTGGAGAAGGAAAAACGCTCCAACATATCCTTAAGAATCGAAGAATCGGAAAGCGATCCTGACCGCATCAGCGTCGCCGGCCGTGGTGAATTGCACTTATCGGTCCTGATTGAGACCATGCGTCGCGAGGGATACGAATTCAGCGTGTCCAAACCTAAAGTTGTGACTAAAATGATCGAGGGTCAACTGCAAGAGCCTGTCGAGAGAGTTCATATCGAGGTGCCCGAAGAATATTCCGGCGGAGTGATTCAAGAATTATCGCAACGCAGGGGCGAGCTGCAACATTTGGATACCGATGAACACCACATCACCCGTATGGAGTTTTTAATTCCTACGAGAGGCTTGATGGGCTATCGCAACGAGTTTCTAACAGCCACTCGAGGCATGGGTATTTTGACATCGATCTTCGATCATTACTCAGTCTGGAAAGGCACCATACCCGGACGCAATCGCGGCGTGCTCATCTCGATCTGCGCCGGCAAAACCAGTGGTTATGCATGCTTCAATCTCCAAGACCGCGGCGTATTGTTTACATCTCCAGGTGATGATGTCTACGAAGGCATGGTCGTCGGAGAAAATTGCCGTGAGAATGATTTGATCGTGAACGTTACTAAAGGTAAACAGCTTACCAACGTGCGTGCTGCGGGAAGTGATGAGAATATCATCTTGATCCCTGCAAGGCGATTTACTTTAGAGCAAGCCATTGACTACATACAAGACGATGAACTCATCGAGGTGACTCCTGACGCCATTCGTATGCGCAAAAAGTACCTAACAGAAAACGAAAGAAAACGATACGAAAAGAAATAAGATCGTTTCATTCCGTTTTTGGGTATACTATAGATCTATAGAATAACAACCAGGTTTGCCATCCACCTCTTCATGAGGTGGATGGCAAATAATATCTACATCACAAGAGCTTTAAACTCGTAGAGATAGACACAGAATGCAAGTGCATCTTTATTTCTGAGTCTTTTAAATTCCTTAATGAAAGCATGCATAATTTGAGGTCTGTAATACTCATCCTTTAGCATAGCACCATTGATTCCATGGCTATTCAGCCATCGATGAATCTCTAGGCTCGCTTCTTTTTTTACCCTTTCAAGGCGCGGACAGCTATTTTGTCTGAGAACTTGGATTTCTAAATTTGTTATATAATCTGAAATTCTTTGATTATATGTACATAACTCTACAGAGCCTTTAGGAATATGTTTCGCAATGTTCATGTATAATAAATATTCTAAAGGTTCGATCCAACCTGAACAGGTGAGCACAGAATCATTGATTTGGTTGCGTTTCAACTCCTCCTGTATATACGCATCAGCCTCTTCTATGATTATGTTTAAGTGACTTTCTAAGACAGCTCTTATAGATTGATCAAAACTTTCAACCAGCTGAGGATTACAATCAAATCCATGGCTTTTCATATACTCATTAGCTTCTATTTTGAGAAGAAAGATCAGATAAGTGCGCATATCGGATAGGGAGGGAAAATCGTCTTTTGCTTTTTTGGCTTTGTTTATTTTTTTTATAAATTTTTGCACAAATTTAGCGGGTTGCATTCTCACTCGGTCAGCCCCTGGCTTATACTCGGAGTAGATTTTAACCGCATCTTCATGGGTATCAATTTTAACACCATTCTGGCTCGTCCGACGCACCAAGATCTTTGAATCTAGGTTGACTCGCTTACCTGACTTAACCAGTGAAGGTGCTGAAGACACCTGTATTTTTTTTTGGTCGATAGCATGTTTCTGAGCCTCAGCAGCGCGTCCCATTTCGACTACCAATTCCTCCAAGCCACAGTTGCCCTCCACTAGAATCTCATTTAAAATTTCTTCGTAAACTTCTTTGGGATAATCGGGATCCAATCCTCTAGCTCCGGCCTTTGTAATCCATTTATAGAGAAGCACACCAATCTCAGTTTTGCTGTAAGACTTGTCCAAAGCCTCTATATTTGAGACAAGCTGTTTCTTGAGCTGGTGAAATTTAGTTTCGACGGTTTGAAGATCGAATGCAGAGTCTACATCAAGAAATTGAGTCACTTCGTTATGTAGTTTTTCTAACCAACCCGTTTCGCTAAACATCTCCTCGTTCGGTGAATCATCAGCTTCGTTATAATCCTCTTGTGTGTATTGTTTTTTTTCTAATTCTATACCAGCAAACACCTGGCTTAATACTGCACCATAATTTTCATCGTAAAAATCGAAGTAATTTTCACATAAAAATATTGATATATTTGTTGTGTGTGACGATTTGCCTACAAGTTGTATATCTGCCAGTAATTGTTTAATTAACTGGATGGACTGATCTAATAATATATGGATTTGCCTCTGACACATCTTCGACTTGGCTATTTCCAAAGCTCTTGGCGATATGCGTCCCGCTTCAGCGGAAGAAGCTGCTGTCGGCAGTTGATGTTTTGCTAGTTTACAACACATTTGCGAGCCTGCCTTTCCTGCCACTATATTTACTTTATTTGTTACGGCATTTAAATTACGGTTCTCGTAACTACAAGTACTACACGTTTTGGCGATAGTTAATCCATTCCAATCACTTATTGTGTCAATTTGATTTACAATACTCATTTACTCCTCATTATATTAATACCTAGCATATACACCCTTGCATCTTCATCAATGATTGAAACAGCTATCCTATACACAAAATTCAACTTTGCAAAATCTTGAAAGCAGTAGCCCAAGAGGTTAAATCTTTTGTTATGAATTTGACATGAGCGGTATTTGTACCGAAGAAATTCATGACGTGAGATAAAACATCCCAGTAACTGAAATCAAATTTGTTTAAAAGTATAGATAAATTCCGCGTACACAAAATATAAATATGACATTTATTATTTTGTTGTCATTCACAATGAAAACGGATTGTGTATATTATTTTACTTCACGAATAGAGAACTATCGAAGCTTTTTCGATATATTATAGACCACGTGAATAATATTCAACAGGAACGTGAAAAAAATAAAAAAAATTCGGGCGACTATTCATCAGCCCCCCGAAAATCATATTGAAACCGATCTTGCGCCCCTAAATCAAGCTTGTACTTAACCAAATTCGGCTAAGTTCAGGAACGATTTAGGGGCAAATTGGTGTTAAACCAGATAATTTTCTATTTTCTTCTTGGTGAGTGGATCCAATAGTTTATCCCCCTCCTTTAAGATCTGCTGTGCAAGCAGCTTGCCTTCGTTAGTTTTTACCAGCTGAGCCACAATATCATCTGCATAGGTTGCGCTATTGCGTTCAATCACAAATCGTTTTATCAACTTCTTGATTTCTTCAGTGAGATAGCCTGTGGTCGCGCACAGCTGCGCCCAGGCGCCCATAATAATATAATTTTCCGTAGCACTAAAAGAATTTTGAAGATCTAGAATCTTTAGATTCTCTAGAGTTATCTGACCCGAAACCATATTCAGGAAGGTCCTTGTCATGGGCCCATCAAATCTTTGGAGTTGTGGAGACACATTTTCTCCTTGAATTGCTTTATCAGCTACTTCACGAATATGCGATAACATTGCACTTTGAAATGTAGGAGCGTTATCAGGGATTTCTGTGCCTGTGAACCACTCTTCCAGTTTATTTGCTTGTTGGAATGACTCAAAATTTTCACAGATATTGTTGTGTTTCAGCCATAGTTTTAAAAATTGTACAAAACGTTCTCTGCAAATAGACTTAAACGCGAATACATTCATATAATCTTTCAAGAAACGATCGAAGACTTCTTTGCCCATAGCTTTTTCCAACATCATGAAAAACAGCTGACCTTTACCATAAGGGATGTAGCTGCTATTAAATTCCTTAGGCTGAAAATTAGCACACAGCTTCATCCCCTCTAAGTCTCCCGATTCCTTAAATTTTTTCATAGCCGCTCGCACATAATCCTGATTGGTCTGAAGATTCATTAAGGCATAATCTTCAGATATGCAAGCTGCACAGATCCTGTATTCTACATATGATGTCAAACCTTCATTAAAGAAAAATTCCTCCCAAACGCCATTGGTGACCAGATTTCCGGACCAACTATGCGCAAGTTCATGGGCCAATACATAGATCCTATCTATACAATCACCACCTAAAAAACTTGCACAGGCATGCTCCATGGCGCCGAATGGATATGCTAAAGTCAGCAGCACCGGCGTATAGGCCTGCCATAAATATGGACCAAAGATACTCTCTGCTTTTTCAATAAATTCAGGCAGTTTTGAAAACTTCTCTGAAGCCAGTTTAAGTTTGCAAGCTTCCGCATAGAGACCTACACGTTTATTAGCTTCGCTCTTATAGGGGTGATATTGAAAATCTCCCACAGCAAAACCTAAGAGGTAAGAAGGGATTTTGTACGGCATATTCATACTGTAAACACCATCCGGTTGCAGCCCGTCAGGGTTGTTTACAGCGCTCCCCACTGCCATTAATTCAGGACTTCCTGTATTAATCGTAAGATTGTAGGTCAATCTCACTTGAGGTGTATGTTGAGAGGGAAAGAAACTAGCTCCATCAATCGTCTCAGCCTGTGTAAATAGCATCGGATGTTTTTTTCCTTCAGTCATTTCTGGATTGCGCCAAAATAGACCGCAAGCACTCGGGCTTGTCTTGTATTCTATAGAAACCTTGCCGCATTTCTGATTTAAGGGTATGGCAATTTCTAAGGCCTGAGGCTTGTAAGCATCCGTGTTAACCACACGCCATTTGTCGGGAGATAGAAGTACATCGTTAACTTTAACTTCCATGATTTCCATATCTTTCACATCCAAGAACAGTTTCTGAATAGTATCGGGGTTTAAATTCTTGTAGGAAAGTTCAGCTTTACCACCAAGAGTTCTTTTGTCGAAATCAATGGAGTGGATATGCAAATTCATATGATTGATTACAGCTTCTAAAGGCCTGGCATTGGAATAATTATCGGCGGGAAGCACTGGCAGGGATTTCAAGAATTCCTTCATCCACGGCTTTAAATTATCTCTCAAGGCAGCCTTAATGGTCGCAAATTGAGTTTCCATAATAGCTCCATTTGTAAAATCGGATTTATGTGTTTCAAGATTTTTCTCTGGAATCAAGGCATTTACTTGCTCTTCTTTAGTGAAGACGGTGGAATGTATATTATTGACTGTAAGACTCATATAATCTCCTTTTGATGATTTAACAAGCGACGAAGCAAGAAGGGAGTTTAGGCTGTCATGTGACCATAAAAACCCAATTCGGGAATCATACACATAGAATCTTTTTTATTATATATATTTTTTTCCATTCAGACATTCCGATCTCCACTCCAAACGTTGTTGATGATCCATGTTATTTACCGATAGGGAACTGAAAGCAACTTCCTCTTATTGTGAAGTATTCATTTGCGTGGTAACTCGGATTGTTTTAAAACTATTGATTAAATAATTAATAATTAGTTATGATAGAAAACTATAATAAATAATAAAAACATTCAGGAGAAAACCGTGATCATAAAACATATCTTAAAATTATTATTTATATATATTACTATTCAAAGTTCAACACTTTTAGCTTCTTATCCAACAACCGCTGACTTCAAAAAACCCACAGATCAACTGATTATGCGTGATTCTTGGAATAAAATCGAAAAACATCTAACTGACATGAAAATACCCGCTACATATTATCCGCTATTCAATACCATCGCTGAATCCGAGTCTTGGGGGCATATAGGCTATCATGGAGCAAATCAAGACTTCCGCATTTATCAAGATATCATACGCCATGTGGTTGAGCAAATTCTCAGTATCCCTATCCGCAGTGATTTTCATTTTATGCGCATACCCGGAGATACAGATTTAAATCTTAATTCCATTAAGGAATTTCACGATTACTGGGGCAAACTCAACAATAAAGGAGATGCTAAAGCTAAACAACTACTATCCTTTAACTTAGGAATATATGCCAACCACGACGTGAAAGGTTCGTGTTCATTGCATCTATTTATCCACGATAAATCCAAAAACGACATCAACTACATTAGGCAGTTGACGCCGTTTTTTAATTCCTTAGGCATAGATCCAGAGAATTTAAGACAACTGTTCGACATAGCCCATCAAAGGTTATTTCTGGATGGAGGTGTCTTGATCAAGATGGGAGAAAACTCGCATTTAACGCATCCAGAGCATTTAGCGTATATCTACTCCGATGAGTTATGCTACCCTGCAAAGCGAGGGGGACATGTGTATGGCAATTCTTTGTTTTCCAATCATATAGAGCGCATGATGACGGATTTATACCTTCATCACGAGCTGGATATAGCTCCGCAGTACCGATTGCTTATCAATAATAAAGCTGTGTTAAATCCTTACGGCCCTTTTGAATTCAAGCGATGGGATTTGTATGACAGCGCTACGGTCGAATTATATGAAAATGAAATGAAAGCTGCCATTTCGAGCTTGAAATATGACGAAGAAAAAGTCGCAGCTTATAGGCAGTATTTATTGGATTTGTGGCAACTATAACTCTAGTCAAGAAACGCTTCCTTCTTCAGAAAGGCCTTGCCTTTTTGAGGGAGGTAAATTGCTGACAAAATTATGGAATGCCTGCGTGTGTCGCAAAGCTTCCAACCATTCGTCTTCGTAGATTTCCTTAAGCGGCGGTAAAGCATCGGCTTCCTCTGCTTTTTCCAGAAAATGCATAGCGTAGCTGTGTTTATTCATTAAAGAATACAAACAAGCTAGGTTATAGTATGACTGTATATTCCCTAAAGCTGCAGCCTGCAAGAGTTTGGATTCAGCAAGTTCGTATAAAGCATGCGCGTGATCAGAAAAGGTTTTTTCTTGAATCAGCTGAGAGAGATGAATCAAGGTGATCCCATAATCATTCCACCCCATGTCATCTTCGCAGTCCTGAGAAAGGAGAGCTTGAAACTGTTCGATGGATTTATGGAAACTCTCGATATCCAGGCATAACTCACCAAAATGCGCATAGGCTAAGGCCAGGTTATAGCGGGCATGAGAAAAGGTAGGATCTAATTCTATGACTTTTGTTAAAGCAGCGATCGCATGCTCATAGCAATCTGAGTCCTCCTGAAAGTCGCCGAGAAAATCCCAAGCACAGCCATAATTGTATAACCACTCCGGATCAATGCCTTTTTCACGATTACTCACCAGGTTATCTTCAAGAGCTTTGTCAAATTTTTCCAAACTACCGAAAACGTGGCTTTTGTCATTAGTAACTTCTGCCCATCGCATCAGGACCACCCCCCAGTCGTTCCAAAACTGCCGCGAAGGCCTGTCGAAATTTTCCTCGGATTTAGAAAAGAGCAGGGTGCTGGTTTCTAATTCAGTCGCAGAATCGTTAATATCTCCTATAAGGAAATAGGCTGAGGCTAAACCATAAAGCAAATTAGGGTCATTCTTTTTCAGAGCTAAGCCGTGATTGAATTTTTCTATCGCTTCCACAAAAAAACTATCGTCGGCAAAATATTTACCAAGCTCCAGCAGACAAAGCCCGTAATAGTACCAGCTCTCACAGGCGTCCGGCTCCTTTTGTAGTGTTTGCGCGATTTTTTGTTTAGCTTCTTGGATTTTATTGACGTTTTCAGATAATGATCCATACAGCATCAAAGACAAAGCCCACTGTAAGCCTATCGAAGCAAGGTCGGGGTCCAGCGCTTGAGCTTGTTCAAATTTCGTTAAACTATCTAACGCCAGCTCTAAGTCACGGTAGAACTTGCCGCCCTGATAAAGCAGAGAGCCCCATTGGGCATACAATTGGGATGAAGACGGGTTAAGCTGCCCTGCCATCTTGTAGCATTCTTCAGATTGATTGAAGTCGCTTTCCGATAGCCCGGCTTCAAACAAGTGCCTATAGGCGTTTGCAAGTCCTAGCCAACCTTCAAAATAGTCGAAGCCATCCCGGACAGCCTGATGATAACAATCTACCGCTTCGAGATACAGATCTGTTTTATTCAACTGCGGGGCCAATTCCATAAATATAGTACCGTACTCTGCCCAAAACTGCGGCCTCTGACTTTCTATTCCTATATCCGAGGCGCGACGGAACTTCTCGAGAGCTTGTACATAATCCGAAGATTCTCCTGACAGCTTGCCCCAGTGGAACCACAGCACCCCCCATTGCCAGTAGAGCCTTGCCAAGTCATCTCGTTCGTCTTTGATCTGATTAAAAGCAAAACCGAAAAAGACGTCAGCTTTCTGATAATAGCTTTCATCTTCTTGGAGACTCCCTAATGCCGTGTAGACTTCTCCAAGGCATAAATTAGCGCTAAAATGATGTTCTTCGAGTTCTATTACTTTACAAAAGGCTTCTTCGGCCAATTTCAGCAAGGCATAATGGGTGCGGTGCGATAAGTAGATGCAGCCTATGCGAAAAAATAAAGCGGGGTCTTTGGGTGTAATGCGAGTGGCAATCCGAAAACTTTCTATGCCATTTTTATCAGTCTGAGCCAACTGCTTTTCTCCCCGCATCACAAACAGCGCTGCCAAGGAATGCCGATCTTCGTGATTGAGCGATTTCCATGTAGCAGTCTTCTGATAAGGTTCCAGCTCTTCGTATTTTTGGTGAGCGAGAATTTCTTTAAGTTTTTGCTGAGAAAAGTTGTTTTGATTCATAAACCCGATAAAATGAAAATATTCAGTCTAATAATACCTTAATTTTACTTTTAACACAAAATATTCTTTTCTTCTAAATACAGAGGTATAGGTCATGGCGGAGAACTTTTCAAGTTCAAAAGCAAATTCTCTTCAATTTCATTTAAGTTTTCCACTAAATATTTTGCATTGAAGTCTTTAGGAACGACCACTTTCTTATATGGACCTTGCAATAATCGGATGGTTTGAAACCCCAAAGGTTTAATGCCGACGAAATCTTTGTAGGGGTTATCGGCGATATACACCATCTGCGAAGGGGTCACCTTTTCCCATGCGCATATTTTAAGAAAACAGTAGGGTGAAGGTTTTTGATATTTTAAGCCATAGGAATAAGTGCATATGCATTTCTTAACCATCGGTCCCAATCTTAGAGCCTGAAATTTATTCCTTTGCACCCTTTGATTACCGTCGGTCAAGACATATATAGGATGAGCCTTCAAACGCTCTAAGCATACCTTGGCCTCTGGATACAAAGAGATCGTTGGCGCATGGCTGCGATACACACTGACACAGTGCACGACTCTTTCCTTTGTCAAAAGCCCGTGGCGCTGTAAAAAACGGTCAAACACATGCTGACGTTGCTTTGCAAATTCCTCTTGCAGCTCGTGCAGGATTTGTCCGGAAGAAATATTCATATGCGGCGCAAGATATTCGGCAACAGCTCTAAAACCGCTGAACACAAAATCTAATTCCCGATAAAGGGTGTCATCTAAATCAAAAACTACGACCAAGGAATTATCCTATCGACAGGGTGTCGGACCTGCCTTACTTCTGTGGTTGATCTGATAAAAGGATAACTTTCTATATCCTGATGCAGGCATTCTAGCAAAAACCAGTAAAAACTGTCTAATCCCACAGCAAGGCTGGCAGTGGAAGCGCCACCAAAACGGGGATTGCATTCGATCACATGAGGCTGCTGATTCTGATCAACTATGACCTGTATCACCGCATGGCCATACAGGTTAAGGTGATGCGCTAACTGCTCTCCCAAATTCTCGAGTAAGGGATAAGATCGGGTAGTCGTGACTTGCGACTCCCCTCTTTCCACTACATCTCTCTGCCTAGCAACAACTCCCATGACTTTGTCTTTACGGCTTCGATAAAGGTCTAGGCTCCATTCTTCGCCCTGAATATAAGGTTGGATGAGAGGATCTTTAAGAATTTTAGAGTGCTTTACAGCTTCCTCTTTGCATAGACGCAAACCGACGCCTTGGCATCCGGCTCCAAAACGTTCTTTGACGACATATAAGGGAGCGTCTATCTCTTCGATAGCCGTTGATGCGGGTATAGCCGGAAACTTGGCTTGCATCAGAACATCTTGAAATTTTAATTTATCTAGGCACTTTTCGATGGCTTCTATGGGAGAGACCATAATCCCGATATCTTCAGCGGCAAAGTCTTGGTAATACCTGGATAAAAATTCCACATCGGCATTGCGTGTAGGTATGATGGCTTTAATGTGATGGTCTCGACAGTAGCTGAGAATTTCATCGAGGGTTATATCATATAGCAAAGGCATCTGCCAGAAGCGATCGACAGCATAGCTGGCAATACTATTGAGATTGCTATCTGCACCGTGGACGATAGAATCCGCTCTCAATCGCTTCGCTGCTTTTTTGACAGCTTCAACTAACGGCCATTTTTTTGATAGGCTGGTAATTAAAATTCCAAACACCGGTTCACACTTCCTTGAAATTTTCGTAACTCTTCATAAAAGTTGAGACTATCTCGGATATTACCAAGAAGTTCTAATAACTTAAAACAATTCTTCATTCACGAAGTGTACATTTTCGACTACACAACAATGTAAATAGTTTGTAACAAACTCAACCACAGAGCCCAGTGAGAACTCAGGGAGATTAAAACTAAAAGAAAGGGTTCATCACGCAAATGAGTACAAGAATGAGTATGGTGAAGGGATCTAAATGGGTTCAAATTCATGTTATGAATTCCATCTATGATATTAATCCGTTCTCCTATACCTATGTGGTTCACCCTGTGATTCAACCAGGCTACGCAGTATCTAAGGTGAATATTTAATCATAAATGCACAATCAACCCTATATCTTCTAAATACTGCCCATCCTGTTGTCTACATTCCTCTCTTCAAGAGCCAGAGGGAGTTATATTAGTGATTTGAAGGCACCTATCAATCCTATAGCTACCGCTTTGCAAGCCCCTCAGCGCATCCACATATTCGAAAGGCACTGGCTTATATTTAGCCTCTATAGTATAGGCATAAGGTTTAGCTTGTTCCGTTTCAAAATCTGAGGGGCTAACCACTAAGGGAACTCTTAGACTCTCTGCCTTTTTCAAGGCAATTTTTCTCAGTAATGACGGATATTCCGGGCTGGCGTCGGCGACATAGACCCTTTCTTGAAAGAGCACCGGCTGTCCTTTGGCATCTATCAAGAGCCTCAGCACCGAGCGGGCTAAAATTTTACCTGAAGGATCGCACACTAAGGCTAGGCGGTGTTTACCATCCAATGCATAACCGAGCACCCCGACATTCAAGCTGGCGCTGCCATTGACGTTTTGACAGCTGTTCAACACCTCCGTACCCATCAATAAAAAATGATTAGGATCATCGCTATCCATTACCTTATTTTCTCCAGGTGGAGATTTTTGAGAGGAATGCAGCATCTGCACAGCATCCTCCAGGTCTTGATAGAAGGGAGCTAAGGGCTGTTCCAAGCCTTTGATCTTGACACCCTTTAATACATTCAGCTGTTTCTCCAGATCACTAGGGTCTATCACAAGCTCTAGGAAGTATTTTTGCAGCTGCAGTTGTTGCTTATGTGACAGTTCCTCTGCAGTCAGGCGACGGTTGGAAAGAGGTTCCAGCTGCTGTTCTATCAACTTTAGAGACATATCTAGGGCATTCCAATTGTCTATACAAGCAGATATAACGGGGAACAGCGCCTCTTGCTGCTCAAGGCCCAGATGGTGGTTTTTTACCGCCTCTTTTAAGTTTTCGACTACTATTGCTTCGACAGGAATTTCTTTAACGCTACTCTTTGCAGCTATCTCAGTCGCTGTCAATGACACAGGCTTCAGCCACTCTTCGAACACCTTGAGATGGCTTTTCTTTATCTGGTCGAGGTGAGGATTATTTTCCACCGCATAGCGAATTTGCGAAAAATCACCTTGCAACACGGCGGTGAGGTAACGTTGAAAATAGGGAAGAGCTCTTGGATTTCCGACGTGTTTTCCAGCATAGGTAAGCAAAGCTTCCTTGCTTCTCCACTTGCCCACGGTATTTTCATACAAGTCTCCAAAATCGTCCACATTGACTTTGCATTTGTCGACAAACAGTCTTTCTAACGTAGCTTTAAGAGCCGCAAGATCGACAGACTCGCCAAGGTAGGATTCGCCCTGAAAATTCAAGATATCGGTGATCAGCTTTAAGCTCTGCATACGTTCGTTTGTATCTTTCATGGTAAATATATCTTTCAGCAGCTTATTTTTTTTATCATCTCCCAAGGAAGATTGTTTGATAGCTACCAAAGCAGCTAGAAGCGGTTGTTGATATTTAGCATCGCGGAAGCTTCGATCTTTCGCTATGGCATCCAGCACTAAATCGACATCTAAAACCTGTTTCGGAAATTCTGCCAAGATGAAGCAGGACAGCTGAGCATGGACCGTATCGGAAACGCGTTCTCGCATAGACTTGACCTTATTGGCTTGATTATCATGGAATCCACTAAGAAAAGCCTCCAAGACAGCCATGCGCAAATCTTTCGGCAAGACGGCTATTTTTTTCACCACAGTAGATTGTTTTGAAAGTTCGTCTTTCAATCTTTTCACAAATAAACTCTTAGGATCTAAAAAAGACGTGATCACTTCTTGTATCATCCGTATTTTTAATGAAGGTGATGACTCGAAAAGACTCTCAAAGAATGGGCCATTTTCCTTGAACAGCTGCCTTAGATCTTTTCGACTTGCACAAAATGTACAAAGACTCATCCATTGCTGTAAAAATTCTGCTTGTTCTGCTTTAACCTTTTTATCCTTTTCAGCTTTATCTTTTAAAGCTTCATCATTTTCAACTGTATCTTTTATGGAAGACATCCGATTTTGCACCCACTGCAGCTGATCCATGCTCATCTCAAATAAAGAGACAGTTATACCAAGGCTTTCTTTCAAAGCTCCAGTCAAATCTCCGGCTTTGAGTTGTTTAAGCGGAGCCTCAAACATATGCAAGACTATATGATATGACTCAATACCATTTCCGTTGCAAGTTTTGGAATAGGCCTCAAAAGTCTGTTGTAAATCGCTGTAAATGAATTCAGGGGATTGCTTAACAACGCAAGTAAACAGAAATTGGGTAAACTCCAAATAGCGCTGTTTGCCTTCCACCGATTCGGTATCGAGTAAATAATTCTTAAGATTCAGGAGGGTTCCTAGAATATTCTGTTGACCTGCCAGCTTGGCAATATCGATCAGAGCCTGCTGCCCCTTTGAAGTAGATGCGTCGATGCCATAGTTCTTTATGCATACGGTTGTTCCCCCGCCATCCTCCTGAGCCGCCAGCTTAGCGATCTTTATCAACCCTTGCAGTCCCTCTGGTTTAGAGGCGTCGATGCCATAGTTCTGAATATGTTTAGAGGTTCCCCAGCCATGTTGTTGAGCGGCCAACTTAGCGATCTCGATCAGCGCTTGCTGTCCCTCTGGCGTATTTGCATCGATGCCATAGTTTTTGATGTATTGAGAGGTTCCCAAGCCAGATTGTTGAGCTGCCAGCTTAGCGATCTCGATCAGCGCTTGCTGTCCCTCTGGCGTATTTGCATCGATACCATAGTTCTTTATGTATTCGGAGGTTCCCCAGCCATCTTGCTGAGCCGCCAGCTTGGCTATCTCGATCAGTGCTTGCTGCCCCTCTGGCTTTGAGCCGTCTATCTCGTAGTATTTTATGGCTTTGGAAATTCCTTCGCCGCTTTGCTGAGCCGCCAGCTTAGCGATCTCGATCAGGGCTTGCTGTCCCTCAGGCTTACTGGCATCGATGCCATAGTTCTTTATATTTTGGGACGTTCCTCGGCCATCTTGCTGAGCCGCCAGTTTAGCGATCATTATCACCCCTTGCTGTCCCTCGGGTTTAGTGGCGTCGATGCCATAGTTCTGTATGTACAAGGATGCTCCCCAGCCATTTTGCTGAGCTGCCAGCTTGGCGATCTCGATCAACCCTTGCTGTCCCTCGGGTTTAGTAGCGTCGATGCCATAGTTCTTTATGATTTCGGATACTCCCCAACCATGTTGCTGTGCTGCCAACTTAGCGATCTCGATCAGAGCTTGCTGTCCCTCAGGTTTTGAAGCATCGATACGATAGTTCTGTATGTATTTAGAGGTTCCCACGCCATCTTGCTGAGCTGCCAGCTTAGCAATCTCAATCAACGCTTGCTGTCCCTCAGGCGTATTTGCGTCGATACCATATTTCTTTATGTATATAGAGGTTCTCCCACCATCTTGCTGAGCCTCCAGTTTAGCGATCTCGATCAACGCTTGCTGTCCCGCAGGTTTTGAAGCATCGATACCATAGTTCTGTATGTATGCAGAGATTCCCCCGCCACGTTGCTGAGCCGCCTGCTTAGCGATCTCGATCAACGCAGCTTGTATTTCGATGCTATCTGGAGCCACTCCACATTGGAGCAAGCACTCTGCTGCCTTGAGTGGCATGAGATTGCCCTGTTTAACCTGCTGAAGAGTAACTTTTGTAGCAAAATTCTTATCTGCAGATTCCATAAGCAATTGATCTATCGGTATTTGATTTTGCAAGGCCAGGGCTGCTACTTTTTGACACAGGTGACTTTGCAATTGTTCATCAAACACAGACTGCTTGATCCCTGATTGCAGCATATTGACCAAGTGTATAATTTGATCGGAAGTGAAAGAATGCAAACC
>CAYMKI010000048.1:0-18365 GCA_964390695.1 uncultured bacterium
GCTTAAGACCGTGGCCCGAGCGGGCATGTTGGGAGCTGCCGATTATCTCGAGCAGGAGCTCTTGATCACCCTGCTAAAAGCTAAACTGCTGGACGCCAGCAGCGAAGGCGAGCTTAAAGCCGCAGCCAATGCTTTGACCGAGGTTAAAAAAGGCTCTTACGTCAATCCCCCAGACCTGAATGAGAAGGTGGATTTTCCCATCAAAGAATGGTTTAAGAAAGAGGGCAAGCACTGGAGAGGCGAGATACGCCAAAGGGCGCTCGACCGCAGGAATGAGATCATCCAAGCCTATAAAGAACTCCAGGCGGCTGCGCGTGCAGGCAAAGGAGTTGCCGAGGCTGAAAAGAAGTTGAAAGAGCTATATCAAAAAGCAGAAACTGGCGGAAAGCACGGATTTGGGATCCGATTCGTCGACGGCACCACATGGGGAGACTGGTTCAAACAAAAATACCCAGACATCGTGGAGTGTGCGGAAGGCAAAAGCACTTGGCTGAACAACTATAATAAGCCTAGTGAAGCACATGCACAGCCGGTTCTGAACGAACAAGAGCAAAGAAGCTTATCGATAGCCATCAACATCCACAACTACAATCAAGCCACTCAGGAGTTAGGTGACGCCAATGCCACACCCGATCAGCGTAAAATAGCTTTTAAAGCCAGATATGAAGCCGCAAAAAATCTTCAGGAGCGGAATTTGCAGAAAGAAGACCTTGAAGGAGGAAGAGATCCTAATTTCATAAAAATCGTGATAGAACACTATGATTGGTGCGATGGTTCACTCGTTTGTTCCGAAGCGGCGGGCACGATAGATATCCTGCTCAAGCGGTATGTTAAAGAAGTGGATGGCAAGCAGAACATCCACATCCACCAGATGACAGAATCGGACCGCGGCGAGATGCGCAAGCAGGCGGAAATCATCACGCAATCTGCCAAGAAGGAAAGTGAGATCTATAAGTATGCACACGAAGCCTTATGCTATAACTACCAAATATTGGCCGATTCCTATGGAAAATTCGGCAGCCTCTTTTTGACGCAAACTTTCACCGATTATGCGCAACAACATGGGTATGCAAAACTAGTTGCTGCTTCGCGACTGCTTAACATCTGTTTTCCGACATTGGTGCAAGATACCCTCATCCTTTCCTGGGCACATCTGCAAGGCAATACTTCTGCGGGCTTAAGCAACCTGTTCAAGAACATGAATAATACACTTCCGCAATTCCAAGAGCTTAAGAAAAGCAAAATAAATCTATTGGATACTGCGTGGAATATGACCACCGCGGTACTGCCGCTAATCTTAGACCCTCAACAAGAAGGCAACCGCGGCTTCTATCAAGGGGTGCAGCTGTTTTCGGGAACGATATCTAGAGTGCAAAATTACCTTCAAGGCACTTATAAGACACCTTTGCTGAGTGCGGCCCCTTTTGATTTATACGAGTTTTTAGTGGAACAGCCGGAGCCACCTAAAGGTCTTGGCCAGGCGACATGGATCGACAGCTGCAAGAGCTATGTTCATCAGACTTTGCAACAGGTGATGCCGAATTTTCTGCAGCCAGGACATCTTCCCGAAAACCAAATCTATTACGCCGTGAAGCATTTGGCAGCGAATGTGGGGAGTGCATATACCGTCATACAAGCCGGCCGCCGCATGACAGGCTCGCATGGCGACGACCGCGATGTTAAAGCCGGAGTGCTTTTCGCCACCGCTATGACCCTGATGCAAGCTTGGCAGGGAAAATTCTCCGAAGAATGCGCTTCGGCCATGCTTAAAAATGCCCAATACTACCTTGAGCATGCCATGTTTTTTGAAGCGCATGCCTCCATCTTAAGTTTGCAGGAATATCTTAAAGGGAGGGCTCCCGGCAGTGACAAAGAGACAGCTTGGATGAAAATGGAACTGTTCTGTCTGGAAGCGAATTTTATCTGTATTTATCAGATTGCAGCTCAATATGCACAGCAGCAAAATTGGAGTGCCGCAGAACCATATTTCAAACAATTGGAAGCCTTCGTGAATACAGGATTTGGCTCTGTTAATACACGCCTGAAAGAAATATTAGGCGATAAAAAATGGATACCTGTACATCAACAAGCTCTAGAAGTACAGCAGAAACTGCCTGCACGAAATCTGAACGCATTGACTCTGCTGCTGAACTTTTCAGTCAATCAATCTCATATTTTTACAGAAGAAGAAGTCGCTGTTAAAGAGGCTGAACTGCAGAAAAGGTTAGAAGAAGCTTTAAAAAGCTATTCTAAGGTCCAGGTAAAAATCCAGGGTAGAACGATTCAACTGACTGGCATCGTTGACAGTGAAAAAGACCTCACAGATATACCTGTATTGGTTTTATCGCTACAAAGCGCTTATGTGGTCGAAGATCATTTGCAGCTATCGCAAGATAACGTGCAATTCTCCTAGAATGTTTTGGCACCATTTCTAAATAGTTAAGTTCTAAAGATGTGCCTTATCTTCGAGCTAATTGCACAGAAGAGGCGTTGTGTTGCCTCCTCTGAGTTCTCTGTGGGCTGTGTGGTTGATTCTTGTTTTATCAAATTGATATAGCGAGAGTGTTAGCCAAAAATCCGGAAATATCTCTAGAGCGCAACACTCATGTGATAAAACTACCACAGAGCCAACAGATCACATAGAGGGAGTTAAATCCTCATAAGTAATGTGGAAAGAACAATCCACCCATATTTTTTTACTGTGCTACGACCGGAGTTGCTGCCGCAGGTGCGGCAACTCCTCCTACAACAGGAATTGGGCTGATAGTATCTGTCCCTATAGCAGCAGGGGTCATAGCGAAGAAACTGTTTGCCCCTCCGATATTCGCTACAATAGAGACAAAGGAGGCGATCCCGGCCTGCAGTGTTTCTTTCAAGGTAGTAAATTGCATGGGAGGGACATACACGATATCTTTTGGGCGCAATTCAAAATCGCACGATTTCCCTTTACCTATCAAATTTCGGTCGATATAAAACCATGTCGGATAAGCCAAAGAGCCGCGGATCACTACCAAGCGGGAGCTGGCGCGCGGCGTGACGCCGCCGGCTTCGGCTAAAGCCTGCAGTAAGGAAATCCCGTCCAAATATTCTACGGACACACACCGCTGTACCTCGCCTAAGACGTAGACCTTGTTGAGACCTAGGCTGGCAAAATACAGGTAATCGCCCTCTTGCAAAGACACATCCCATTGCAAATTTCCGTTCCTGAGCAAGTCATTAAAGTCGACTTGAACATATCTACCTTGCCGAGCCAAAAAAGAACGGTCTAAATCTACCTGATCGATGGTCTGATTGCGGAAGACCCGCGTGGTGAAGCCGCCGGCTTCGCATAAGGCAGATAGAACGGTGGCATTCGGCAGGGCAACCTTGACGCCCGGGCTCATCACCTCGCCGATGATGGTATAATAATGCGGACTAAAGCCTACAGGAGTGATGCTCAGGAGAGGATGTTTAAAGTACTTGAGCAAGGCTTCGGTGAATTCTTCACGGATTTGGGCGATGGTTTTACCTACAGCTAGGAGAGAAAGGGAGAAAAGATAGTGCAAATGACCATCTGGACCTACGGCTAATTCCACTGTAGAACCTTGTTCGCCATAGATTGAAAAGAGGAATTTATCTCCATAGCGCACTCTATAAGAGAACTCCGTCTTTAGTGCTGCTTCTTGAGCACTGACTGAAGAAAGCTCCATACATAGGCATGCTAGAAAAAGGAATACATGTATCAATGCCTGCATCTTAATCACTCTCACTACTGCTTGAACTATCGGTAGTTTCACCTGGAATGAAAAACCATTTATTATTGGCATAATAGCTTCCTGAAGTTGTGGCAAAAGATTGCAGGAAGGTATTGATGGCCAGCGTGACTAGACCTCTGGCAAAACGCAGGGTCTTATTGTGTACATAAATGATGTCGCCAGGGACTAGGTAAAAATCTTTAGCTTCTCCATAGGCGATCAGGCTGAGGTCGCAACGCACCACACATGGGTTATCCAGATCACCGCGAATGACCAGACAGTTGGTCACATCTGCCGACAGCGGCCCTCCTATCGGCCAGCCACCTGCTTCAGCGATAGCTTGCATGAGAGTCATATCGTCATCATATTGCAGCCGAGCCGGTGCTTTCACATTGCCTAGCACATATACTTCGCGATAGGGAATCGCTGCAATGTAGATGTAATCGCCTGGCTTGATGAAGATGTCATTACGGTGATCGGCATTGTGAATAAGTTTTCTGAAATCTATTTCCAGCTTTTTGTTGTTTCTGATCATAAAGGAGTTGTCGAGGTCGGCCAGCGTTTCCAGATCGCCATTGGTATTTTTGAATTCATAGCTTTCGACAGCTAAACCTCCAGCTACGCCAATAGCTTGACGCAAGGTGATCGGCCCTTCCAAGAGATATACTCCAGGCTTTTGGACTTTACCGAAGATCTTCCAGCTCATACTGACGGATGTGCGCAGGTTGATGATGACGCGAGGATGTTTATAGTACTTCTCCAGGGCTTTTTCCAGATCGGCGTTGACAGCCTCCAATGTGCGTCCCGCCGCGGGAATACCTTCGATGAAGGCATAATAGAGACAGCCGTCCGGAGCTATAGTTATTTGTTCATAATAGGAGTCATCTTCCCCGTAGATGAATACTTCTACGATATCGCCTTTCGACAAATGAAACTCCTCCACCGGCGGTTTGTAGAGGTTATAGAAATCTTTATGCAGCGGCTCCCAGACGGCATCTTCATCGATGAAATTATCCATTATGCATTCGAGCTGGTCGTTATCTTCGGAAGCCTCTTCCAGAGCAGAACCATAGTCAAGTACGCATTCCGGAGAACCTATCATCACAGGCGGGCGCCGTCCGAACGTCAAATTACCCTCTCCACCCCCAGGACAATTTGAACAGGCGTTGAACAGCACGGCGCATATACACAGGAGTAAGCGTAATGGTTTGTTCAAAGCTGTTATATATGGCATGCGCGTAATGATCCCAAGTTATATTCTGAAAAGTTTTCTCCAAAAGGCAGATTTTGTTTTTTGCAACTCCAATTGGATCCGTACATCTTCTATATATATCGGCAAGACCCTATTTAAGATTACTCCTGACGGCTTGACGCCGGCAAGAAGCAGGTCTCTCAGGCTCTCGTCGACTAATTTCTTGTTCACCACGCTGGAGCCTATGATGAAGATGCGCAGATCGCATAATGCTGCCAGGTTCACGGTGTAATCGGTTTCGATGACTCCGGGAAGGTCCATGATGATGACTTCATAGCTATCTTTCAGCGCCTCTAGCCCTTCAGCCATCTGGTGTGATTTGACGCTTTCCTTCATCAGGGTTGCAGCTTTAGCCACTTTAATCCGGTCTACACTTTCGAAAAATATGAGTGAAGAGAGGGGAGCGCTGCCTTCTAGGTATTGCTCAAAAGGCACATAATTATGATTGGAGTTAAAGGGATTATAGGCGCTATCCAACTCTATCAACAATACCTTCTTGCCTAGTTTTTTGTAGTATAGGGCCAGAAAGTATGCCAGGCAGCTTTTACCTTCATGCCCTGCGGAACTCATCATGCCTACGATCAAAGCCCCTGCACCCTTAGGCAAACGTGCGCGGAGCTTATCCAACCGTTCGGACAGCAGCCGCATGAAATACAGGGTTTTTTCTTGGCCATTTTTCTTGTTTAAAAATGAAATCTCCGGAATGAACAATAGGGCGGGTAAGTTATACAGCAGTTCGAATTGTTTAAGCGTGCGGATCTTGGTGTCATGCATTTCCAGATAAAACGCCAATATCAGCCCCAGGGCTAAGCCAAAAAGCACGCCGCCGAGCGGTAGTAATTTGACGGTAATGGATTCTTTTAAAGGCTTGGCTTTTTCTGCCAGTTCATAAATCTCAAAACACCCGGTAGGCACATTGGACATGAGTTGTATCGTTTTGATGCTTTTATTTAAAAAGTCCACTTGTCCTTCTGCTTGTTCCTTAGCCTTGAGCAATTTTACAAAAGCTATTTGATCTTTAGGCAGGGTTTCGAGTTGTTTTTCCAGACTGGCTAAAATCAGAGCCAGATCCTCTTTGGTCTTTTTGGCCGAACGCACCCTGCCTTCCATCAGCATGAGTTCCAGTCCCAACTTTTCCTTGGTGACATTTTTGGTAGTGATTTTTTTGGGTCCCATTTCTTCTTCCTGGCCCTCGGGTTCATCGCTTTCCTTCCCTTGCAATTCCTTGATCTGGTCTTGCAATATTTTAATTTTAGGATTTTCCGGAGCATATTTAGCTTTGGCAGCAGACAGCTGTTGCTGCAATTCATCCAAGGTCGCAAGAGAGGAGGGAGCGAGCATCTCGCTTTCATTCATTAGTGAGCCTTCAATCTGTTCAGGCATGGCATTAGCGGCTTGCTTCAAATTGTCATATTCCACCAGCAAGCTATTGTATCGCAAGTTGGCCGCTTGGAGATTGCTGCGGGCTTCTGCTAGTTGATTGATCAGTAAAGTATAGTCTGCGGTCATTTCAAAGTAATGGTGTTCCAGCTTGAACTTTTCAATTTCATCCAAAGCATTATTAAGGCGGCTGTTAGATTGGCTCAATTGGTTGTTCAATCCATTGAGTTCATTTTGGAGCTGCTGCGAAAATAAGTCTTGGCTGCGTTTGACTGCCACTTTCGCCAAGGTGTTGGCGATGTCGACGGCGAGGTGGGGATTATCGCTTTTACATTCAATCCTGACCAAAGAGGAGTTGCTGCCTGGCCGGGGCACGGAGATCATTTTTTCTAGAACCTTCGGCGTAAGACTCAGTCCTAGCCTAGCGATTACAGCTTGAAAATTTGCATCTAGAGGGATAATATCCAGAGCTGTATTCAATGAGGGATTATTCAGCGTCACCCCTCCCGGAAGAGTTTTGGGGAGATCTTCTTTGTAAAACAGCACGGCCGAGGCGATATAGTTGGTCAGATAGTAATAGGAAATTACCCCTCCCAAGGCAGCGAACAATACAATACTGAAAAAGATGGCGACAAGATGCCTTTGCACGCCCACAAATAGTTTGCGGGTATCGTAATTTTGGCTGAGATCGTCCCCTTCAATTTTGCGATGGAAGGATTTGATGTCATTTTCGTCTTCGGGTTTGTGCGCGGAATTCATTCAAAAATGCCTGGTCTATGGTATTAACTCTCATCAAATGGTATATGACAAATTTGATTTTAAAAAAAGGGAGTCCTCGCACAAAGAGGGTTCTTTTTTTACCACAGAGAACAGAGATAGAGGAGAGAATACTGAGTGTAAATGAGTTAAATACTCTAGCCTAAAGAAAAATAAATTCCGATCACATGCTTTGCAAGAGGCATTCCCTGGCTCATTTGCCAAGTCAATGACAAGGAAATGCATGCTCTCGACTATCTAGTCCATGCAGAATGCATGGGCTTGTTTTGAGATTTTGTGAATGACAAAGATTTGCAAAGCCACCGTCGTGACTATGCCTGCAGCTATGGAAATGGGCGTGAGAGAACCAAGGGAAATGATCTGCATTCCGGAAAATACACTCAATCCTGCCATCGCAGCGCCTGCTGTTCCAGTCAATGCGCTTAAAACCAGCAATCCCCATTTAGCGGCCTTATACCAGGAGGCTTGCGTCGTGTCAGATTTGCAATTCTGTTCCTTTTTGGCCATTTTTTTACTGGCTGTGAGCAGAGCCTGAGTACCGACAGTTGCAAAGGCAGTGCCTGCAACAGCCCCTCCTAGAGATAGACCTGTACCTAGGAGAATTGCCTGTGCAGCCCCTATTATTGACATATAACTCATTTAAACCTCTATTTTATACAATAAATAGATTATTAATATATTAATACATTTGAAATAAATGTATTAAAAAACCAATTAAATATCAATTAAAAATCAATTATAAAACGCAAACGAGCAAAATAAATTGTCTCAATTTAACACCATACCAAATGAGTTACTTTTTGAACCACAGAGCTCTCAATCATCCCCTCTCTGTGTCTCCGCGCCCTCGTTAAGAAAATCCGAGTCCCTGCTTCTATTTCGTTTGGTTCTTGCGCACCTGGCTCCTTTCCGCCGATTATGTCTGCTGGCATGTGAAGCAAAGATGATCCCATCTTTGAAGTCGATGCCTCTAACTTGGCTACTCAGTAAAACCAGAGTTAGGGATAAAATTAATAAAACATTTATAAGGTTTATATTTATCGATTTTTAACGATGAGTGATGAGTTTAAACGCGGAGGCACAGAGGCGCGGAGGATACGCGAAGGGGCATACTCTTCAGATAGCTCAGAGGGTTATTAAAATGCATCTTTAAACCCAACTTGCCCCCTATTTTTTAAGTTATGCAGCGGCTATGGTATGTATTACAGTTTTACGAGTTTACAATATTGAGCAGCCAGCGTTTTTTCTTTATTCTCGTTGGTGAAAAATATTTTATACATTGTCCCAACGGAACCTTCGTAGATATCGGATATAGTACCTACGCCAAAGTCATGGTGAAAGATACAATCTCCGGTCTTGAATAATTCTCCCTGAACTTGACTTGAAGGAGGTGTATTTTCTTGGGATTCCTCGATGTCATCATAGTCTACAGCCGACCCTGAGCGCATTTTTTCCACATACTGCAAGGGAACTTCACGCAGAAAAGGGCTCATGGACTGATAACGCGTGGTACCCCAGATAAAACGGCTGCGGGCGTGTGTCAAATACAATACCTCTTTGGCGCGCGTCATGCCGACATAAAAGAGGCGGCGTTCCTCTTCAACTTTTTCCTCGCTGCCTCGAGAGTTTACATGCGGAAATAAGTCTTGCTCCATGCCTACGAGAAAGGCCACGTCAAATTCCAAGCCCTTGCCGTTGTGGATGGTCATAAGGCTGACGTGCTGTTTCTCCTCTGAGACCTCATCCAGTGTCGACTTTAGCGAAAGCTCCTCCAAAAATTTGGCCAGGGTAGGCTCGGGTGTAGAGTCTTCCCATTCGTGAGCTTTAGCTATCAGGGCATCCAAGTTAGCTTTGCGGTCATCATAGCTTTCGCGGTCTTCTTGCAGAAATCCTAAGTATCGGGTGAGCTCTATGGTAGATTTTACCAACTGCATCAAAGAGCACGAAGCGGCGATTTCCCTGAGCTGATGGATGATCTGGATATATTCCTTAAGACCTTCACGCTGTTTTGAGTTCAGTTTTAGAACAGGTTCCATAGGCACATTTTGCAGGAGCGCCTCGCAATAAGACAATACCGTGTGGTTATTTTGGAAGGCGTAATGCCGCATCTTCTCTATCGATGATTCGCCTAAGCCTCTCTTAGGGAGGTTGATAGTGCGGGAGAAAGCGACGAAGTCGGTGCCTGTGAGTACGATGCGCAAGAAAGAGAGGATATCTTTGATTTCGCGCCTCTGGTAGAACGAAAGCCCGCCCACAATGGTATAGGGAATTCTCCATTTGAGAAAATAATCTTCAAAGACCCGCGACTGGGCGTTGGTGCGATAAAAGACAACCATTTGACTGAGGGGAATTTTATGTTTTTGGCGGTGGTAGAAAACTTGATTGGCCACAAACTCAGCTTCGTGGGTTTCACTGTCGGCCACGAAGTATTTAATTTTGTCTCCCGGCCCTTTATCGCTCCACAGATTTTTTGCTATGCGGCTTTGGTTGCGCTCAATCACGGCATTGGCCGCTTCCAAGATATTGCTGCGGCTGCGGTAATTTTGCTCCAGGCGTATCATCTTGGCCCCGTAAAAATCCTTTTCGAAGTTAAGGATATTGCGGATTTTGGCTCCACGCCAGGAGTAAATAGACTGGTCCGGATCGCCCACGGCGCAGATATTTTGTTTGGATCCCGCCAGCAATTTGATCAGGGTATACTGCGCTTCGTTGGTGTCCTGGTATTCATCGATCAGCAAATATGGCCAGCCTTGCTGGTACGTGTGCAGCACGGCAGGGTGATCGCGCAATAAACGCACGGGAAGGAAGAGCAAGTCGTCGAAGTCTAGCGCGTTGTATTCTTTGAGTTTGCTTTGGTAGGCGCGGTATACTTCGGAAAACCGTGGCAGGTCGAGGCTGTATTGCACCGGCACCTCATCGGGTAGCAGCATATCGTTTTTAGATTGCGAGATCAGGCTTTTGTATCCTTTATGCCCCTTTTTGGCGTCATACACTCCCAGGTCTACCAGGCAATTGGTCAGCACGGTATCGATATCCGCATCATCGTAGATGGTGAAGTTGCGGTCGTACCCCAATGCTGCGATGGATTCTCTAAGGATTCTCGCTCCTAAGCTATGGAAGGTGCATATCAGCACCTGATGTTGAGTTAAGCTTTTGACCCTTTCCTTCATTTCAGCCGCGGCTTTGTTGGTAAAGGTCAAGCCTAGTATAGAAGACGGCGCATGGCCATGTTGCAGCAGGTTGATAATGCGGTAGGTGACCACGCGTGTCTTGCCCGATCCAGCACCGGCCAACACTAAAACGGGTCCATCTAGGGTTTCGACCGCCTCAAGCTGAGGCGGATTTAAATTGGGGAATATACTGGTCATATCATTAAGCTAAGAGTTTTTGAAAAGATTCCTCCAGCCTCAAGCTGTCGAAATCGGGGTGGTTAAGCATTTCTTTGATGTTGGGCATATCTTCACGGATAGCGCATTGCAGCCAACCTAGCGCCGCGGTCTTGTGGCCGAGTTTAGCATGGCACTGGGCATTCAAATAGGCCGTCTGGTAATCGGCTTTAAGCTCATACACCTGGTTGCCGAGATCGGCAGCTTGTGAGTAGTCGCCCAAATTGTAACATACCCATTCCAGCAAAAAGAGTGTAGGGCCATCCCAGCGTTTTTTGTGCGGGGCCAGCAGCTCGTAGGCCTCGGCAAAATAGCCTTGATCGGCATAGATTTCTGCCAAATGCTGCATGGCGGCCATATGCAAGAGACCTGCCTGCGTTTGGTTTTTTACCTGCATAAATTTGTCGAAAGCCGTTTGGCGCAAGCCGGCTTTCAGGTCTTGTTCGGCTTCGTAGAAGAGCTGGTGCCATTGGGTCTTTTTGTCATCTTCCGTCATGGAGCGCGCCTGTTGCCAGCTCCTGTAGTTATCGAATAAAAACATCACAAAAAAGGAGCCCAGCAAAAGCGAGCCTTGCAGCAGACAGAGCACCGATAGAATCCCGGCGAAGGCCATGCTCAGAAAAAATGCCGCTCTGATGCCCCTCAAGCCAAATAAAGCTTGCAAGAGGATGCGCATCAAGCTCCCGCCATCTAAAGGCAGCACCGGCAGTAAATTCGTGATCGTCCAAAAAAGGTTGGCCGCGAAGAAGCTGCTGACAATGTAGGATAGATATAGGTGTTTATCGATGCTGCCGATACCTTTGAGGCAATAGGCGGCAAAGCATAGCAGCAGTCCCGCCAACGGTCCGCTGGCCACGACTACAAACTCCTGCCATAGCCTCAAAGAGCCGCCTTTACGCGTAGTCAAGCCGCCAAATGCGATCAAATCGATCCGGCTGGATTGTCCAAAGGCCATGGCCGCCAAGGCGTGGCCGTATTCGTGTATGAGGACCGAAACGAAAATAATTCCCATCCAGATAATCATCCCTTGGAGTGATTCGGAGATGAGCCAGCCTAATAAGAGGCCCATCAACCAAAACACTGAATGAATGCGGACTGGAATGCTGCCAGGAAGATTAAACATAAAATTTTCAACAATGTAGACTTAGGGGATTTATTCTACCCAAACAACCTGTAAACGTGGCTTTGGCTAGGCCGAACTTCCAAATATTCAGGTTGTTTGAGTATACACTCTCTTAGTATACTGCTTCTGTAGTTTTTTTGGATAGAATCAATTCTCTGGTGTTTGATACAAAACTACAGAGGTTATTTTTTTCTAAAAAAGACCACATGGTTTCCATATGAAATGGAATATTCTGTAAACTGGTTTTCTTAAGAATACGGATTTTTGACCCCCTGCTTGGATTGTATGAGCCCGTTGGACAAACATTTACCATTGTGATGGGGAACAGCAAATTTATCGTTGAAGTAAACGACCAGATCTCCACTCTGAGGAACAACAACCGGTTCATAACCTCCTTCAAATAGAAGGTTCTCTAGCAGACGCATAACTGGCAATTTTGGATCAAATATAACATCTTTGGCGTTCCGAACGCCCTCTTTTAGGAGTGTATAGCTTCCGCACGAAAAATCCTCTAAATCTATGTCAATTGAATCTAGTGTACAGTCAAAAACTTTGAGCTCATCGTTAGTAATCGTAATAGGAGTTTTGACAATATCGAAATCGTATTTCTGCTTATTATTGAAATGAAAGCGTATGATATCGTGTGTTATCATTTTTAATGATTGGACGATTTCTTCCGGCGAATCTGTTGAAATCGAGATCAGGGGATGTGTATTAAAATAATCCTCAAAAAATTCCGGCAACTTAAGAAGCAAAGACTCTGGCATCGGGTAATTATATACCTTTAAAGCTTCTTTAAGATCCTCCATCCAATTCGGAATATTTTTTTTTATGGTAGTGCCAGGAAGCAGCATCACCATACCTCTCATGTTGGAACTTTGCTTTAATTTATCTTCTACAAACTTTTGAAGGCTGTCATTTATCTGTAGACATAATAGTGAAATACAATCACTGAAATACAAAAAGCCATAAGTCCTCTGTTCAGGCTGGATGCGGTAGCTTTGGGCTTCCCAGTGTGTTAATTTGACTTTTTTACCTTCCATACCCTCTACCTTGGCCGTCCAAACGTCACTGGGAGTTTGGATTTTAGTCGAAGTGTTAGAAACCGATTTAACCCCTTGCACGGCTTTGGCGGTTAAACAGTTGGGTTTATGTGCCGGCCAATCGGCTTTTTGGCAGGCTGGGCTGCAGTAGTACACCTGCCTGCAACCGCCGCACATTTTTTTTTCAGCCGGCGGCAAGCCGCATGCCTGGCATAATATATTGAACGCCACCGTTTGGGCCTTTTTGGCAGGGGTAGAGGCGGTTGAGGGTTGGATTTGAGGAAGTGCACTTCCTGCCGTATCAATAGAATTTATATTCTGAATGCTCATCTAGACTGTCCTTCATTAAAAAATCATGGTTTATATTTAGTACAAAAGGCAAAATCATAAGGCTTATAATCTAAATAGTCTATAGCAAAATCCGCAATCATCTAACTGTTCACCAACCCTCATAAAATATAAAATATTGAACCACAGAGCCCACAGAGCTCACAGAGGGATATTACAAACAGTCTGCAGCAAATGAGTGTCTCACAGAACGAGACGGTTGCTTTCAACACCCTCTATCGTGAAATATACAGCTCATAATCACTCTTTAAAATGGCTTATGCCATCGATTCTCTCATTGCTCACTGTCCTATGTGGTTATATTTCTTTCATTAGAGATTTCAGATAAGGAATTAAATAGAATTCGGGCAAGGAACAGGCAAGGGCAAGGAGGTTAATTATACAAGAAATCTAATAAGTTAAACACTTGGTATAGTACTGAATAGTTATGAGCTTTTGAGGAAAAAGAGATAAAATGTTATGCTAATAAATCATCCATTTTCTCAAATTAAAAGGGGGAATTCATGACTCTAACTAAGTGGTATAAATGTTGCCTTATCGTTATCTGTTGTTTGACGCCTCTCATCCTGCAGGCCAACCTCATAGAACCATTTAAAGTCAGCAGAGCCGACGGGTCCACCTTGGTGGGCTATATGACCCTGCCTGAAAATCGGGAAAGCTATCCCATCGCCTTTATCCTGCACGGATCGCAGTGCGAAAGTGTGAGAGTCTGGCACGAAGATTTCAACATGCTCGCCTATAGTTTCGGCGCCGCTTTGGTGACTTTAGAAAAGCAGGGCATCTATTCTCCCGACGATTTCGATATGAACGAATATGACAGCACCAACTCCTTTGATAATCGCTTGAATGATCACCTCTTGTTTATTCAGAAACTGCGCAACCATGAAATTCTGCCGCATTGGAACGGGAACATCATCCTCATAGGCGGCTCTGAAGGAGGGCGCTTGGCGATTTCGCTGTCGGCCCAAATTCCGGAAGTGAAAGCCACGGGGTTGTTTACCTGTGGGGGCGGCCTGCACACCACGGAAGAGTTGAAGATAGCCTTTAAAAAATTCCTGATCAGCATGGGAGAACCTGAAGAAGAAATCCGGGAGATGATGCTTTTGTTGGAAGATAAGATTCAGGAAATGCTCGCCGAACCTGTGGGCGATAAATATTTCATGACCTGCACCTACAAATGGTGGGCCTCGCATCTGACCCGGCATTATCTGGACGAGCTGCTGCAGATAGAACATCCCATATTTTATGCGCATGG
Source organism: uncultured bacterium (assembly GCA_964390695.1). GTDB lineage: Bacteria > Chlamydiota > Chlamydiia > Chlamydiales > Parachlamydiaceae > CAWACC01. Next base: position 14,299 of record CAYMKI010000048.1, read on the forward strand.
CTCTGCCGACCAGGTGATTCCGGTGGAAAGCGCCGACGTGATAGCCCATACCTTTAAGGCAGTTGGCAAAGACAATCTAGTGTATATGCGGTTAGAGGATTATGACCATGATATGCGGGTTTTTCCACACCATGTAGTTCTCAGCATGTTTGAAATGTTTGAAGCTCTCAAGCCCACGTTGTTTAAACCCAACATACTCTAATTGCGCGCTTATTGTAACGCGATTGGAGTATGTTGGGTTTTAAACATAGGCGTTAGATATCGCTGCTTTCCAATTCGACGAGAACTTCATGATTGTACTGTCTTTCATCCAGTTCTCCTTCTTGCTTGGCGATGTAGACAGCGACGACGGCATCGCCAAGGATGTTCAATACCGTAGACACCATCTCGCGGATGCGGTCGATGCCGGCTAGAAGCGCTAAGCCTTCGATCGGCAAGCCGACCGAGGTAAATACCACTGAAAGCATAATGAAGCCCGTACCCGGAATTCCTGCGGCGCCCACAGCTGAGAGGGTGGCCGTGACTACGATGGTCACCAAGGCCTGCCATTCCAGATGGATGCCATAGGCCTGCGATATAAATAAAGCGCTCATGCCTTGGAAAATGGCGGCGCCGTTCATATTCAAGGTGGAACCTAGCGGCAGCACAAAGCTGGTGATGTTTTTAGACACGCCAAGGTTTTTCTGCACACAGTGCATAGAGACTGGTAAGGTAGCCGAGCTGCTGCATGTGGAAAAAGCCACCATGATGGCATCGCCCATGCCCCTGAAAAATGGCATCGGGTTTAGCTTGGCCAAAACTTTGATGATGCCGCAAAAGACCACACCCAGATGCACGGCGCAAGCCAAATAGTACACCAACAGAAACTTCAGTAGGGGCAGCAGCACGGCCAGTCCGAACGAGCCGGTGACGGCAGCCATGATGGCGAAGACACCTATAGGGGAAAATTCCATGATGATAGACGTCAAACGGAACATGACTTCCGCCAGGGATTCCAACATCTCGAGCAAAGGCTTACCCTTTTCTCCGGCGAAATTGATGGCTATGCCCAGGAAGAGGGCGAAGACGATGATCTGCAGGATGTTGCCTTGCACCAGGGATGCCATCGGATTAGTGGGGATGATCGAAAGGATGATCTGCGTGATCGAAGGCGTTTCTGCGACATTCACTGTACCGGTGGCTTGTAATCCCAAGGATATTCCCGGCTGAAATACCGCCGCAAAAAACAGCCCCATGACGATAGCCAGTATGGTAGTGATCAGATACATGACAAGGGTTTTAATGCCCACCCGGCCCAATTTTTGCGGATCGTGGATACTGGTAATCCCCACCGTCATCGAGGATAGTACCAACAACACAATGATCATATTGATCAGATTGAGGAATACCGCGCCGATGGGTTTGAAAATCTCAGCTGAAGGGCCTAACAGCAAGCCTGTTGCGGCGCCTAAAAATAACGCGATTAATATTTTTATCCACAGTTTCATCTGTTATAACCTTTCTGTTGCATTATCCCCAAAATACCTGTTTATGGAATAAAAACAAAGCGTTCCGTATCAGTAAAAATACAGCCCTGAGCCGTCACGGCTACAGCGATTTATCGAGGGTATCTTTAACTTGTTTGATGAATGCTTTCCACTGCATCTCGCCTTCGATGACCACCAGCTGCACTTTTACCCAAGCTACAGGCAAGGGCAATTCCAAGGCATCGGCAAGCTTTACGCGGTCTTTTTCCGTGCAGATCAGCCACTCGGCCCCTTTTTGTTTGCACCGCTCGGCAAAAGCATATAGATCGGCAAGCGGGTATTCGGTATGGTCCGCAATAAAATACGAATCGACCAAAGTCGCCCCCTGCTCTTGAACCGTGGCGGCAAAATAATCGGGATGGGCTATGCCGCTGAAAACTCCCACCAATTTACCTTTGAGCGGCGGCAGCGGGCGATCCTCTAAATCGGCTATCTTGACAATCTCAGTAGAAGTGCCCACTACCGGCGCCGTCGTGTAGTCGGCAATCTGCCTGCGGATCAAAGCATATTGTTCGTGGTTTTTGACGTGGTTCAACACAATGATATCCGCACGCGCCAAGGATTTTTTCCCTTCCCTCAGAAGGCCGCGCGGCAGGTAGTAGCCTTGACCAAAAGGGTCCAAAGCATCCATCACCACCACTTCAAAGTCGCGGGCCAAGCGCCTGTGCTGCATGCCGTCATCTAGTAGAATCAGTTTGACTCCGGCTTTTGCCGCCATGTCGGAAGACTTATGCCTGTCTTTGCCTACAAAGACAAAGGCTTTGGGAAAATTTTGGGAAAGCATATAGGATTCATCCCCGCAGAAACTGGAGGGATGCATAGGCCCCTGTCCTTTGCTTAGCACTACCGGCGTAACGAGGTTTTCCGCCTTAGAGCGATAGCCTCGGGATAAGATGGCCAAGGGCGTCGTGGAATAAAATTCTTTTGCCAGGAGAGCTGTCACGGGAGTTTTTCCGGTGCCTCCGGCCACGATATTTCCAATACTGATCACCATGGGCACCGGAGGAGTGTATCTGCGCAGCCACCCGTGGTCGAAAGCCCAGTTGCGCAAAGAGACGATGAGCTGGTAGATCCAGCTTAAAGGGAGCAGAATGGCTTTGATCAAGAAAGGGACAAGGCCTTTGCGCTGCCCCTTGATGACCTCTAAAAAATATATTTCCACATGTCTGAGCATAGGCGGCTAGTTTTGGCTGATGGCAGCCGCTTGGATGCCTTGGGATGGTAAAAACTCGGGAAACAGCTTGTACTCTACCATTTCTATAATGATATGCAGGGCGGTCATGTGAGCTTCTTGGATGCGGTCCGAGGTCGCAAAGCCGTCAATGCACAATTCCAAGTCCGCCACACCTCGCAGCTTGCCGCCGCCTTTGCCTAAAAAAGCGATAGTTTTAAGGTGCATCTGTTTAGCCGTTTCAAATGCCTTGACGATGTTCGGGGAATTGCCGCTGGTAGTTAAGCCGATAAAGATATCCTGCGGCTGTGCCAAAGCTTCCAGCCCTCGCGAGAAGACCGCGTCGAAACCCAGATCATTGCCTACACAGGTGAGGTGGCCGCTATCGCTCAAAGCTATCGCCGGCAATGCCCGCCTTTTCTTGCGGAAAAATCCCGTAAATTCCTCGGCGAGATGGGCTGCATCGCATAAGCTGCCGCCGTTTCCCGCAGCGAGAATTTTCCCGCCGCGCTCAAAGCATGCAGCCATCATCTCAGCGGCTTGTTCTAGGAATACTAAACCACGAGGCTGCTCTAGTTGTTTTAAAGCATTGATAGAATCATGGATCGATTTTTTTATTAAACTTTGCATAAGGATCTCTATATTGATATCATCCTAATATTGTCTTCGATTTAAGCTTAAGATGCAAGCGCGTTTTTAGCCAAGATTTAATGAAAGATTATTGAAGCCTTAATTGGATTTTAACAGAAAATTGCGATATATTTAGACAGCAACGAAAAAAATTGGTAGAATGCCTACCACAAAAAATAAACCCATCCAACAAGGAGAAATATATGTTTGCATCAGTAGCAAGTCCTCATGCCGGTAGTTTCGGCGGTCGCGAACAACTTCATAGAAATACTGCAGCTGAAAGAAGCTGGAATCCACTCAATAACATTAGAGCCGATCGCTTTAGCGTTTTGAATTCCCCAGGCGCAGCCCCTTCACGCACCACACACACCTTCAGCAGAGGTCCCTCTTCGACTACATTTGTATGGCCCTGGAGCAGACCTTCTTCTTCCACAGTAATTTTAGGATCCAGCCCAACAACAGTTGTCAGCACTTCAGCTCGCTGGTTTGGCGTCGCCCTGGCCATAGTCGGAGTATCACTATCCATCTTGGGCCTCGCTGTAATGTCGCCGCACCTATTTCTCGGAGGCATCGGAACGGCTGTCGTTGGCGGAACTATCGCCGCTTTGAGCTAAATGGCTCTGGCATGACTCCTGGGAAGCGGGAGTCATGCACTCATATCAAAGATCCTATAATCCACGCGCTATCCAGGGATTGGGCGATGATCTTGATTTTTTTTAAGGTAAAAAACTACATAATAT